>CAZOIA010000223.1:0-8370 GCA_964579675.1 uncultured Planctomycetales bacterium | reverse complement strand
CAACTTCGGCAACTACATCCGCAACTCGGTCAAAGCCGTCGTAGACGCCTACGACGGGACCATTGACTTCTACGTCGCTGAGCCGGACGACTCCATCATTCGGAGTTACCAGAAGATTTTCCCCGACATGTTTAAGCCTCTGGATGAGATGGATGCGGACCTGCGGCGGCATATCCGGGTACCGAAGACCCTGTTTAGGATCCAGGCGCAGATTTATGCGAAATATCACATGACCGATCCCCATATCTTTTACCAGAACGAAGATCTCTGGGAGTTTCCCAAGGAAACGTACCGGCAGGACGAGCGGGAGATGGAGCCGTATCACAACATCATGCGTCTACCGGGCGAGGCTGGAGAGGAGGAGTTCGTGCTCATGCTCCCCTTCACTCCGCAGGGAAAGCACGTGTTGCGGGCCTGGATGTGCGCGCGGAACGACGGCGACCAGTACGGCAAGTTGCTGGTGTACAACTTTGCCAAAGGAGAGCAAGTCGATGGCCCCTACCAGATCGAAGCACGAATCAGCCAAAACGAACAGATTCGGGAACAACTGGCCCTGTGGATTCAAGGAGGCGATGTCGTCATCCGCGGAAACTTGCTCGTCGTTCCCATTGCTCGAAGCCTGCTCTACGTCGAGCCGGTGTTCCTGCAGGCCGCCCGCGGGGAGATCCCTGAGCTGAAGCGGGTCATTGTGGCCTACGGCGACCGTATCGTGATGGAGAAGGACCTCGAGCGCAGCCTCGAAAAACTGTTCGGCCGTGAATCGGCTCCGCACCTCGCCGTCGCCGAGGCGAGCCGGCCCCCCTCAGCTCCACCAGACATCGGGGGCAAGCGGGAGGGTGCCGAGCCAACCAGCACCACGCTATCACCGGAGCTGGCACGCCGGGCCTGGCAGCACCTGCAAGAGGCCAAGGCAAGTTATCGCGCCGATGACTGGGCCGAATTCGGGCAACAGATGAAAGAGCTCGAGGCAGTCCTGAAGGCTCTGAAGGAGAAGGCCGACGCCCAAGCTCCCGAGCCCTGAGGAACCGAATCTGTCAGGGAGCTCGCGCCAAGAAACGGATGGAAGAAGGCACGCCAGAGCGCTGCGGCCGCCCTCGGGAAGCTGCCTCGGCGATGGCCTTTCTCGCCTCCGAAGCCGGTCGCTTTGTCAGCGGCCAGGTTACCTCCCTTCACGGAAGTATGGTGCCCGAGTCACTCCGCAGATTGAAGATGGGGTTCGCCGGACGGTTACGGTTTACGTACGACGCGAACGGCAACGTCGGGCAAATCCTCAATGCGAGCGACCAGAGTCTCGTTGCCCACTATGAGTACGATCCCTACGGCAACACGATTGTCGCCGACGACAAAGATAGCTCTGGCTACGTTGACAGGAATCCGATGCGTTTCTCGACGAAATGGTTCGACGATGAGTTTGTCGGCAGCGGCGTCAACGGCGCCGTCGGCTGAAACCGCCGCCTTCAGGGTTGGCTGGCCCTCGTCTGTGCCCGCCTGCCGTTCCCGAGGAGACTGAGGTATAATCGGGTTACATTTCCTGCTTTGTGGTCCAAAAAACCACGGGGGGTGCGCATCTGAATAGTTGGGGGACCGAGAATAGGAGCAAGGCGGTGGCTCAACTCGGGGGCTCGGCGGAAGGCTGGGAGACGATGCTCGTGGGCTTGATCAGGAGCCACGCGCGGACGTTCTTCCTACTGGCCCATCGAATCGTCAAAGATACGCAGGCCGCGGAAGACGTGTGTCAGCAGGCCTTTCTGAGGGCCTGGGAGCGGCGGGACGGAATCCGCGATCCGCTCGCCCTGCGCGGGTGGTTGGCCAAGGTGATAGTGAACGAGGGCCTGCAAATCTGCCGGCGTCGCAAGACCGAAGCCCGGACCCGAGACCTTCACGTGCCCGAGCAACATGGGGGCATGAGCGCCCACGAGAGGACGGAGTTGAGGGATCCCTTATACGCAGCCCTGGGGGAACTGCCCGAGCAGACGCAGGCCGTCGTGGTGCTGCGGCTCGTCCAAGGCATGTCGGGCAATGAAGTGAAGGCATTGCTGAACTGCAGCGCTTCGGAGGTTTCACGTCGTTTGCATCAGGGGATGGAACATCTGCGTAGCCGGTTGGCTGCGGCTTACGCGCGCGACTGAGAAATGGAGGAGCGATGAACTGCGAGACTACAAGAAGTGAGCTGCTCCAGTTGGACTGGGACGAGGGCAAGTGCCGGAGAATGGGATCGATCCTGGCCCATCTTCGGGATTGCGAATCATGCCAATCGGCGATGCAGGATTTCGACCGGGTGCGGTCGCTGCTGGCACCCGGGTCCGACACGGCCGAGCCCGCCGGAGGCTTTCGGGCATATGAGGATCGAATACTACACAAGACGGTGGGCTTTCGCCGGAGGCAACATTGGGCACCAATTCTACTGGCCGCGTCGGTGGCGCTGGCTGTCGGGGGATGGGGCATGTATCTGCGGAGCAACCTCCAAGGTCAGGAAGTAAGACCAGCCGCCGGGCGGAAGTTATTAACGTTAGGGCTGACGCCGGAGGAAATCTCGGACCGCGTCGAATTATTTGATCAGCTTGGGGAGGTATTCGACCGGCAGACCGGCTGGGTACTGATATCCGACGAGGTATCCGATCTGGGCATTGGCCGCGTTGCGGAGAACGCGGCGAAGACTCTCTTGCTTCTTCGGCTCAGCGTGTGTCAAGACGATTCTTTATTGTCGACGGCGGACCTGTTGATTGTGCCCGGCCAGGAGGCACAAGTGACAGTCCCCTCGGAGCACGGGCCGCTGCTGCGTTATCAGATCTCCACCTCAGCGGAAGACCCGGGTCGGCTGCAGCTTCGGGTGGAAGTCGAGGAGCGTAACGGCCGTCAGGAGCACCTGGGAGCCCTTCTAAGCGACCTCCGAATGCGCCCGGGGCAGGTGACGTCTGCAGGCCAGATGGTTACCCGGTTCGGCCGTTACGAGGTGAACGTGGGCGCGTATCAGGCGGACCTGCCGGTGCAACAGTCATGAACGTGGCCAAGATCCTGCTTGTGATTCTGTCCAACAATGGCCACTGGCTTGGCGGCCAGGAGGGGAGGATATCGATTCGCTGGGCGGCCGACGTCCAGCAGCCCGAAGCGGTGCTCGTCTGGGACCTGACGCTGAATGGGATCCGCGTTGACGGCAATCAGGTGGCCATGGCGAGGGGAAGCAACTTCAGCGTGGTCAGGATCAAAGCGCCTGAGGTCCGGGTCCGGACGACTATGCAATGGCAGTATCGCCTGCACCAGCGCGAGGACGCCAGCGAAATCGCGCGGGGCCTAGTTACAATCCACGTCTACCCGGACAACCTACTGGCGGGTCTGGGCAAGCGAATGGCCGACAAGAAGATCGTGGTCTGGGACCGCGCCGGCCAACTGTCGGAAGTGCTCGCCAGAGCGAAGGTGCCGCACCAGACCATCGAGCACCCATCGAAGCTGCAGTTCGCGCGCCCCGATGTCATCCTGGTCGGTCGAGACGAACTCGATGGGGCCCCATTCGCGCAGTCATCACTTATCGGCCAGGCCCGTGCCGGTGCAGGCATACTGATCTTCAAGCAGACGCGAGCTCGCGCGTTGGCCGGCTATGCCGTTGCCCGCCGACCCGTGCCTTCCAAGCTCGCGTGGCGCGAAGACCACTTGCTCCTGGAGCAGTTTCGTCCGGAAGATCTACAATCGTGGCTCACCGGCGAGCAGAGCGATCTATGGGCCATCCAGTTGCCCGCCGACGAGCCCGCGCTGGAGGTGGGCTATTGGCCTCGGGAGGTGCCGGGCGAAGATCCCGTGCCGATCGACGCCCTGCTCGTGGCTAAGGCGGTTGGGAAAGGGCGTGTTGTTCTCTGCCAAATCCCATTGGGTGACTGGCCGAGCGATCCCCGGAGCCAACGTCTGCTCGCCAATGCCCTCAACTATCTGACAACTCGGCCGGAACCGACGCGGCCGCCAAGTCAACGGCGCACCGAGCGGCCAGTTCAACCTGAACCGATTCCGACAATCACCATTCCACCAGGAGACGGACGATGAAGAAACTCACTGTCGCTGCAATGCTGATTCTCATGGGCTCTCTGCTGGGCTCCGTTGCCGCGTCCGCTGCTGAGCGGGCGAGCCTGGGCAGGAGGAGACCCGGCTCGCAGCCGGCCACCTGCCCGGCTAGTAAGAAGAAACCAAAGGAGCTGACCGTCGCGATTCTGGACTTCAGCGCCAAGGATCCAAGCGCGCCCGATCTGGGAAGCCAGATCGGTGAGGTGCTGACGGCAGTGCTCTCGGGTGAACCGGGTTTCACCCTTGTCGATCGGGCCACGCTCACCCGGACCCTCCAAGAGCACGAACTGAACCTCTCCGGCGTGGTAGACACGAAGAAGGCCGTCGAGGTCGGCAAGCTGGTCGGGGCTCGCATTATCGTGACCGGCAAAGCGTTCCCCATGGGCAAGCAGCTCTTCCTCACTGCCAAGTTGATCGGAACGGAGACCTCTCTCGTCGAGGGCCTTCTCGTCAAAGGTGACAATGCCGGCGATGTGGGCGAACTCCTCGTCGAGTTGGCCGGGCAGATCGGTGACAGGCTTCGTAAGTCCGGCCCCAAGCTCATTGCCAGCGATGAGCCCTTGGACCCGCTGCCCAAGCTGAAGGAAAGACTGGCCAAGCTAGCGCGCCCGGCTGTGGCGGTCATCGTGACCGAAGAGCACATGGCCTCGCGTCCACGTCTGCCGGTTTTCGATCCGGCGGTCGAGACGGAGATCAAGTTGCTTCTGCGCCAGTGCGGCTTCGAGGTCATGGACGTCAAGCAGAACGACCTGGCGGATTGGGCGAGATTGATGTCAAAGAACGATGTTGACGCTTGGCCGAGGGGCTTGCGAGACGTGGGCATCGTCATCACCGGCGAGGCTTTCAGCGAGTTTGCGGCCCGGATCGGAAACCTGGTGAGCTGCTCGGCCCGTGCGGAGGTCAACTTGATTAGCAGAAAAGACGGCAAGATCGTCCTGGCCGAGCGCGAGACTTGTCGGGCCGTCGACCTCTCCGAGAACATCGCCGGCAAGAATGCCCTCCAGAAGGCCGGCCGGGCCATCGGAATCAAAATCCTCGACCACTTCGCCAAGACGCTCAAACCACACCCAAGCAAGAAGAACGTAGAGAAGAAGAAAGCGACCGATAAATGAACAAGAAGCGAGGGTTGCACCGGGGTGCCGGCCTACACGCGCGTCTGACGGTGGTCGCGGTTGCGTCTCTCTGCTTTGTCACAATCGCGCCTGCCCAGGCAGAGACTGTGTGCGCGGTCATCCCGGCATCTGGTTCGGACGTCGGATCCAACGTGGCGGACTTACTCGAGTTGAGGCTTGCCCAGGTCGAGGGAATCACGCTCGTCAGCCGGGCTGAGTTCCAGGCCATCCTGACCGAGCAGATGCTCAGTGCCGCTTTCAGCCCCGAGGGCACCCGATCACGCCTCGAGCTCGGCAGGCTGATCAAGGCGGACCTCCTTGTTTTCCTGCGCGAAAGACCCGGCAGGGGCAAGCAGGAAGACAACAAGGTTATCGAGCTTGCGGTGGCCGAGACCAGGCGCGGGCTGCGACTGGCCGTGGACCTGGGCATCTGGAACCCGCAGCAGCCGGAGACGCCATGCAAGGCCTTCGTGTCGTCTGTCTTGCGTGCGCGCAGCCTGGCCACGCGAACCGACCTCAAGGTCTTCGCCGTTTCACCCCTTGAAAGCCAAGACCTGTCGCTTCAATACGCAAGCCAACGACGCGGGTTTGCCCGGCTCATAGAGGAGTCTTTGATCCACGTGCCGGGCGTGGTGGTGGTCGAGCTCTCGGAAGCGAGGGCTCTGGCGCAAGAGGTTGCCATCTCCGGGCAGCAAGTCAGCCGCGACCTGCCGTACTACGTCTTCGGATCCTACCGGACCACGGGTGGCGCAGACTCCCGCGCGGTCAACATCACGCTTGAGCTCCGTCACGGCGAGCAGGAGCTCAGCCGGATAGTCCGGCAGGACCTGCCACCTCCCCGGGTCGGTGGGGCGCTGCAGGACATGATTGCCGAGCTGCTGGCCAAGGTGGCGGACCGGAACACGACCGCCAAGGCCATGAAGTTGGAAAGCAGCATACTGGTCGAGCGAGGCGACCTTTTCAGGGCCATGGGAGAGTGGGACCAGGCGCTACCCATGTATGAATCCGCGCTGCTCCTGGATCCGAAGGACCCGCTGGCCCACATGCGGATCTTCGATGGCCGCATTGAACTGATGAGTGAGGGTTCACCCGGGAGGTCCCTCCGATCGTACCACCGCGTCGATTACCCGGCACGCATGCGCCATGCCGACTCAGCACTGGATCATCTGGAGATCCTGCTCCTGGAAAGGCTCTACTACGAGGCGGCAAGAAAGCGGGGCGAAACGCGGACCCGGACCGGCTCCGATAAGGTTTCGTTCCCGGATATCATGAATCGGCTCCGTTTTTTCAACGGCCAGTTCTACATAGGGTCTGACTACAACCGAAGGAATGATCCGCAAGGCGCGTATGCAGCCTATCAACGCAGCGCCGATCGCTTGGCGGGTATTCTGGTTCGGACGCTGGCGGATGAGAAGACCCGCGTTGCGCTAGGTCTCCGTAGCATGAGGTCTCTTGTGGGGGCCATAGCATACGCGAGCCGTAAGCAGTCTCGATCCGGGAATGACCAGGCTGCGTGGCAGACGATAGACCGATTGATGAAGCTGCTCGACGATCAGAAGGACACGCGGCTCATCGTTTATGGCGTCGCAATCCTCGTCAATAGCTGCGGCGCCGGCGAATTCGAGGCTTTTTTGGACGGGCTGGAACGGTCCGGCTCCGAGCGTTTGTCAGTTGCCGCCCGTTTCGGCCGCGTTTTTGCGAGCATTGAGGATGAAGTCACGCTGAGGAAGGCGCACGCAGAGCTCAAGGAGCTGGCCGAGGCAAATGGCCTCGCCAAAGAAGCAGACAGGCTGCTGAGATCGGCTGACACAAGGCTGAGAGAGCTGGAATCGCTCAAACGCTGGCTCGCCGAGGAACGAGGCGCGTCGAAGCCCGAAGCCAGCACGCTGGTACCGAAGCTCAAGCCGGTCCAACTCACCGCGAGTACTCTGTCGGCAAGGAACCAGCCCTCCCGAATAGACAACTGGCTGGTCTGTGGGGACGATCTGGAGGTCGTCTCGACGGACATGGGGTTATTCCGCGTGGAAGACGGAGGGCAACTGCGGCCAATATGGGTATTCTCGAAACGCTGGCGGGGCGAGTTCAGCCTCACCTGGGATGGCCGGTACGTCTGGGCTGCGACGTGGTGGCTGGGGCCGGTTTACGTCTTGGATCCACAAGCGGGGCGACTGGCGAGGTTCGATCAGTCCGACATGCCTCCGGGGGTAGGAAGGCCACAAGGGGTACTGGCACCGGTCGAGCCGGGGCGAACGTGCTTTTTCGGCCATTACAGCCCGGAAAGCCCGATATCCCGCAATTATGCCACGTTGCTTGACGTCGAACCCGCCGCTGACGGCAAAGCCGTTAAACATGCTGAGACGTTCTTTGAGAGCCGCCATGCGAAGAGAAGTAAGGACCAGGCGGCGCCAACCAGCCGGCCACCCGCATGGGCATTGACCGTACCGAGGAAAAATGCCGGCGAAGCCCCGCTCATCGTCGTCGGTGGGAGCTGGGGTCACCCCCTACTGCTGGATCCTGAGGCCAAGACGGTCACCGAGCTAAGAGTCAAATGGCCGCGCAACAGCAGCATGACCCAGCATGATGGCTTGTACTATGTCGGATCGGGAAAGGTCAGTTTCTCCGGCCAACATTCTTCCTTGTACCGTACGGACGATCTTGGAAAAGCACCGAAGTTGATAGTCGATTTCGGCAAGCGACCGTTTGAGGGGCACACCTACGCGGGCTACAGCCCATACTACCGGTCCATGATCGTGTTCGAGAATCACGTGCACCTGCTGGCATCTCAATATGATTTCAAAGGCCGAGCCCCGATCTGGGTGGCGGTAAGCCTGACAACATGGGATACGCGCCTGCTTGTCGACCGCTTTCCCGACGACTTTGCCCAGGACCGCCAGCAGGACTTGCGCGTCTCTCCTCGCTACGGACTGCTGCTGATCTCGAACGGAAAGCTGTTTCGTGCCGAACTGCCCCCGGCGGAAACCTGGCCGCGGATGGAAGCGAAGGTCTTTCCGGAAAACCTGGAGCCGAAGAATGCTGCTGATCCCGCGCACTGATCGGCAAGACCACCATTGAGACCCACGTCGGCGGTCGCGATCGCCGACAAGACACTGGCCACTCGGCTAGGAGGACACGATAATCCATGTTTTCTCGAGATTGTAGAGACTGTAGCATCATTACAGAGCGATTATCCTGTTCTGGCCAAGTGCAG
>CAZOIA010000222.1:0-8411 GCA_964579675.1 uncultured Planctomycetales bacterium | reverse complement strand
GAGCCCCCGTCAATTCCTTTGAGTTTTAGCCTTGCGGCCGTACTCCCCAGGCGGCGCACTTATCGCTTTTGTTTCGGCACGAAAAGTGTCAGAACCCCTCGAACCTAGTGCGCATCGTTTACGGCGTAGACTACCGGGGTATCTAATCCCGTTCGCTCCCTACGCTTTCGGGTCTCAGCGTCAGAACAGGCCCAGTCACCCGCTTTCGCCACAGGCGTTCCCTTAGATATCTACGCATTTCACCGCTCCACCTAAGGTTCCGGTGACCCCTGCCTGCCTCAAGAACCGCAGTATACCGAGCAATTCCCGGGTTGAGCCCGGGGCTTTCACACGGTACTTGCGATCCCGCCTGCACCCGCTTTAAGCCCAGTAATTCCGAACAACGCTAGGGGTCCCCGTGTTACCGCGGCTGCTGGCACGGAGTTAGCCACCCCTTTCGTACGCTGGTCAACGCCCCGGCCTTATCAGCCGGCTTGCTTCCTGACATACTATCAGAGTTTACATCCCGAGGGACTTCATCCTCCACGCGGCGTCGCTCCGTCAGGCTTTCGCCCATTGCGGAATATTCGTTGCTGCAGCCACCCGTAGGTGTCCGGGCAGTGTCTCAGTCCCGATGTGGCCGATCGCGCTCTCACGCCGGCTACCCGTCATCGCCTTGGTAGGCCTTTACCCCACCAACAAGCTGATAGGACATGGGCTGATCTCGTGCCGGCAGGCCCCGAAGGGTCCCCACCTTTGATCCAAGGACCATGCGATCCCTGGATGTCATCAGGTATTACCGGCACTTTCGCTAAAGCCCCGAAGGGCGCCGCTATCCCTGTGCACGAGGTACGTTACCCATGCATTACTCACCCGTTCGCCACTAACCACATTTCCGTTACCTTCCATGTGGTCCGTACGACTTGCATGCCTTAGCCACGCCGCCAGCGTTCGTTCTGAGCCAGGATCAAACTCTTCAGTTCAATATCGACGCAACAGCCAGGCCCGAAGACCCGACTGATCGCTTCGACGGAATTGATCTAACGTTTGGACTCATCTGCGTTATGAGAACGTTAGAGTCAGCCTCACAAACCCCCGTCCCGTGACGTGGACCCGTGTGCCGACTAGCGATTGGCTCGTTCGCGCGGAGCACGAATCGACCAACCGCACACACCTTGCCGACGGGGCCTAACTGGCGGTTGGACCCGCCGACTTAAATGGTGGTCTGAGTGCGGGCGAGCTGAACGCAGTCTCGCCGCACTCCACGTTCTCACGGCGTGCATCACACTGTTCACTTGTCAAAGAGCAAAGATTAGGTTCGTTTCGCGAATCCACTGATCCGCGGGCACATCACTGTAGCGGCCTCGGACCTCATGTCAAGCCCAATAGGGGCCCAGGAACCGCCTGCTTGCGTTTTTTCGGCTCTAGCCCGGGCTGAATTCCAGCCAACAACGGCCGGGGCTGCGCAAAAGAAAGCCGGTTCGTCTGGCCTCGTCGCAACTCTATATCGTGCAACGGTTTACGAGCCCAGGCCACATCGCCGGGCCACCGCTGCGGGTTGCGGGACAAACAAAAAACCGACTCGTCTCACGTCAAAACCATACGAGTGATAACAAGTATACTACGACTCTTCCGGCCTGTCAAGGTAGACCGGGCCGGAACCGGGCCCCGCTGTAACCACTTCCCGATCAGAAAGTTATGTCGAGCCCCGAGTGACGGCCTGGCCGGTGCCCCGGGGATCGTTCTCGAACATGCGGGAGGTGTCAGCCCTGCCGGACGGCCGCCAGTGGCACCGGCGAATAGACCTCAGGAGCCGACTCATGGGGTGGCGCAATGGGAATCCGGGCCAGCCTCCAACCTCAGCAACCAGCGTTTCAGGCTCACGCCGTGTTCGGCCGAGAACCCGCCCAGTGACCCGTCCGCCGCGACGACCCGATGGCAGGGAACAACCAGCGGCACGGGGTTCCGCGCCAACGCTCCGCCGACGGCCCGGGCAGCGGTCGGCTGGCCAAGCCGCCTCGCCAGTTCTCCATATGTGACCGTCTCACCATAGGGGATCTTCGCACAGGCCTCCAGTACCCGACGCTGAAAACGAGTCAGCGCCGAGAGGTCCAGCTTGAAATATTGAATCCTGACCGGACCACCGGCGAAGTAGTCTCGAATCTGGCACTGCAGCGCCGGCAGCAGATCCGCCGTGTAGCGGATATCGGGGAATCGGCGGCGAAGCAGGGCGTGGGCAGTCTCGGGGCGCCGTTTGGTCAGGATCAGGTTCGACAAACCGCGGGCCGTCGCCACCAGGCCGACCGATCCACGAGGTATCGGAACCAACGCGTATTGGCGCATGGGCGATCAGGGTAGGAACAACACGGGAGGACTACAAGCGTTTGGCCACCCGATCCATCTCTGCGCGTTGAAACCGAACGGTGACGTGAATGACACGCTCAAGTGTGTCTCGCTGATCGGGCGAAGAGTCCAGCCCGACGAAGTGCAATCCGACGCGTACACACCCGCCCCCGATTTCCTCCCAGTGACGTAACCGGCCGGAGACGGTTGTGGGCGGTTCCCCGGACCCCGCCTGGAACTCGCAACTCGCGGGGTCACCTTCGTGCCAGCACGGGCTGTCGTCACTAGGCAAGGCCACGCTGACCCCGCCGGCGGACAGGTCCAACATCGTACCCCGGTAGATCGGATCGTTCTGCGACCGACGATCTTCTGCCCGGCCCCGCCAGAGCTCGACCGGGACCGTGATCCCCTCGGGGACCGGGGCGCGGTAGTACAGTCGTCGCTGAAGCTCGCACATCTGTTCCGGCCAGCGGAGTTTCAAGGCTGGTAGGCCCTCCGTCGCTGAGAGCGAAAACTGGCACCGGCCCAGCACCATCGTGTTAAAGACGCATTTCTTGTGGCTGCGGCGAAATGAAACACCGATGTTCTGCCCGCCGACGATCTCGGGCGTGACGGTACCGGAGCCGGACGGATACTCGATGAACAACTGCTGGTCTTTCGCGTCTGTCCCGAGAAAGCGGGATCTCAGAGTCGTCCATCCGTCGGCCGCCCTGCATGTGACGACAACCGCCAAGTATCGGGAGGCGGCCTCGTGCAGGAGTTCGTCTTGCCGGTCAGGATCGAGTTGAATCGGCTGGCTCATGCGTCAGCTCCTTTGGACAGATCAAGCGACGTAGTGTATCCGGCCAAGAGGCGCCGGCGCAGGACCTCGGCGGCATCGGCGGAGGACTCGTGGCCCGGACCGGTCAAGAACTGCAAACCGAGGATCATCGTTCCGCGTGTCCCAGCCGGAGTCTTGCTGCAGAGAACCGCATCGAGCGTGAAGCGGTCCGGATCATCCGGGGGCAAGGTGAAGTCCACCTCTACCTGCTCCCCGATCCCCAGGCGGTCCGCGACCCGAGCGTCGACCCGGCAGGCGAGTCCGTCCCCACTGACGTTACACAGCCAACCGATGCCCGTCCCGGCGGAGGGGTCGCCGGTGGTCCACCGCAGTTCAACCTGTGATGATCGGGCCGGTCGAATCCGCCAGGAACGCCGGCGCTGCGTAACCTGGATGGTCTGGGGGCGGGCCAGGCGGATGCGTACCTCATCCGCCGGCTCCGGAGACACCGTGACTCCGACGACGTCAGAACAGAACAGGTATCGGTTCTCCCCAAGTTGCACGATGACGTCGCAATAGGTGCCGACCAGATCCGCGCAGGCCTCGATGCTCGCGCTGGCAGGCGCCGGGCCGGGGCAACTCGGCCCGTTCTCCCCGCTGGCCGGCCAACCGTCGCCACTGGAGACGACCGTCAGATATGCCCGGCAAGACCGGGCTCCCCTGGAAGCCTGTATGCTCTCCAAGCGACAGGCGATCGGCTCATCGTCGGGCCGGACGCGCGGCGCGAGCAGCACAACCGCCTGGTGTCGAACCGCCTGCTCCAGTGTGCGCGTCGTCTGGCGCGGGCTCAAATCAAGCGCGTATGTCATAGCCGGTTTCTCGGTCTTTCCCGGGATGGTGACCCCAAACGTCATCCGATAAGCCTTGCCACCTCGCGGTGCGCGTCCATCTCTATCACCTCATTCGGTGCGTGCCGCTGGTGACTTAATCTAAGCGTTCAGATGGGTGCATACTGTCCCGTCCCGCGGCGCTCGAACGGAACAGCGTTCGTGTTCTGTTTCCCGGGCGGTGTCCGTCTTGACGGTGCGGGGCTTGAATGAGCGAGACCGGTAAAACCCGGACGCGACGGGCAGAGAAGCGAAGGGTATCTCGGTCGGGCGCCCAAGCCGAGTCTCGGGTCCCGGCCGGCCTGGCCCGGACCTCGGTGTACAGACGCGTTCCGGCCGCGATACGAAGCCGGCTGGACAAGGCGATCCTTCTCCACCCGGACGAACGCGCCACTCTCGAAGCTGTGGCGGCAGAGTTCAAGTTGGCCGAGCGATACCGGATAACGCCCACCGCCCTGCAGACTTACGCACGCAAGCTCGAGCAGCTCATCCGTCCGGTGTTGACCTCCCAGTTGATCGCCGCGGCCCTGGGATGTCTGCCCGAGAGTTATCGGCAACAACTGGTGGACGGCAGCCAGGTACTTCTGCTGAGCCGAATCGTGCAGGGCCTCACCACAGGGGACGAATCGGGCTTGCCGGTCGCGGACCTGGCCAAGCTGGCGTCCATTCTGTCGGCAGTGGCGGGACGAACGACAACCGCACGAGCAAGAACCCGCGGCGCCGGCGGCAAACCGACTAGCGCCAGCAAGGACGCGGATGCCCCCGTCTCCGCCGCTGACCCCGCCAAGATGGCCGAAGCCGTCCGCATGCTCTACGGCCTGTCCTGGCCGCCGGCCGCGGAGTCCTCGCAGAACAAAGCTGAGAAGTGACCAAGTGCGGCAGCGGGGAGAGGTACAGGGGTGCGGCGGCTCTAACCTTCTCTTTTCCGCGAAGAGGAGGAGCACCGATGCTTGAACACCTGCACGTCGCCCGCTAGATTGCCCGCAACCGATCACGCGGCCCGCATGAAGGACCTTCACCGGGATGCACTATCGTCGATTCGGCAAGACGGAGATGAAGTTGCCGGTGCTTGCGCTGGGGTTGATGCGCTACGTGAGCGACGACCCGGACGCCAGCGTTTGGACGGTTCAGCGAGCAGTCGAGTGGGGGATAGAACATCTGGAAACCGCGCGCAGGTACGAGGCAAGCGCGCAGCTCATGGGCCACGCCCTCAAGACGATCGACCGCGGCAAAGTGTACGTCACGACGAAGGTCGGCCCCAGACAAAGCGCGGCCTGAGGGCTGCGACGACCGCAGGCAGCAGGGTGACGCTGGCGAGAAAGCTCACGGTCATGCCCAGGCCGATGAGCAGGCCGAACCGGACCAACGTGCGGAACTGTGACACGCAAAGCAGCAGGAATCCCACCGCCACCACGAGCGAAGTGAAGAAAAGGGCCCGCCCCGTAAAGGCGAGCGTGTTGCGAAAGACGCTGGCCGGATCAGCCCCCGGTGCCCGAAGACCGATCCGCAGGCGGTCCAGAATGTGGATCGGGAAATCGACGCCTGCCCCGATCGCGATGCTGGCGAACATCGACGTGCCCACCCCGAGCGGGATACCTCCCAGCCCCATGACCGCGTAGTTGACCAGCACGGCGAATCCGACCGTCAGCGAGCACAAGAGCCCCGCGATCACGGACCGGAACATCAAGCCGGTCAGAACCAGGACGCATCCGAAGGAGAAGCACACGCTTCTGATATGGCTGGTGCGAATCATCCGCAGCCAGTGGTAGTCGAGGTAGACGCGCCCGGCAAGCTTCGCCCGCAAGGATTCATCGTTGAACCGCTCAGTAAGGTACCTGTCCAACAGGCGGATCACCTCCCGCTGGTGGATGAATTCGCTGCTTCGCATCCGCACGATCAGGTTTGCTTCGGTGTAAGTGTCGTCAACAACCTCGTGCAGCAGGCGGGACATCGGGCAAGTCGGGGCGCTCAGGACATCGAGATAGAACTCGGTGTCGAAAGGGTCCTCCGGGATGGTGTAATATGCCGGGTCTTCCTCATGCATCTTCTGGTGGGCACGCTTGACCCAGCCGGCCAGCGAGTGCGTCCCCCCGATGTGCTTGAGCGATTCCTCAATCGCTTCGAGTTCGCCATCCGATCCGGCAAACTCCCTGAGTACCTCCGGATTCGATTCGGTAAACGCTTCGAGCTTCTCGATCCTGCGCAACACCTCGGGCTGGAGCATTGCTCCTTTCTCGGACGCGGTTACGACGATGTTGAGATGACTGGTGCCGTCGAAATGCTCGTTGAGCACTTTGGTGGCCCGGACGATGGCGTGCCGGTCCTTGAAGGCAAGGATGCGTGCATCGTTGATGATGAGCCTGGAGGCCCCCCAGAAGGAGGCAACGATTACTCCCGCGCCGACCAGCAATACGATCCGCCGCCGCCCAAACGTGAATGCCCCGAGCCCGCCCGTCATCCTCCCGATGACATCCAGCGAGCCTGCTGCCTGCGTGGCGCTCTTTCGCTTGAGGAAAGCCCCGCTCGTTTTGAGCGGGAGGATTGCCAGTCCCGCCGGGACGACCGTGTACGAGTAGATCAATGCCCCGAGCACCCCTGCGCAGGTGAACAACCCGAAGTACCGGATCGGCGGCATGAGCCCTACCAGATACAGCGCGAAGAACCCCGCCAGATCGGTCAGGGAGGTCATAAGCAGCGGGTACCACAGGGCCACGCACGCATCGACGATGACCTCCTGGCGGTCCCTGGCTCCCAGGTGGAGCTGCTCCTCGTAGTATTGCCCGAGCAGATGCACCGAGTCGGCCACCCCCAGGGCCATGATGATCACGAAGATGCCGTTGGTCACGATGTAGACCGGCACGCCGAACGCCCCCATCAGCCCCAGGGCCAGTACGGAGGCCCCGCCGATCACGCACAGCGGCAGGACCGTTCCGCGAACCGTGCGGTAGGCCAGTACGATCAATACCGCCATCACGACCGGGGACACGAAGTTCATGCGCAGGGCGTCGTCCGAGACCGCCTTGCCCATGTGGGCCCGCACCGCCGCCTCGCCCGCGACGACTAGCCGCTCGTCCTTCGTGGGGAAGCCGTCGAGGAGCTTTCGCAAGCCACGGTAGATCTGGTCGGCGCGTTCTTCATCCGGAGGCCGGATCAGAATGCACGCCGCCGATCCATCTTCCGCGACGAGTGTTCCCCGGTAGAGTTCGTAACCAAGGATGTCCTCTTTGAGGGCATCGAGCCCGGCGGCATCGGTCGGAACCTCTTTCATCAGCGGTTCGAAACCCGGCTCACCGTCCTCGAAGTAAACCCCCGATTCGGTCGCCAGGCTGAGCACGTCACCGGGCTCGACCTGCGGCAATTCCTGAATCGCCTCGGTCAGGTTGCGAATGAGGCGTAACGTGTCGGGGTTGAAGACGCCCCCTTCGGCGTCGCGGATAACGCCGACGGCAATGGGTTCAACGAGCCCGAAGGACTTCTCCACATCCTGCTTCAGCGCCAGTGCCGGGTGGTTCTCCGGTATGAAAGCGTCGGGGCTGGTGTCCCGGGTCAGTCGGAGAACGAAAGGGGCGAGCACGAGGGCCAACACTGCGGCCGCGATCAGCACCGGGACCGGATGCGACGTGACAAAGCGGAAATACCCGCGCACAAATGTGCTCCGCAGGGGACGAGGGCATTGACGATTGCTTCGCTCGTGGATAATCTATTGGTTCTTTGCGAACGCGTCAACGTCGGTCGGGATCACCGTAGATCAGGCGGCAGAGAGGGTTACAGAGGCGACATGCCATGATCAAGAGCAAGGGTCGCATGTTCAGTTTCCGCATCGTCGCGGCGCTTGGACTGGCAGGCCTTTTGGATTGCGGCCTGGTCGGTATCGCCCGGTCGGCCGACAACAGCCCTTCGGGCAAGGCGGGCGCCAAGGCATTCGTGGACATCACCGATCCAGCAGGAGTCCGTCACCGGCATTACAAACCGATCCTTGACAAGAAGCTGGATTGCATCATGCCGTGGATGGCTTCGGTCGGCTCCTCCGTCGCAGCGGCTGACTGCGACAATGACGGCGACATCGACCTGTACGTCGTCAATTCCGAACTGGGTAAGCCCAATCGGCTTTACCGCAACAACGGGGACATGACGTTCACGGACGTGGGCGTCGAGGCGGGGGTGGCCGGTGCCAATGACGAACCCCTGCTGTTCAGTACGAGCGGGGCCTTCCAGAATGACCTGGACCAGGGCGTCCTGTCGGACGCATTTCGCCAGGAGCTGGCTAAGCACAGCATCTCGCTTTCCGGACAAAAAGAAACCGTCACCGCCGTGGAACGAGGCAAGAGCTGGCGCGTGACCTGTGTTGGCCAAGCGTACACGGTCAACAAACAAGGCGACGCGCTCAACGTGCACGAGAATCGCGGCACCTGCATGGATGCCGCGTGGGGGGACTACGATAA
>CAZOIA010000221.1:0-8437 GCA_964579675.1 uncultured Planctomycetales bacterium | reverse complement strand
TCCCACACGTTCCCGCCCTGGTCAAACGTGCCATAGGGGCTCTCCGAGTTCTCATGAGCACCGACTTCGGTCCGCCAGTACGGACTGCCGATGGTGTAGTCATCGTAGTAGAAGGTCGCGTTGTTGCCGGGATCAGGATCGATCAGGTCATTGCTCGGCAAGGCGTCGCTGCTGGCCGAGTAGTCGAAGTAGTTGCCCGTCACACCGTCGTTCTTGTGATAGGCCGCCTTATACCACTCGTCTTCGCTAGTGATCGCCCACTTCCAGTCGGCCTCACGGTTGACCGCCAGAAGTTCCGCGTCAGTTGTCGCACCGTTGAGGTAATACGCCCCGTCCTCCGTAGTGCTCAGGTCCTGCGCCCCCGTCCGCTGACCGTTGTGAAGCCAGTTGGCGAACCGTGCCGCGTCGCCCCAGCTCACGAAGTTCACCGAGCGGTCCGCCCAGTCGGCTGCCACGCTGTACGTGTAGCTGCCCGACGACCCGCTGCGCTGGATCTTACAGCCATACTCGCTCGTCCACATGCTCTCGTTGTAAAGGCTGTACGTGTCCGTGGCGGCCACGGCGTTGAGGAACTCGCAGTACTGACCGGCCGTCACCTCGTACTTGCCGATGTTGTACGTGTAGCCCACCGCGCCGCAGATGCGGTCGGGGCCATATCCCCCAGCGCCAGCGCCGGACAGTTCCCCGGCGTTGCCTGGATTGCTCACCGGGACGGTCTCGATGTTCACCGCCTGCGCGCCCAGGCAACAGGCCAAGACCACCGCCACCGCCATAACGATGCCGCTCAAGACTTTCATGGTGTCCACGTGCTTGTCCTCCTCTACGCACGGCCTCAGATATGAAACAAGAGAGCACGCCGAAGCGCGGGTGTTTTTGTGCGAACGATCGGGTCTCTACCGGGAACGGTGACTATTTGAAGGGCCAGTGTATTCGGTGAGGGCGGCCTTGTCAAGCGAGAGGTGGTGTTTTATGCGGGCCGGCCGTGGGATGTGGACCTGGGGTTGCACCACCCGACGCGGATACCCGGGCCGGGGACGGCCCGGCTCGCTAGTCAACGATCTGGCGCATCCTGAGCACCGAGAGGATCAGATCCACGGCCTGGCGGGTCGTGAACCGCTCCACGTTGATGAGCAGGTCGAACCGGGTCGGCTCATAAGCATCTATATGGAAATGATGCTGGATGAACCCCCGGCGCTCGCTCTCAATCCGTTTCACTTCGCTGCGTGCGTGCTCGATGGTCGTATTGCAGCGTCTGGCGAAGTTGGCTGCGCAGCGCTCCGGTGAGGCAATGATCTTGACCCGCAGGCCTTTGTCCCCGGGCAGGATCAGGTCGGCCGATCGCCCGATGAAGATCGCGGGACCCTGCCGAGCGAGGTACAGGATCGTCGCTCGAAGCCGATGGAAATAATCGTTCTTGCGGAATTCCTGATCCACCAGCGAACGGAAGGTGTCCTCGAACCAGCCGAGAGTCCGCTCGTCCATCGAACGGTAGAGCTGAGCGCGGGTCTCGTCGTCGCCCGCCATTGTCGTAAGGATGTCCCGGTCGAAAACGGGCCATTTCAGCTCTTCCCCCAGCAGCGAGGCCACCTCGTTGCCCCCCGCCCCGACGATGTTCGCGATCGTCACGAACTGGGCCACCTCTTCCCCCGGCAGCGGTGCGGCCGCCGGCCGTTGGGCGCGGGCGATCTCCCAGTTCCGAACCTGCCTTTCGATCACCCGGGCAAGACCGGGATGGTCGGGTCTTGCTTTGTCCGGCATGGTACACCTTCCCGAGCGACACGCCCGATGTGACACCGTGCTCAAAAGCGTACGACTTGCCTGCTGATACAGTATACATCATACGTGCCGGACGCAAGACCCATGAGCGGGTTGCGCGCCCCGCGCGGACGGCCGCTGTGGTCGTGCCGCGGTCAATCCTGGCCAGGTCCGGAAACAATCAACGGACCTACGCCCGAAACGCGGGACCGCGCGATTCGAGACGCGGACGCCGATTCCTGTTACGATCACCCGTCGTTTCACGAGGATTCGACATCAAGTTCGATCAGAGTGGTTTGCCCAATGTCTCAACATGCGCGATCCTTTGAACGCGAAATCACCAAGATCGTCGGCTGTCGATACCTGCTGGATCTGCCTCGGGGCTGCGCCGTGCAGGAGCGGGGCTGGCCCCTGATGCTCTACCTTCACGGGGCCGGCGAACGAGGGGACGATCTGGAACTGGTGAAAAAGCATGGGCCCGCGAACGTTGCCGAAAACCAGGACGACTTCCCGTTCATTCTGGTCTCGCCCCAGTGTCCGGAGGGGCGATGGTGGGGCAACGAGATCCTGAACGCGCTGATTGACGAGATCACCGGTCAGCATGCGGTCGATACGGATCGCATCTACCTGACGGGGATCAGCATGGGCGGCTTCGGGACCTGGAGCCTGGCAATCGAGCATCCTGAGAGGTTTGCCGCGATCGTGCCCATCTGCGGCGGGGGTGCGCCCTACGTGGCCGACAGACTCAAGCACGTGCCGGTGTGGGCCTTTCACGGGGCCAGGGATGACGTGGTGCCGCCGTACGAATCGCAGCGGATGGTGGAAGCAGTGCAGGCAGCCGGCGGCAACGCGAAGCTCACCATCTATCCCGAGGCCACCCACGATGCCTGGACGGAAACGTACAACAATCCCGAGCTCTACGAATGGCTGCTCCGCCATCGCCGGACGGGGTGACCCGGCAAGAAGGTGCGAACGTGAGAAAGTAAGAACGTGCGGAGGTGGGAAGGTGAGAACGTGGGAAAGTGAGAACGTGCCGAGGGCCTCGAACGAGCAGGGATCTCCGGCAGGACCGGCAACGGTCAGTACCCTTCATCCCGCGGGATCAACAACCATAGCACGATGTAGACCAGGATGCCGGGGAACGCAGCCGACAAGATGGCGCAGAGAACATATATGATTCGCACCCGCGTGGCCGGCAGACCGAAGTACTCGGCCAGCCCCCCGCATACCCCGGCAATGAGATAATCGTGCGTCGATCGTCGAAGCACTCTGCCATTGGCCATGACCGCCTCCATAGTGTGCCATCTCGAACATACCGTGCTCAGTGGCATGCTGTGGAGCACAATAGTCCGGTCTCGGAGTTACCGCAACTCGAACTCCAGCATTCGGTCGCACGGATCGCTGGGGTCACGATAGGACCCGACGTGGGTCCAGTTGCCGGCCGCCTCGAATAGCCGCAACACCTCATCACGTTGATCGTGGCCGATTTCCACAAGCAGCCCGCCGCCTTCCCGCAACACGGCCGGTACCTCTTTCGCAAACCGGCGGTACATGTCGAGCCCGTCGCCCCCGTCGATGGTCAGCGCGAGCTTCGGCTCGTGATCACGGATGTGCGGCGGCAGGGTGGCGAACACCTCTTCGCTGATGTAGGGCGGATTCGAGACAACCGCATCGAACCCGCCTTCGGGTATCAGGTCCGCGGGTATCGTCACACAGTCCGCCTCGACCAGCCGCACCTGATCCCCGAGCCCGTGCTGCTTGACGTTCCTTGCCGCCACCTCCAGTGCCCCCGGCGAGACGTCGCTTCCGACGACCGTCGCGTTGGGGGCATACCTGGCGACGGCGATGGCGACGCACCCGCTGCCCGTGCCGACGTCCAGGACGTGCCGGGTGCGCTCGGGCGATTGCCGGCACAAGTCGATCATCCGCTGCACGAGGACCTCGGTTTCCGGCCGCGGTACCATCACCGCGGGGCAGACCTGAAACGCCAGTGAGAAGAACTCGCGCGTCCCGAGCAGGTAGGCGGTCGGGGTGTGCTCGGCTGCCCGTTTGACCAGTTCCCGGAAATCGGCCCGCTGCTGGTCGGTCGGCCGGGTGTCGTAGCGGGTGTAGAGGTCGATCTTGCGGCAATCCATCGCCCGGGCCAGCAGCAGTTCCGCGGCCAGGCGGCCTCCTTCAACCTGCCTCCGGTGAAACCAGGTGGTGGTCCAGTCCAGCAACCGCCCGACGGTCCAGACGGTATCTTGTTCACTCGTGCTGGCCATGGGGACCACTATAACGAAGAACTCAGCACCCGGGCAATGACCGGGGCAAAGGGGAAAGGGCGAGGGGTGGGCCTGTGGTCGGCGTTATCCGTCTTGCTTGAAGAATGAAGGCGGGATCGGCCGGCCGACGGTGCCCTCCTGCCCCAATTGAGCGTCGCGCAGTCTGTGATAATCGTTTCGGGCGACTTCCCAGAATCTCTTGGCCGGCTGGCTGGCGGACTCCAGGGCGGTAATCGCGCTTCGGGCGGCAAAGGCGGCATCGGCGGCAGCGTCTTCAACGCAGCGGGCGGCGGCACAAGCGGCGGCCGCCGCCGCCGACCGGGCCGCTTCCGCCTCCGACTTCGATGCCGTCGCGCCCTCGTCGGTATAGGCCGCGCTCAGTGACGCCGCCCGCAGGGCCCGGATGCGAGACAGGGCCCGCGACACCGAGTGCTGCGCTCCGGCGTCTTGCGGTTCCCACGCCGTCGCCTCAGCCATGGCCAAGGCACGCTCGACCCGCGGGTCGGCATTGAGGTATTGCACGCGCCGGGCGCATCGGCACGCCCAGCACACGATGGCCCGGTGGGGTAGTCCCTGAAGCTGCTTGCGGACCAGGCTCACGTCGGTTGTCCAGCCGGCTGGCTTCCGGGCGGCGGTCCGGGCTTCCGCCGATGCCGCCGGCCCGGCCAGCAGCGCTGCCGCGAACCGGCCCGCGGTCGCATAACGGCGAGCGGGCTTCTTTTCGAGACTCTTCAGGACGATTGACGCCAGCCAGTCCGGCACCCCTTCCCGCTGCATGCGGGGGTCCGGGGCGGGCTCAGAGACGTGCTTGAGCATGATGGCGAAGGGGCTGGCCTCTTCCACTTCAAACGGCGGATGGCCGGTGATCAGCTCAAACAGGGTGGCCCCGAGCGAATAGACGTCGCTGGCCGGGGTGACGCGATCGCCGCTGCACTGCTCCGGGCTCATGTACCCGGGCGTGCCGATCTGCTGGCCGACGCCCGTGAGCCAGGTCGTCTGTTCGACCAGGTGGATCGCGCCGAAGTCCGCCACCTTGAGCGTGCCGTCGGCCTGAAGGAGTAGATTGGAGGGTTTCACGTCGCGATGGACGATGCCCTTGTCGTGGGCGGCGCCGATGCCCCGGGCGGCCTGGGCGATCAGGCCGACGGCCTCGCCGATCGGCATGGCGAGTTGTTTCGACTTGATCTGGTTCAGTCGGCGCCGGAGGCTCCCGGCGGTCATCAGTTCCATGACGATCGCCCGGATACCGCCGGCCTCGGCGAATCCGAGGATTTGCACGACGTTCTCGTGCCGGATCCGGGCCATGCTGCCGGCCTCGCGCTCGAAACGGGTGCAGATGTCGCGGTCGGTGCGGTATGGAGGCTTGAGGACTTTGATCGCGGCCGCGCGGCCATTCTCGGTATTGACCGCGCGGTACACCTGGGCCATTCCACCCTCCCCCAGCAGTCTCTCCACGAGGTACTGCCCCAGGCGGGTGCCCTCCAGCCGACTGGCGCCGGGCCACGGACTGCCGGCCGGTTGGTCCCGCCGGCCCATCACCACCCGCAGGTCGTCGATGAGCTGGGTCTCCTCCGGATCGCCCGGCCCAGGACCAGCCGGCCCGGTGGTCGGCTCCGGTTCCGGGATCGCCGGTCCCGGCGAGGGTGGTGAATGCGCGGCCGGGGCCCCATCAATCGGATTCGATGACGACGATTGCGCCATGATGTCTTCGCCGGGGTCAGTCGTCCTGGAACCGCCCCACCCATTCACGGACCGCGGCCAGTACGCGCCCCTTGTATACGTACACGCTGGATGGGGAGATGCCGAGTTGGTCCGCCACGTGCTGCACCGGCCGGCGCTGAATGGCGTAGAGGGTGAATGCCTTAAAAGCGTTCTGGCCCACGCCGGCCTGGACGTGCTGCAGGGCCTCTTCGAGCAGGGCATATCGCCATTCTTGCTGCCACACTTGCCGGGCGGCTTCGTCGCGGCCGGGGTCTTCCAACTGGTCCAACAGATTCGCCCCGCCCTCGCGCGGGACCCATTGGGCCCGGGTGCGTCGGCGTCGGGCCCGCAGGGCCGCGAGCGCCCGGTTCCTCGCGATGCCGTAGAGCCATTTCCGGAAACGCCCTTTCGCCGGGTCGTACACGCCGTCCTGCAGGGACTTGTGCACGAGCACCATCACCTCTTGGGTCACGTCGTCGGCATCCGCGTTGGGCAAACCGAGCCGGCGCACGAAGTGGCCGACCATCGTGGCGTAAAGGCAGTAAAAGCGGCTCCACGCTCGCGTGTTCTCGGCGTCGCGGACGGCCGACAATAGACTGACTTGGGTGGTCTCCAATGGCACACTCGCAAACCGGGTCACATCCCTCCAGCCTATCTTAGCCGGTTTCCAGTTCCCCTTGCAAGGACTTCGGTTGGCTGTGGGCTACAACTTACTTTATGGCAACGACTTACGACACAGGCCGCTGCGACTGCCGCCCCAACGGGGGTATCTTCCGGGTAAGAACCCGGTGTCTAACGACAATCAGCAATGGGGACAGGGTGCCAGGGGCGCGGTACGAGGCTCTCGCCGCAAACGGTAAGGAACGCGGCAATCCATTGCCGCAAGGCCGCAAGCGGGGAATGTGAACGCGGAACGCGGCAATGAATTGCCGCGATCCTCTCAAGAGGTTTGCCGCCCATCCGGCGGGGGTGGAACCTACCGGGCCTATAAGCGTATAAGATGTCGGAGACGGCGCAGGATTCGTGCCAGTCGGAGGCCGAGGGCGGCTGTCGCGAATTATTCCTTGCAGACAGGGTGTAACATTCAGGTGTTGGCGGCGTCATATATCTATGGTGGAGGAACTATTGCCGCCCGGTACTCCGGATTCAACCGTACGCAAACTGAGCGACTGAACAGCACCTGGCGGCAATGAAGCGCCGGCATTCATGATACCAGCGGCTACCGTCTCACACAGTGGGCAGGCAAACGGTGGGCAAACGAATCGGTGACATCCTCGTCGAACTGGGCTGTGTGACGCCCGATCGTCTGGTTCAGGTGGTCGGTCCCGCGGACGGTGACAACCTGCGATTCGGCGAGCGTCTTTGCCGGATCGGCCTGGTGCACGAGGACGATGTAACGCATGCCCTGGCGGTTCAGTGCGGCATCCCCCGGGCCGAGTTGAGCGACGTGGACATCCCGCGTGAGGCACTCCAGTGTTTGCCGCCGGAATTGGCCCAACGGTACCGCGCGCTGCCGCTGGCGATCCGGGACGGGCGACTCATTCTGGCCATGGCCGACCCGTTCGATCTGCGGGCGGTCGATGATCTCGGAGCCGTCTGTGGCCTGGAGATCGTGAGGCGCTACGCTCGTTCCAGTGAGTTGGCTGATGCTATTCGGCGACACTACGGCACTTCCGCCGCCCGGATGGCCGACTCGCTGGCGGAGCAGATTGACGCCATCGAAATCCCCGGCGGCGAAGACGCCGTCGGGCAGTTGCACGAGTTGGTCCGCGAGCCCTCGCTGATCAACCTGGTCAACCTGATCATCCTCGAAGCGGTGCAGGACCAGGCCAGCGACATTCACATCGAGCCTTTCGAGCACGAACTCAAGGTGAAGTACCGCATCGACGGCGTGCTGCACGAGATGTCGCCGCCGCCGAAGCACCTCCAGGCAGCGATCATCAGCCGGGTCAAGATCATGGCCCAGCTCAACATTGCCGAGCGCTTCGTGCCGCAGGACGGGCACTTCGAGTTCACCGGGCCCGGCGCGCGGGTGGACGTTCGAGTGTCCACCGTGCCGACGACCTTCGGCGAAAGCATGGTGCTGCGAATCCTGGACAAGACCACCACCCTCCGCCAGCTCGGCGAGTTGGGCATGGACGCCGATTTGCTCAAGGGGTTTGAGTCAATGATCCGCCGGCCGCACGGAATCCTGCTGGTCACCGGCCCGACCGGCAGCGGCAAGACGACGACGCTGTATGCGGTCCTTAACCAGATCTTCACCCCGGGCAAGAAGTTCATCACGATCGAGGACCCGGTGGAGTTCCATCTGGAGGGGATCAACCAGATGCAGGTCAACCCGAAGCGGGGGCTGACGTTCGCCAACGGGCTGCGGCACATCGTGCGGCAGGACCCGGACATCATCATGGTGGGCGAGATCCGTGACGGGGAGACGGCCGACATCGCGATCCGCAGCGCCCTGACCGGCCACCTGGTCTTTTCCTCGCTTCACACCAACGATGCCGCCAGCGCGTTCACGCGCCTGCTGGACATGAACGTCGAGCCTTACCTGCTGGCCACCACCGTCGAGGCCATCGTTGCCCAGCGGCTGGTCCGCATCCTGTGCGAGCAGTGCGCGGAGACGTACGAACCTGCCTCTCAGGTGCTCGAACAACTCGGCAGCGATGCACCGGCCTTTGACGGCGCGGCGCTACGGCGCGGGAATGGCTGTCAGGAGT
>CAZOIA010000220.1:0-8445 GCA_964579675.1 uncultured Planctomycetales bacterium | reverse complement strand
CGGACCGTCGGTCAGGCGGCGGCAGCGGCGGGAGTCGAGATCTGGTGCGAGATGCATGGCAGCGGCACCTGCCACCCGCCCCGGATGCGCAAGATCATGGACATCGCCGATCACCCCAGCGTGGGCGTCACCTGGAACTCCAATCGCGGAATCGACGACAAGAACGGCTCAATCAAAGAGTACTTTGAGCTGATGCGCCCCAAGATCTACGCTGTGCACATCAACGAACTGGTCAACGGTTATCCCTACCGTGAGCTGTTCACGCTGCTCAACGAAACCGGTTACGACCGCTATACGATGATCGAAGCCCAGGCGCTCAAGTCCCCGAACCTGGAGGACACCGTGAGGTTCATGAAGTTCTACAAGGCGCTGTGGGAGGAGCTGTCGCGACCGACTTGATTGCACGGTAGCTGCCTTCGGGTCATTGCGCCTGGGCTCCTTCAGCAGCGCCGGGGTGGCACGGGTCAACCCCGGACGAGGCTGCCTGTCTGCTGATCAGCCACGGGTCCGCCGGGAGTCGGGCCTCGCTACTACATCTTCCAAGTGACCGATTCCAACGTAAGGAGCCGCAGGCTTCAGCCTGCGCGGCCTTGCGAACGGGCACGAAGCTCTGAACTCATTGGAACAGCCGCGCGGGCTGAAGCCCGCGGCTCTTTGATATTACGCACGACGGGCGCAGAGAAACCGGTCAGTTTGCGAACGTGAGAAAGTGGAAACGAGTAGGGAATGGCTACGTCGTCACCTTTCCACGTGCTCACGTTCCCACCTTCTACCGCCCCGACGTCATCAGAGCACCTTAGCTTGCTCTCGGTCTGTCGCCCTCTCCCCCTCGCCCCCTCTTGGTGTCTCTCGCTTTTCGCAGGGTGCCAGGGCCGGCGGGCATCGCCTACGTTCCACCCTTGGCCAGGGCCATGCGGTAGATCCGCCGGCCCTCACGGGCGTACTTGATCTCGAAGTTTGTCTGGACGCGGCCCTCGACGACGCCGGTTTCAGGGATATCGAACGGCACGGGTGTGAGTCGTTTCTCCCCGCCGGTGACCTCGCGGATCTGATCGAAGTACTCCGCGTGGTCGGTCTGAACGGCGATCCGTCCGCCCGGAACCAGCGCCTCGGCCGCCGCGGCCACGAAGGCCGGCTGAATCAGCCGCCGCTTGTGATGCCTCTTCTTCGGCCAGGGGTCGGGGTGGTAAATGTGGAGGATCGTCAGGCACGCCGGCGGCAGGTGATGGATGACCAGGTGCCGGGCGTCCGCACGCATGAGGCGGACGTTCGTTACCCCCCATCGCCTCATCCGGTCGGCCGCGTACAGGTAATACTTGTTGGCGTACTCGACCCCGAAGAAGCCCCGCTCGGGCAGCCAGCGCGCCCGATCGAGCAGGAACCCGCCCTTGCCCGAGCCGATTTCCATCTCGATCGGCCGGTCGTCGCCGAACATCGCCCTGAAATCAAGCATCTCCCCGGGTGCCGGCGGCGGCACCACAATATCGCCGAGCGTGACCATACGGCGTATCTTCCCTGGCCGGCCGGGCGGGATCAACCGGCCTTGCCAGCCCCCACCCCCGGACAAGTTACAAACCCCCGCCGGCGCGTATAATAGGCCGCCGAGTGAACCGTACCATGCGACGAAAACTGGCAGACAATCTCAAACGGGTGCGGGAGCGTATCCGTGCTGCCTGTGACCGGAGCGGGCGGCGGCCGGAGGACGTTCAGCTCATCGCCGTCACCAAGACGGTCGAGGTGGACATCATCCGCGCCGCCATCGAAAGCGGCACGCTGGATCTCGCGGAGAACCGGGTTCAGAATCTGGTCAAGCGGGCAGGGATGGTGAAGGAGCATCTGACCCGGCGGCTCGCGATGGAGCCGGCTGACACGCCTCCCTTCCCGCGCTGGCACATGGTCGGACATCTCCAGCGCAACAAGGTCCGCCAGCTCCTGCCCTGGGTTGACATGATCCACTCGCTCGATAGCCTCCGATTGGCCGAGCAGGTCAGCGGGGAGGCTACCCGTATCGGAAAGACCCTCCCGCTGCTGATCGAGGTCAACGTCTCACGCGAGAAGAGCAAGTTCGGCATCGCGGTCGGGGCCGCCTCCCATTTCGCCCAGCACATCGCCAACCTCCCGGCGATCAGGATTGTCGGCCTGATGACGATGGCTCCCCTGGCCGGTGATCCGGAGCAGGCCCGCTCCCACTTCCGCCGCCTCCGCGAGGTCTTCGAGGACATGCGGGCGGAAGCTGTCCTCGGGCCCGAGTTCCGCGAGCTGTCCATGGGTATGACCGACGACTTTGAGGTCGCCATCGAAGAAGGTGCCACCATGATCCGAATCGGGCGGGCGCTCTTCGACGGCGTGACCTGACCGCTGACCGTTTCTCCGGAGCCCCCGATGTCCCGCCGCCCCTGCAAGTTGGCCCTCGAGGACGGAACCGTCTTCACCGGTGAAGCGTTCGCCGCCGCCGGCACCCATGACGGCGAGGTCTGCTTCAATACCTCGATGGCCGGCTACCAGGAAATCCTTACCGATCCCTCCTACGCCGGGCAGATCGTCACCATGACCTGCCCGCTCATTGGCAACTACGGCATCACCGGCGAGGACGCGGAATCTCTCGGCCCCCGGGTCGAGGGCTTCGTCATCAAGGAGCTGGCCCGACGCCGGAGCAACTTCCGCTCGACCGCCTCCCTCGAAGACTACCTCGAGCAGCATGGCATCGTCGCCCTCGAGGGCGTCGACACCCGGGCCGTTACCCGCAAGCTCCGCACCCAGGGCGCGATGAAGGGTTCCATCTCGACCGAGGTTCTCGACGATGCCGAGCTCGTCGACCGGGCCAGAGCCTGGACCGGCCTGGTGGGGCAGGACATGGTCCGGCGGGTGGCACCCACTGAGCCATTCGAGTGGAGCCGCGGGTTCGAAAGCGACTTCGCCATGGCCCACCGCGACAAGAGCGCAAGCTACGCCGTCGTCGCCATCGACTGCGGCATGAAATACAACATCTTGCGCAATCTGATCGAGGTCGGCTGCAAGGTGACGGTCGTTCCCCCAACCGCGCCCGCCGCGGTCATTCTGGAGCACAAGCCCGACGGCGTGTTCGTCAGCAACGGCCCCGGCGACCCTGAGCCGGTATCGTATGCGATTGAAGCTGTGCGAGGCCTGGTGGGCAAGGTGCCGATCTTTGGGATCTGTCTGGGCCACCAGTTGCTGAGCCTGGCCCTGGGGGCGAAGACCTACAAGCTCAAGTTCGGACACCGCGGCGGCAACCAGCCGGTCATGAACCTCGCCACCCGCCGCGTCGAGATCACCGCCCAGAACCACGGCTTCGCGGTCGATACCGACTCGCTGGTCAAAGTCGGCGGCATCCCCACCCACGAGAACCTCAACGACCGGACGCTCGAGGGCTTCTCGCACAAGAGTGAGCCCCTCTTCTCGGTCCAGTACCACCCGGAAGCGAGCCCCGGCCCCCACGATGCCACGTATCTCTTCGACTGCTTCATCGATATGATCCGCTCGGGCAAGGCCCCCACCGCCGAGGAAATGGCCGCCGCCCAGGCCCGGCTGCAAGGCAAGTAGCGACCGTTAGAGGTTCCTGGAAACCGTGGGAACGCCGGTATCATGATTGACGGTCCGGACACTTTGTTTCGAGCCGCCGAGTCCCTTTGCTCCGCCCGTGAGGTCGTGGTGTTCACCGGGGCCGGCGTCTCCGCCGAGAGCGGGATCCCCACCTTCCGCGACGAGGCCGGGCTCTGGCAGAGGTTTCCGCCCCAGCAATTCGCCACCTTGAACGGTCTGATGAAGACCGCGGCCATCAATCCCCGGAGGCTTGCTGAATTCCTGCTGGCCGTCCTGGAACCGATTGCCGCCGCCGAGCCCAACGCCGCACACCGGGCCATCGCCGAGCTGGAACAGCATAAGAACGTCACCGTCATCACCCAGAATGTCGACCGACTCCACCAGGAGGCTGGCAGCACGACCGTCCTCGAAGTCCACGGCTCACTCTTCGAGATCGTGACCCCCAAAGGCCAGGTCGTAAGGCTCATCTCCCGACCCGCAATGCGGCGTATCGTTGACACGCTGCGCAGCGGGACCCAAAGCCGGGTCGCACTGCCGAAGCTGCTGGCGGCAATTCGGCCCATTCTCGGGCTCGGGATCAGAGGCACTCATCGTCCCAGTATCGTTCTTTTCGGCGAAGAAATGGCCGAACCCGCCTGGACGCGGTCCCGTCAAGCGGTGCGCCGGTGTGATTGCCTGATTGCGGTGGGCACCTCCGGGACGGTCATGCCCGCCGCGATGTTGCCCGATGAGGCCAAAGGCGCCGGCGCCACGATCATCAGCATCAACTACGAGAATGGCGGCGCCGACTTCGGGCTCAAAGGCCCTGCCGCAGAACTCACCCCCGCCCTGCTCCAGGCGGCGTTTGGCCGGCCGTAATGCGGCCAGGCTGATCTGTCACAACCGTGGCAAAGGAATCCACATCGCGATCTGGCAGTTGGAGTTATTATGGCACTTCACGTTTGGGTGTAGCGGTTTCCCGCCCGAAAAGCACCTGTTCGTGGGGGTCTTCCGCCTCGACACCGCTACAAAAGAGGGGCAAGTGCCCTAGTCTTCTATCGCATTGGAGTACGCGATCGGCTCGGTCTCGGCGATCCGCACCGGCAGCTCGTTCGGGCTGTACAGGCACCGGGTGCGGTCCACGGTGACCTGTGTCCGCAGCTTGATCTGGGGATCAGAAGTGGTGCGGATAGTCGCGTACACGGTGAACACGTGGTTCTTGACCGTCGCCCAGTCCTGGAGCCGAACCACCGGCGCCACAAGCTGAAGGTAGCCCAGGTAGCTGAACGGCCTAGCCTCGATGTCGTCGGCGGTGCCCGGTTGCCGATCCGGGCCGGGGTCCGTAAAAAGGTGGTTCCGCAGGTCGGCGAGCACCTTGGGGCTGTCGTGTGCGTCGAGGACAGGGTTATCGGCCGCATTGGCAGGTATGGGGATTCGCGTCAGGACGTCGCACAACGCGCCGACGGTGACAAAGCCGACCTCGCCCGTCGTGGCATCGAGCCCGCCCACAACGCGGTTCTCGCGATACGACACCATGTATTTGGCCAGTTTAGGCGAGACGTTCGGCAAGCCCAGCGGCGGGCCATCCGCGACCTCGTCCACCAGCGCCTTCATCAGCACTGCGCCGGGCTTCTCGTCGTCGTCCCACTGCTTGTTGCCCGCTGTGACGTTCGGGTTCGTCATGACACCGGTGGGATCCGCATCCAACCGGCCGGACACGACTTCCGGCACACACACGCCAGCCAGAGGATACGTCGAACCCGGGGGGATGGCCCCCGAGGTGCCGACCAGAGCATCCGGCAACACCGGCAAACCGTCCAGCACCCACCACGGGGCGAAGTTGATGTTGATTCGGCCGCGAACCCTGGGACCAAGGTTCTCTTCGACCGGCTCAACCAGAGAGTAATCGGGGAATAGATACGCGTAGGCATTTTCGTAATCAGCGTCCGCCAAATCGATCATTCGTTTGACACCGAGGTCCTTCAGCGGGGGCGGCAATACCGAGAAACCAATCGTTCGAACCAGCTCCTGCAGCGGCAGGGCGGTGAAGTAGTCAAACACGAGCTGACCCCAAGGCACGTCGAGCCGGCCTTGCGGCGGACTCTCAGTCCGGTCGGTGCATCGCTGTGCGGTGTCGAAGATCGGCAGGTGCCCGTTGTCGAGCTGCTGCATCTGCTCCAGTCTGCCTTCCGGCGTATCGGGGGTGCGTCCGGAACCGGCGGCCACTTCTGTAGCTGCGACGGTTACTGGCTTGTCCTCCGAGGTTCCCGCTTGGTCGTGGTGAAGATGGGCGTACCGCGTCACCAGCAGCAGCGTCCCCGTCGTCGGAAAAGCAAGCGTGCCACCCGTGGTGGACGCAACACCGCGATCGGCCGTGACGATCGGGAACGCAGCGATAGCGGGCTTTTCCGCATAAGCGCCTGGAATCGCCACGCCGGTGAACTCTCTTGCCACGAACGCCTGATTGCCAGCGTTGGGCGTGGGCGGACCCCCAGCAATGTAGTTGCCCAGCAAACTGTGCTGGGCAGGACGAGTATCGTCCTGCGGGGCGTCGGGCGAGAAGAGCATCTGGCGGGAAAGCGTGCAGTGCCAGAACACAGGCCCCTGTCCGTCAAGCTCTTTGTGCCGCTGGAGGCTGCTGTCGCGAACGATCTGCTCACCGACATGTGCAGGAGGCGTTGTGTCGTCTGGATGTCGAGTCCAACCATGCAAATTCGGGTCAGGGTCAGGCGTAGCGGGACCGTTAAGCCCGTTGACCCCCATCAGATTCGGGGAGTTGACCGGCATGATCCGGTCCACGACGACATCCTCGTCCGGGCCCGTCAGATTGTGGGCGCCAAGGCGGATCAGCTCGACCTCTTGTCCCTCATCAATCGACAGATCGGAAAAGATGAACAGGTTCGTATCCTCGACGGCGTTCGGAATGAACGGACTGACGCCCAGCAGCTGATCATCACGATAACTGGCAATCACCACGTGACGGCGGGCCGGCACCACGAGCCCGCTGAGATCATGTTGAGCTGGAGGGACATTCAGCGCGTAGTCGTCCAGATGAATGGCCTGATCGTACGGGTTGTACAACTCCACCGCATAGATGGACGGCGGACTCGGCTGAACGCGCCACACGATACTACCTTTATCCTCCTCGGCGGCGTACACCACCTTCGCATACACCTCGGTGATAAACGGCTGCTTCTCGACGCCGACCACTTTGACCGCGGGGTTGGAGCTACCCGCCGGCCACTGGAAACATGTGGGAGTCTGATCCGCGTCGGCGAAGTCGATCGTATTCACCGCAAGCTGGGCGGCGGTGCGAAGCTGGCCAACAAGATCCCCCAGACCCGGGTCTAGATGGTTGCTACCCGGCACGCTCGTGTGCTGGATCATCGCCAGGAAGTACGCGGTCAATTGCACCATCCGCTTCAGGGACGGATTGGCTTCCTCGTTGTATACCAGACCGCTCCGCTGAACCTCCAGCACGTCACGCAGGCTGAACCGCGAGCGAAGTCCCGGGCCGTTGAATCTCAACTGGCCGCTCTCGTCACGTCCATAGTCGAAGTAAATCGGCGTCGGCGTAATAAAATGCCCCGCATCGGTGGCGCCATCTACGTCGGGATTCATGAATTCAAAGAAAAGCGTGCGATCGGACACAGGGTCCTGAGGGTGAGCTTTGCCCGTGAACTCCTCAAGCCGATGCTCGTCCCGCTGCCGGCGGAGGATATCATCGGAGTTGACGGCGGTGATCAGGTGCCGGCGGTCGTACTGGTCCGTGCTGGCGGCATAACCCGCATCGGTCAGCGCGCGGCCCTGACCGTCGCCCGGGGTCAGGAGCGTCTGCCACCTGGTTCTGTCGCTGGCGACAACATTGTCATCAAACGGCCACCAATGGTGGACAGGATTGGTCTGCCAGTTGGCCGGGTTGGCCGGATCGGCATACCCCAGGCTGACCGGCAACAGTTGGACCAGACTACTCGGCTCTGCGGACCAGCCAAAAGGTGGCAGCATGAACCTCCGACGAAGCCGGCCCTCGTCGGTGCCCGGATCGGAAGACAAAGTGCCAGCCAACGAGGACAGCTTCGCGTTGAAGTCTGCTCTGTCGATGGTGCTGTAGTTGGCTGCGCCCGGATCGATGTCTCTCGGGTGGATAACCTGGGCCAGCAGCGACCGATGCGTCAGCGGATCGAGCAGGACCATCCCGCCGTGCGGCAGGATCCGGAGTTCTAACTCGTACCCACCGCCGAACATGGCCGACAGGTTGCCCAGGATGCCGGAATCGGCCGAGTCTCGCAGACCGTCGGCATCGGCGTCGCGGTTCGGGCCGTGGGTCAAGACGACTTTCACGTTCCGCACGTTACCCGCGTTGCCTGCGTCGACGGCCCAGGATACGGCGAACCACCTCCATTCGCTCCCATCCCAATAGGGCTCCGTGCTGCTCAGCAACAGGTCGCCGTTCCGCACATCGTCGGGATCGAGGTAACCGGCGAAGTCCGCCCAGTCCTCGAATAGCGAAGGATCGCCGCCATTGCTTGCCCACCCGCGGTTGTAGGGCACACCGTCCGTGCCGAGGATGTCGTAGTAAAGCTGAATGATGGCCGGATCGGTGACGGCCACGCCGACCGCCTCGATGTTCCGCCCGATCGACTGCATCACGGCCGTCTGGCGCTCGAACCGTGAGACGATCAGCAGCGTCGAGCCGATCACGAACAACATCGCCAGCACGCCGATGACCATCACCAGGACGATGCCGCGTTGCTTTCTGTCTGACATTTCTGCTGTTCTAACTGACATCAGACGTAGTCTCCACCGCACCCTACCTTATATAGGCCCCCCCAAATGACGCGGGTAGGGGGGTGGCGGGAGCTTGGGCAGGCGTTTCTGCACCCGGCGCGATCAGAGCCGGCCTCT
>CAZOIA010000219.1:7793-8450 GCA_964579675.1 uncultured Planctomycetales bacterium | reverse complement strand
AAAGCGGGTGTAAATCCCGCTCGCCGAAAACCTAAGGTTTCCTGGGGAAGGTCAATCCGCCCAGGGTTAGGCGGAACCTAAGGCGAGGCCGAAAGGCGTAGTCGATGGACAGCAGGTTAATATTCCTGCCCCGTGTTGTGAATTGCCTTGTGTGTGCGTTTTCTGGAGTTGCAGCCCACCACTAGACGTGAGGGTTCCCGAGAGGGCGAGGCCGATTCGTTGCTGAAGTGCAATGAAGGAAAACCGAGAAAAGCACATAAGGAAGAGCAGCACGTCCGTACTAAAACTGACACAGGTAGGTGAGGCGCGTAGCCTCAGGCGCTCGAGAGAACCGTCCTTAAGGAACTAGGCAAATTGACCCCGTAACTTTGGGATAAGGGGTCCCTCGCCCGCGTGCCTTCTTTTAGAGGTGCGCGTGGGCAGGGCACAGAAAATCGGCTCTGGCGACTGTTTATCAAAAACACAGGTCTGTGCCAAGTCGTACAGACGACGTATACAGACTGACGCCTGCTCGGTGCGGGAATGTTAAGGAAGCAGGTTATCTGCCTTCGGGCGGAGAAGCTTGCGACCGAAGCACCCGTAAACGGCGGCCCTAACTATGAGGGTCCTAAGGTAGCGAAGTTCCTTGTCGGGTAAGTTCCGACGTGCATGAATGGC
>CAZOIA010000219.1:0-7764 GCA_964579675.1 uncultured Planctomycetales bacterium | reverse complement strand
ATACCCGCGGCAAGACGGAAAGACCCCGTGAACCTTTACTGTAGCCTGGTATTGGCCACAGGTATCGCATGCGTAGGATAGGTGGGAGGCGCTGATCCGGCCGTTCTGGCGGTCGTGGAGCCAACCTTGAAATACCACCCTTGTGCTATCTGTATCCTAACCCTGGTCCCGTGAATCCGGGCAGGGGACCGTGCTAGGTGGGCAGTTTGACTGGGGCGGTCTCCTCCTAAAGAGTAACTGCGTTGCTCCCTCGCACGGCGACGTGCGAGTGCAAATCTGGCTGTATGCTGGGAAATCCGAGCATCCGGCGGTACGGAGGAAGCTGTCAGCTATTAGCTTTCAGCTGTCAGTTTCCCCGTGACAATCCGACCGGTGCGGACAATCAGCAGGAAACGCCCAATTGAAAGAAAGGAGGTGCCTCATGGCGCTACTATGGCGCCTGATAAAGGTACCGCACGCGAGTAAGGCCAGGAAATGATCTGGTCATGTGATAGCGTAATCGGCGCACCTGAAGGCGGAAATTGGAGGTTGCTATCACAGGCAGTCCTCCCGCGTGAAATGCGTCAATCTTTCAGTTGGTTGGATCCTCAGAGACTATACGCCAGACATCCTCCGCAAGGCGGATGAACAGATAGTCCGAGCTGCATGGCGACATGCAGAGGTGGGCAGAAATGACCGACCCGCGTAGCGAGCTGAGAGCTGACGGCTAATAGCTGATAGCTGCAGTTTTGTTACGCAGTAACAAAACTGAACGGAGGAGCACAAAGGTCGGCTCAGCGCGGTTGGCAATCGCGTTTAGAGTGTAAGGGCACAAGCCGGCTTAACTGCGAGACTGACGGGTCAAGCAGATGCGAAAGCAGGTCCTAGTGATCCGGTGGTTCCGTGTGGAAGGGCCATCGCTCATCGGACAAAAGGTACTCCGGGGATAACAGGCTGATCTCCCCCGAGCGTCCATAGCGGCGGGGAGGTTTGGCACCTCGATGTCGGCCCATCGCATCCTGGGGGTGTAGGCGCTCCCAAGGGTTCGGCTGTTCGCCGATTAAAGTGGTACGCGAGCTGGGTTCAGACCGGCGTGAGCCAGGTCGGTCCCTATCTGCCGTGGGCGTACGAGACTTGAGAGGATATCTTCCTAGTACGAGAGGATTGGAAGGTACCAGCCTCTGGTGTACCAGTTGTCCCGCTAGGGGCATCGCTGGGTAGCTAAGCTGGGAAAGGATAACCGCTGAATGCATCTAAGCGGGAAGCCCCCCTCAAGATGAGGTCTCGGTTGCTCTTAGGAGCATAAAGGCCCCTGATAGACCATCAGGTCGATAGGCGGGAAGTGTAAGGGCAGAGATGCCTTTAGCGGACCCGTACTAATGGCCAAGGGCTTGATCGCATGAATGATGTGCTGTCGAATGACGCATCATGCAGCGAGCAAGGCACCTCGAACAAACTCGAACGGTTGAAGTTCGCGGTTGTATAGCCGCTGCCTGCACCCACATGCCGATTGAAATCCTGAAATCCGAAACATCTCAATGCCCGGTGCATCGGGGGCAGAAGCAGGTCATCAGCTCAGATCGTGGGATGTAGAAGTCGTTGGGGTCGTCCACGAGTTCGGCCGCTCGCCGGAGGGTGGCAAGCCGGTGTGCCGGCGGCTCAGGGGGCGTGCCCCCAAGCGTCCACGACAAGAGAGCAGGGGCGTCCTGAATGCCGATCGGCATCACGGACGGATGAAGTTCCGTCGATTCGAACCACTGGTCGAGTAGCATCTGGCGGGCCGACGCGGTGATGTCCATGATGCTTCGCACGTTGGCCGTGTGTCTCAGACCGAGCAGATGGCCTATCTCGTGACTCGTCACGTTGGCCAAAACCTGTGACATCTCCTCGACGCTGGGCGACAGTACGTTGAAAAGTGAGAACGTGTCGGTATACAGGACCGCCGCCTGCGAAGGATCGGCGTTGAACGGATCGATGTTGTCCGCCAGCCCCAGCAGGCGGTTGTCGTAGGTGCCGAAGTGAACGGTCGACCTCTCGCCGGCGGGGATGTATGGATCGCTGGCCCGGTAGATGGACACGTCCAGCTCGCCATAATCCTCGGCAACCATTTCCATGACCCGGTCAATGATCGTCTGGGTTTTGCCCGCGAACCGGGGGCCCAGGTTGGCGGCGTCGAATGGTGGAATGTCGATGCCGGCCCGGTTGGCGATGTGGATATCGTCGCCCCCCTGGAAATCGAGCACCACTATCTGGGGCCGATACCCCGGCAACTCGACGCCATGTTCTATCGTCACATAGGCACAATAGGGGCGCTCCGCCAACGAGTCGGAACGCGTCGCCACGACCACGTACAACTCCCCCGTCGGTTCCCGTAGTACCATCTCGATGCTGGTCGGGCCCGAGCTGGGGCTGGACACGTCGATGTGTCCCAGCAGTCGATGCTGATCGTCCATGATCCCGAGCAGCACGTCGCTGGAGCTGTCAACATCGATGTCTGCCAGGATGCGGTCGCCCGCACCGGCCGGCCCGAGTTCGTAGAGGTCACGGTCGAGCACGTCGGCTCCGGCGGCAATGCTGCCGCTGAGTTCGACGGTGCCGTCCACGGAGACCAGGTTGGCGCTGTCGAAGTTGTTGTTCGGTTCCGCTTCAACGTAGCGGGTCGATGCCGGCGGGCGAACCGGTCCTCCCGCCAGCACCAGTTCCGGGAGCGAAAAACCGTTCTCAGGACCAATCGGCAGGCAACCAGCCAGACCTACCAGTACGCAGGCCGGCCAGACGCCGGCCAGGGACCATCGCACGTATGGCGACATTGTGCTTCCCCCTTCAACTGTCTGTTCATAACCCCGTTAGAGTGCGACGGCCCGACCTCCCCTGGGCCGGTGGTGGGTCGCTTTCCCCGCGAGCCGGATGCTCGCAGAGGAAGCCTAAGATACAATCGTCTGGCGCGGCAACTGAAAAGTGCAGGTCTCTTGCATCGGCGTGCGGAAGCCTAGCAGGTGCCCGTTCGTCCGTCCGATAGGATCGCGCCGGATGGCCCTTATGCCGCCAGGACAGCTCCTTGCGTCCAGAAAAAACGGCCGATGTGGAAGAGACGCCTTTCAGAGGGTAGACTCTGAGGGGCTGGTTGCCCCACGCATCGTCAGGACGCCGTAATAGCAGGGATCAGGCAACATGGACCTAAGCCAAATCCGCGAGTTGTTTCCGGTCACGAAGAACTACAACTTCCAGGACCACGCCGCCGTCGCCCCGCTGAGCAAGCCGGCCGCCGAGGCGATGCGCCAGTACATCGACCACCTCAGCCAGTGTGCCACCATCCGCGGGGATTTCTACAAGCACGCGGAGCACGTGCGCAAGGTCGCTGCCCAACTGATCAACGCAGCACCCGAGGAAGTGGCCTTCGTGAAGAACACGACCGAGGGCATCGGCTGGGTCGCGGGGGGGCTGAGCTGGAATACCGGCGACAACGTTATCACGACGAACGTCGAGTTCCCGGCCAACGTTTATCCGTGGATGGGTCTCCAAGCCCGCGGCGTGCAGCTCAAGATGGTGCCGGAACAGAACCTCCGCGTCCCCGTCGAGCGGATCGCCGATGCCATTGACAGCCGGACTCGCGTCGTGACCATCTCCGCCGTCCAATACGCCGGCGGGTATCGCGCCGACCTTGCCGCCCTGGGAGGAATCTGCAAGGAGAAGGGCGTCCTGTTCTGTGTGGACGCCATCCAGGCCCTCGGCGCCTTTCCCATCGACGTGAGCGAAATGAGCATCGACTTCCTCTCCGCGGACGGGCACAAGTGGCTCTGTGGACCCGAGGGCTGCGGCATCTTCTACTGCAACCGTTCGCTGATCGGGCATCTCAAGCCGGTTGTGGCCGGATGGCTCTGCATGAAGAACGCCAGCGACTACGGCAACTATCAGTTCGAGTTCGTCGATTCAGCCCGCAAGTTCGACTCCGGCAGTTACAACCTGGCGGGCATTTACGGGCTCGGCGCGTCGATCGAAATGTTGCTCGAGGTCGGCATCGACAAGATCAGCTCGCACGTGCTGATGTTGACCGACCGTCTGGTTCGCGGCCTGAGGGACAAGGGCTATCGGGTGGTCTCCTCGCGCCAGCCGGGTGAAGCCAGCGGCATCGTTGCCTTCATCTCAGACATCCACGATCACGAGCAGATTAAGCAGCACCTCCAGGGCGAGCACCGCGTGGTGATCTCGGTTCGTGAGGGCCGACTACGGGCCAGCCCGCACCTCTACAACACGACTCAGGAGATCGACCAACTCATCGACCTCCTGCCATCGCACTGAGAACCGCTCGCGGCTTCGCACATCCGAGGTGGCGTGCGACTTCGCGCCCCCAGAGCCGCTCGCGGCTTCGCGCGGCCCGCCTGCCGGCCAACGATCATCCCGTCCGCCCTCGCCCGTCGGCCGAACCCTGGTCAACCAGCCTCTGGTCAGTAGAATGGCGAAGTATTCGCTTACCCGAGCCTGAATGCCGTCTCGGCAATGAACAGGAAGGGGACCTGATGGGATCACTGCAGACTCTCGACTGGATCATTGTCGGGCTTTACTTCGCCAGCGTGTTCGGTGTTGCCTTCTGGGTTGCCCGGCCCAAGAAAGCCACGCGCCAAACGTCGGCCGGCTATTTCCTCGCGGGGCGAAACGTCGGATGGTTCGTGATCGGGGCTTCGCTCTTCGCCTCGAACATCGGCTCCGAGCACCTGGTCGGGTTGGCCGGCACCGGGTTCAAGAGCGGCGTGGCCCTGGGACAATATGAGGTGCAGGCTTCCCTCATCCTCCTGATCCTGGGATGGGTCTTCGTCCCGTTCTACCTCAAGAGCGGGGTCTACACGATGCCCGAGTTCCTGGAGCGCCGCTACTGCCCCGCCGCCCGCTGGTACCTGGCGGTGGTCTCCATTGTGGGATACGTGCTCACCAAGATCTCCGTTACGCTGTTCGCGGGCGGAATCGTGTTCACGTCGCTCCTGGGCATCGACTTCTGGACCGGCGCCCTGATCGTCGTGATCGCGACGGGCATCTACACGATCCTCGGCGGGCTCCGGGCCGTTCTCTACACCGACATGCTCCAGACGTTCGTGCTCATAGCTGGATCGCTCGCCGTCCTGGTGGTTGGGCTTGACCGGCTCGGGGGCTGGGGCGGGATGTGCGAAAACGCCCGCGCGGGCGCCCTCAGCATGTGGAAGCCCATGAGTGATCCCGAGTTCCCATGGACGGGGATTCTGTTCGGCGCGCCGATTGTCGCCGTCTGGTACTGGTGCACCGACCAGTTCATCGTCCAGCGGGTGCTGTCGGCCCGAGACATAAGCCAGGCCCGGGTCGGAACCATCTTCGCCGGGTACCTCAAGCAGTTGCCGCTGTTCCTCTTCGTGATCCCCGGCGTTATCGCGTACAGCCTCATCCAAACGCCTGAAGGCGCCCAACTCGGCAAGCAGATGATGAAACCCGGGAGCGGGCCGACGACCGAGTCCGTTGCCGGGGCGGTGACCCGACCGGCGGCCGAAGCGGCAACTGAGCCTGAATACGAATCGAACAAGGCTTTCCCCGAGCTCGTCAAGTTCCTCTTGCCCCAGGGTCTGCGAGGACTGGTCTTCGCGGGGTTGCTGGCCGCGTTGATGAGTTCGCTCTCCTCCGTGTTCAACTCCTGCTCCACGCTGGTGACGTTCGACGTATACAAGAAGCTGCACCCCGGGGCTTCGGAACGGCAGCTCGTCTTGGTCGGTCAGATCTCGACCTGCATACTGGTCGCCCTGGGCCTGGCGTGGATCCCCTTCATGAGCCACATCTCCGACGCCCTGTACGTGTACCTGCAGAGCGTCCAGGCCTACATCTCGCCCCCGATTGCCGCCGTCTTTCTCGTCGGCGTGTTCTGGAAGCGCGTGAACGCAAACGGAGCGATGGTCTCATTGATTGCCGGCTTCCTCCTCGGCATGGGCCGGCTCGTCCTGGAGCTAAAGAAGACCGCGATTAAGGAGTCGTTTGGCGAGGGTTGGCTGTACCAGTACGCGGACATGAACTTCATGCACGTCGCCATCTTCCTGACCGTGATCTGCTCGGCGGTCCTCGTTTTGGTCAGCCTGTTCACGGGCCTCCAGCCGCAGGGCAAGCTGGCAGGGCTGACCTTTGCCACCGTCCAGCCCTCTGCCGAACCTGTAAGCCGTTCCGATTCCGCGTCCCGGAGCAGGCAGATCGGGCTCAGTGTGGTGCTGGTGGCCGTGGTTGTGGCCGTGTGGCTCTATTTCCGCGGATAGCTTCGCCACAATGGGGGCAAGTGTCCGCCGATCGCCCTTCAACCCCGGACGCGCTGGGCAAGTACCACCGCTTGCACCGGGTGCACTGTCTGGCTATCCGGGCGCTGAACTTGCCGCACTTCTCGCACCGGAACCCTTCGCCACTGGCCCCGCGGGGATAAGTGCGGGCCTGGCTGCGCGGAACGACGAATTCGTGCCCGCAGTCCGCTTGGCTGCAGATCACGTGGAACCCGACCTGTTCGCCGGTCTCCGGCCTCCCTGCGCGGTCCCACACCCAAACCGCGAGCAGCACAACCACCGCTGCCAGTGCGATGTAAGGTAGCGCAGGCTTCATGTGAAGTTGTATCCCTGCTAAGATGGCTGAACGGACGGCCCGGATATCAGGGAATCGGGCCGCCGTCGAGCCACAGATCCTCGTGTGCCTCGAAATCGTTGTTCCACCGTTGCCGCATGCCGATTTTTCGCTCGATCAGGCGGTCTTTCAGGTACCATTTGGCGTGGCTGTCACAGAACACGACGTTTGCCCCCTTATGGTGCCGGTCTCCCGGGGCCTCGTACTCCTCGTACGGATCCAGGGCGGTATCCCACATACCGTCTGACTCGTTGTCGGCAATCGCGATCATTTCCGACGGCCTCTTGACGCGGTCGACCTTGACTTCTCCGTCGATCGGATGGTTGATGTGCCCGCCCAGGCCGAGATTGAGCATCGGCGGATCGAAAGCATACGTCTCTCTCACTCCCCAGTCATTGTACCCGTAGGCAAACGACCCGAACTCGTCCGGGCCGGCAGAGGTCACGCTATGGACAATCCGATCAACCCCGTTCCAGTACGTGTCCGGCGGTGCCGACGGGCACCAGAATGTCCGGTGCTGCTTCTTCGTGTAGCGCATCAGCCGAACCGGCCACAGGATGTCCCCGCGTCCGAACGTCAGATGGTGTCCGGGGTAGTAGTTGTTGTCTACGGTGTACATGCTCAGGGCCAGGGCCATCTGGTGGGTATTGACGCCGCAGGCAGCCTGCTTGGCCTGCTCGCGAGCCCGGGCCAACGCCGGCAGAAGAACCGCCAGAAGCAGGGCAATGATCGCCACTACTACCAGTAGCTCAATGAGCGTAAAACCGCGCCCGACGCGCCCGGGGAACGATCCTGCTGGCGTCCGAGATATGACCCGCCCCTGCATGACAAGAGACCCGAGGAACGACCTGACCGAACAGGCTTACCCGTTCTAATACGCCTGGGAGTCTAACCGCCGCTCCAGTCTCGGGCAATCACGCCCCTCATGCCGCTTGGGGACTCGCGCCCCTCGCTCCGCTTGGGGATTCGCGCCGCTCGCTCCGCTTGGGGATTCGCGCCGCTCGCTCCGCTTGGGGATTCGCAGTTACCGCCGCTTGCGGCTTCGCGAGCTCACGGATATCGACCGGCTCGTCGCAGTTCCTTCGCGAAGGGTGAGTTTGGACTGTGTCCGGGATGCAACGGGTGCGTGACAGTTCCGGCGGGGACCTTCGGGCGGAGAAGGGGACGGCACCT
>CAZOIA010000218.1:0-8485 GCA_964579675.1 uncultured Planctomycetales bacterium | reverse complement strand
GAACGGTGTCAAACCCGCCGTTGTCCCATCCATCCATGGGTGGATGAGTGGTTGGATTGTAGGTCTCTGCTTGCCAGAAAAGTCCCGTCCAATGATGGACAGTCTCACCCTGCGAGGGCCCATCGTTACGGTCGTTACCTACAGATTTGAATGGAAGGTAGAATGGGGCGCCATAGCAAACCTGATCCCATTGGGCCGCTCCCCAATCATAACGGCCAAAGTTGCTGTCTTCGCGTTGACTCCATTCCGAGGCTGACCACCAGTGCCAGCCAACTTGACCAGATGGAGGGGAGTCGAGCGGGCCATAAAACACCCAGCCGCTGATATCGCCATAAGAATGGTTTGACACGTAGATCATACCCGCTTGGCCGGGCGATGCTGCGGCACGAGCAGCCATCTCGGCACTGTCGTTGAGCCAATTGTAAGAATCGATGAGGGCTGAAGGCGCCATGCCCAGGGCGTTTGCGTCGGTACCGGAAGCACCGATCGTACCGGCGACGTGGGTTGCATGGTCTCTCAGGTCGACAGGATCGCTGTCTAACCACTGCGTGCGCGCGTTCAGCTCGTTGTGCGTTGTGCGGACTGTTCCCCCGTCCCAAATGCCAACAGTAAGCCCGTTGCCATCAACGTTGTACGGTGGCGTATTGCGAACAAGGTCGGCAGATGTGGATACGGCCGCATTGAGGTTGTTTGTGATGTAGTAGACTGGTCGCCCCCGCTGGACGGCTATGAGTTCGAATCTTGCGCCATCGGCGGTACCCTCCGTGGGCCAGCCCCATTTGCGAGCCTCAGCCAGGGCGACTTGCCTGGCCTTAAGATTCCTCTCGGTTAGTTGCTGGACCATTGTCTGACGTGCAGCAGGAGCAGCAGGGTCAGTAAACGTGTCTCGTTGGGCAAGAGCCGGGATAGAAAGCGCGACCGCGAGTACTCCGGTATGTTTCAGCAGCGATTTCATGGTCTTGTTCCGAGCTAGGAATTCTAGACAACGATTGCCGTTCGTTGTGTTTCGCAGAAATCAGCCCACGCACGAAGGTGCGTGGAAGAGTTTCACCTCGGGTTCACAAAGTTTCGGGATAATCTGCTCTGACTTATTCCTCTTACCCTTCAGCCCACTCTCATTCGATCCAACCGTACGTCCAAAGTGCGGTGTATGTATTTCCGGAAGACTTACTTGCTCATCCAGGCTGTACCGTCCCATTCCCAGGTCTCGTCGTTGTAAATACCACTCACACCGCCCCCAAACAAAACGGTCACGCCGCGGCTGCTGTCGAATGCCATTGCATGAAGGTGCCGTGGCGAAGGACCGCTAGTTGCTCTCTGCGTCCAGCTACTCCCGTCCCATTCCCAGGTCTCACCGTCATAGGTGCCGCTTGTATTGCCCCCAAACAACACGGTCACGCCCCGAGCGCTATCGTATGCCATGTCGTGATGCTGCCGTGGCGGCGGGCCGGTGGTTGCCTCCAGTGTCCAAGTGGTCCCGTGCCATTCCCAGGTCTCGCCGCTCACGCCTCCGGTATAGCCCCCGAACAGCACAGTCACGCCCCGGCCACTGTCGTAGGTCATCGCGTGTTGACCGCGCGGCGATGGTCCAGTAGTGGCTACCAGTGTCCAAGCGGTGCCGTCCCATTCCCAGGTTTCGCCGCTGTGAGTGCCCGGTCCGGTGTAGCCCCCAAACAGCACGGCCACGCTACGAGCACTATCGTAGGCCATCTTGTGTGCCAAGCGGACCGAAGGCCCACTCACGATCCTCTGGGTCCAAGCCGTACCGTCCCATTCCCAGGTCTCACCGTTGTAGTCCGTGGTGTAGCCCCCAAACAGTATGGTCACGCCGCGGGCGCTGTCATAGGCCATCGCGTGATTGGCTCGCGGTGACGGGCCGGTCGTGGTGACCAGCGTCCATGTGGTGCCGTCCCATTCCCAGGTATCGCCAAGACTGCTGCTGCCGTCCGACCCTCCAAACAGCACGGTTACGCCGCGAGCGCTATCGTACGTCATGTAGTGATAACCGCGTGGCGACGGTTTTGCGGGAGGCGAACCCGCCACAGTGATTGATGCCTGGGCTGTTCCCGGCGCACCCATGTCATCGGTCGCAGTGAACGTCACGGTCTGCTCGCCACTATTAGGAGGTGTGACCGTACCTGACCACTCCCAGTGATTGTCGACTCCCTCCGTAAGCACCTGGGTGCCTGATCCTCCAATGGCCGATAGGTCCGCCTCGGCGGACTCAACGGTCCCGTCGGAATCGATTGCCGTGCAAGATACCGTAACCGTTCCCGGCGAGCCCTGGGTCAAGTCCCCCGTGACCGAGGGGTCTGTAACCGTGGGCGGGCTGTTTGTGGACGCGCAGTTGGGATCTGCCGGGTTGCCTTCGCCGCTGTAGCATCTCTGTAGAATGCCGAAATCCGACTGGTCAACGTCGTTGTCATCATCGAAATCCGCCTGCTGGCAGGTCTCGCTGCCATCATGAGGTACAGCCGGGCCGGACGAACAGCCCTCAAAGGTCTGATAGTCATCCTGGTCAACATCGCCATCACCATTGAAGTCGGGCGGCACCGATTCAACGTCGATCGTGACGGTGCCCCCAACTGGGTCGATGCTAATGTCGTCGAACAGCTGGCCGCTCGGAGGCCCCTGGGTGTGAGCAGCGGTCGCACTGGTTATGGAAAGGCTGATGGTCCCCGCGCCCATTACGGCCACGTCCAAAGTCTCTAGCAGAATGTCTGCGCCAGGCGCAATGCCGTCTGTCGATCCACCAGGCTCGCCATCATAGTCCAGATCGCACAAGACTTCGTTGATTGGCTCAGCACTGAGATCATGGGGTAGGTTGTCCTCAAAGGGATCGTGACTTGTCTGGGAAATGTACGTGAGTCCCCCAGGTGTAGTCGGGTTTGCGGATCGATTGACCACAGTGCCCGAGACATCCCCAGTGGCGGTAAGCTGAAAACGTGTGGCCACCAGCGCGGCATCGAAAGTGCCCCGGACTTCTACGGTGACCGTTGAGCCAGATGAAACCACGGCACCCCCGGGATTTGCGAGCGAAAAAGTGATCGATGCGGCAAGGCAGAAGCGAGCGCAACCCAACGCTCCGATCAGGGTAGCCCACCCGAATCGGCAAACAAAAGGGTTCATGGATTAACCCTCCAGAAGTTTCGTATGTTGCTGATGGTTCCGGGGGGGCGGGAGGAGCCGAGCCGAATTGATGGCCCGCAAAGGTGAAGCGGGCTCCACTGGTTGCTTCTGACCGTCGCTCCTGCCGGAGCCACCATGTCCGAATTAGGCACAAATACTACCAGACGGACCTAGACGCGCCAAGCCTGCTGAGCCACGCGGCTCACGTCCGCGCTGGCCCGGGTTTACGTTGGTGCAACGGAGGTGCGGAGATCAGGATGCCCGCGGGGCCAAGCCCACTACCGCCTGTTGACGGCGTCACACAAAGGTGGGGTTTAGCCATTTTCCTGGATGGTAACTCTTGTGATAGCAATGAGTTGCCAATTGAATGCAACTTCCTCAAGAAGGGTCGAGTTGCCTGAAATCCCGCGAGCCCCCGCAAAATCAGCGGTTCCTGGGCCGGCCCACCACCCAGCTCCTCATGCCGCTGACGCCTGAGCGGCGGCAGTGAAAGGAGTGAGTTCCACGGTGATGACGGCGTGGGGCAAGAGGAGTTCGCCATCTTCCGGCGGTGCTGCAGCGGCGAAGGCCACCCTGTTGATCTGAATTGTGCAGACTGCTGAGGCCGCCGACGATCATATTGTGCTACTGGCTGACATCTGGGCCTCGAAGGATTCACATCGCCGCCGCGGCCGCCGTTCTCTCGGGGGGGCTCTACATGCGTAATGATCTTCGCGGGAATTGATTTCTATAGCAGTTCACGAATGCGTGTGTCCCGAAGAACCGCGGGCTTCAGCGCGAGCGGCTTCTGGGCAAAGCGAGAACGGGATGCACGCAAACGTTACCTGCTCTAGTGTTGCACCGCGATCGAAGAAGACGTATGTAACGAGTAGACAACCCGACCGGGCTTTCCCGGAGGCGAGCGGTCGGCGGCTGATCGCCGCAGGCTCGTCGAGCCAGCAGGTGACACGCCGTGCAGGGCTGGACCCCTGTGCGGCGTTTTCTGTCGGGTGTCACCTCCGGGAGGACGGGTGGGACAGATTGTCCGGAGCTGCAGATGTAGAGGGGTGAACGAAGGTAATCAGCACGCTGCCGGACGAGCGGGCCGGGCTGTCGCTGGTCCACGCCGTGCTGGTGGAGGTCTCGAAAAGGTGGCGAGGGATCACGATCACCCCCGCGGATCTGGAAACGCTGAACGCCCCCGCGAGCCGAGGTTGCCCCGTTGGCCGCAAACGCGTAGAAGGTACGGATCGGAGTCAGGCCAGACCCGAGTTTACGCACGAATCGAATCGCCGCCTCCGCGTTTGACACGGGTCACTGTCTCTAATATCTACTCGTTCGGCCCGTGTCTTGGGAGTCCTTAAGAATGCGTCATAGCTCGACTTTTGCCCTTTTTGAGTGGGTGGATCGGCCGATTCCCCCGCGAAACTGGGCGAACCTGAGTTTTGAAACACCTGCTGTTCCACGGGGTGTTTCAAAAACCCCCGCCCACGTTTCGGAATCCCCTGTAAAACCAGGGGCCTCCCGAGGCCGGAAAAGGGCAAAGGTTAAGGATAGGTGTTTGCCTCTTTTGGTCGGCCTGTGTCTGTTTGCCGTTCCGGGTTCTGCCGGCTGTGTGTGGGAGCCGGTCGCGTTCTTGGACCTGCCCCGCCCCGGCTGGGATCCCGACTATGTGTACAAAGGGCCCGCGCCGAGCGCCAAGGGGGTGGCCAAGGAGCCGGCGTTCGCGGAGGCCAAGTTCGAAGACAAGCGCGTGGTGGTTGTGACGGACATCTCCGTCGGGCGCCTTTGCCCGGATGGTAGGGGCAGTTACCTTTCGCTTTTCGATTCCAAGCGCGCCACGAAGAAGGCGGCGATGGCGGTTGCTGCCTACTGGACGTCGCAGGGATTGCCAAAGCCGGAGGTCGCCCTGATGACGGTGGGCGGGATTCTGGATCCGGCCCAGGAGCAGCAGGTGTGCCGATACCCGTTCGGGGAGGCCTTCGCGGCCAAGCCTCCGCTCTGGGCCAGAGAGGAATCCTGGGGGGACAGGCACCCCAGCGGCGTGGGCACCCAGGCGGGGGCAGTCGAATTGGTGAATGAGGTCTTCCTCGCGTTCCGCGCCTACGCGCAGCAGGACAAGGGAAAAGAAGAAGCTGATGTGTCTGCGCGGGAGGCTGCACTTCGCAAGGCGATCCAACGGCTGGGCCGGCGATACGGGTGTGACTACGTGCTTGTGGTGGCCGGTTGCGGAAGGATCGTGACCGCCGATGACATCGATCGGATCATCTGGCCACAGATCCTGCTTACGAGTACGGTCTCGGCTGCTGCTTCACTCGGCATGTTCTCCATCGGCGCCGCCACCTATCCGGTCTCGTTCTTGACGACGGTCGCGTTGATCGCGGATGCGCACAGCGGCGAGCCCCTATGGCTAAATGCTCACCCCGTCGTTCAGAACGACCTGCCTGATGTCGGCGGCGTGAGGTTGTATGGAGGTCGGCCTCTCAACAACTGGTATGCCTGGCAGTCCGTCCACCTCGACACGTCGCTCGCAGACAAGGTGAACGCCCCGGTTCTGCGTAGATGGGCGAGCGAGCGATCCAACGTCTTCTGGCTCAATTGGGCGAAGCACCTGCTTTATTATGCTTTACACGATCAGGAGACGAAGTGAGGATGCTACGGAGGCAAAAAGAGCCTCGTGCAAAGGGAAATCGCATGAAGTGCGCGACCGGATTGATGTTGACCATGGTTGTCCTGGTGGGGGTAGGTCCGGGTTGCGCTTCAAGTCGCTATCAGCATATCTTGGAGGCCGGGCCGGAGCAGGCGAGCTGGCAGACGCTGCCGGTATCGGCGGAGACGGCTTTTGAAATGGTGATGGCGACCTGCACGGATCTCGGGTTCGAGGTCGTCGCGACTGACGAGGCAAACCGGACCGCTCGTTTCTGGGGCGGGGGCAGCAAGCGGAGCCAGGTTCACTACCACGTCAATGCCGCGGTGTTTGTCCGCCCGGTCGATGAGCGTACGTGCCGGGTGGGGGTCGTAACCCAGGGCGAAAGGGGTGACCCTGCGGAAGGGGGATGGACGGAAGGGGTACTCGCGGCACTGCAATCGTCGGCCGCCACAAGTCGGCCGGCTCCCGGGGCGTCAGGTGAAAGGCCATCGGGAGGGTAGGAGGGGCAGCCGAGATCCTGAGAACGCCAGGACGCAGCTCGCGGCAATGAGCCATGGGCAAGAGGCTGCTGAGTGAGGGGACAGCGGTTGTCTCTTTGCGAAGATTCATGCCGCTGTCCGGTGGCAACCGGTGGGTGTCAATGTGAATGGAGGCCAGGGGTTGCCAGCCGCACCTGCCTTGGCCGGTCCGCTTCTGAGTGCCTGGATAGATCCGGCGGGAGGCCGGAGAATGCCCGCGGGACAGGACGTACGCGTCGTCGCACGCAGCGAGGAGAATCACGAATGAGCGACAAGCTGACACGGAGAGCGTTGCTTCGGCAGACGATGCGCAACAGGTTGCAGGCGAAGCTGAGCGAGGTGAAAGCCGAGCGTCGGCATCGCTGGCACGACCCGATCCCGGCGGTGGGGCAGTGGCTGCAATCGGTCGTCAGCGGGCACATCCGATACTATGGAGTGCCCATGAACAGCCGGGCTCTGTCCGTGTTCCGGTTCCAGGTGGGCTGGCTCTGGCAGCGCGCGTTGTCGCGACGAGGCCAAAACGGCTTTGTGCCCTGGAACCGGATGCGCCGACTCATCGAGACGTGGCTGCCTCCCGCTCGCGTATGTCATCCTTATCCTCTGCGCCGCATGGGCGTCATCACCCAAGGCAGGAGCCCAGTGCGGTAATTCCGCTCGCTGGGATCTGTGGAGGGGCTCATGGGCAACCATGATTCCCACTCCGACATTCCAGATCCAGGAACCGCATGAATCCCAACATACGACCTGGATCCGTTCTTGGGGGTCAGGCCACTCCCAGTCGGGCGCTTCGACCACTGCGCCGAATTGCTTCAATGGGGCCGCGTTCCGAAGAACGCGGAAATAATGCGTCCGAAGCTCCGGCGGATTCTCATACTCGATGCTTCAATGGGGCCGCGTTCCGAAGAACGCGGAAATCAAGACTGAATTCCCGAACGCCATTCTGATCGAGATGCTTCAATGGGGCCGCGTTCCGAAGAACGCGGAAATTCAAGATCGCCGGCCTGGCCATGATGACCGGCTTCTCGCTTCAATGGGGCCGCGTTCCGAAGAACGCGGAAATCGGGGAAGTCTCGGCCACGCAGTTCTCGCTCAAGGAGCTTCAATGGGGCCGCGTTCCGAAGAACGCGGAAATGCCGTCGCCGTCGTCATCTCGGGGCTCACTATCAACAAGCTTCAATGGGGCCGCGTTCCGAAGAACGCGGAAATGATAACCCTTAGGCGACTTCGCTACAGCCTGTCGTGCGCTTCAATGGGGCCGCGTTCATGAGAACGCGGAAACCGATCCCGAGCGCTTCCAGGAAGCCATCCTGGCAATGCTTCAATGGGGCCGCGTTCATGAGAACGCGGAAACCCCGTTACTTGGTTCTCTAACACGATCACCCAGCGCGCTTCAATGGGGCCGCGTTCATGAGAACGCGGAAACGGTAGGCGGCCGCCGCGTCCGCCGGCTCGTAGCGATTGCTTCAATGGGGCCGCGTTCATGAGAACGCGGAAACCCGCCGGGATCCCCCCCGACACCCTTCGTAACTATCTGCTTCAATGGGGCCGCGTTCATGAGAACGCGGAAACACGGTCCACAGGTTGGTCTCCGATTCCGTCTCGTTGCTTCAATGGGGCCGCGTTCATGAGAACGCGGAAACGACTCGACGATCCGGGCGGCCAGGCGGGCACACCACGCTTCAATGGGGCCGCGTTCATGAGAACGCGGAAACGCTCTCGCCATCGACCGAGTACCTCACGCTCGACGCGCTTCAATGGGGCCGCGTTCATGAGAACGCGGAGACTCTGTGAGGACCCACGCGGAGGCTCCGCAGGCGGCGCTTCAATGGGGCCGCGTTCGTGAGAACGCGGAAACGGAATACGTGGGGGCCCGGCGGTCCGGGCACAATTGGCTTCAATGGGGCCGCGTTCGTGAGAACGCGGAAACCCCGCCGGCTGATACGGCAGCCGGCCGAGGATCTCGCTTCAATGGGGCCGCGTTCGTGAGAACGCGGAAACATGCACTGGTTCCCCAATGCGAGCACAAGCGGAATTATGCTTCAATGGGGCCGCGTTCGTGAGAACGCGGAAACATTGGGTAGGGCACGGATCGCACGCTCACTGGCGTCAGCTTCAATGGGGCCGCGTTCGTGAGAACGCGGAAACACGCCTCGTATGTAAGCGCGCGACCAAGCCCACGGTGGTTGCGGGCGGGTTGGGAGGCCTGGGC
>CAZOIA010000217.1:0-8794 GCA_964579675.1 uncultured Planctomycetales bacterium | reverse complement strand
GGCCGAGCGCCCGGGCCAGAGCCGCGGGATTCCCGAGATCACCAGCTCGCTGTCGTTGTTCGCGATGTTGCGGCGCTACACGCTGGCCGTGCTGGGGTCTGCGGAGCAGGCGGCGCTGCCTTCCGGCGTGATCTACACCGACGCCCCGGCCGATACCGAGACCTCGGAGGTCGAGCCGCTGGACACGGTGGAGATGGACCGCGGCACGTGGATGACCATGCCGTTCGGCTGGAAGATCGGCCAGGTCAAAGCCGAGCAACCCACGACGGTTTACGGCGACTTCAAGCACGAGATCATCAACGAGATCTCGCGATGCTTGAACATGCCGTTCAACATCGCGGCGGGCAACAGCTCGGGCTACAACTACGCCTCCGGCCGGCTGGACCATCAAGCGTTTTTCAAGGCGATCCGCATCGACCAGGCCTACCTCGGCGACGTGGTTCTCGACCGCGTGCTCAAGGCCTGGCTCGACGAGGCCGTGCTTATCGAGGGGTACCTTCCGCAATCAGTGCGCATGCTCGACGTCGAGTTCCCGCACCAGTGGTTCTGGGACGGCTTCGAGCACGTCGATCCGGCCAAGGAGGCCAACGCACAGGCCACGCGTCTGGCCAGCCACACCACGACGCTCGCCGCGGAGTACGCCAAGGCGGGCCTGGACTGGGAGAGCGAGCTTCGCCAACGAGCCCGCGAGGTCGAGCTGATCCGCGAGCTGGGGCTGGAGCAGTCCGCAGTTCACAGTCCAAAGCCCGAAGACGCTGACGAAGACGACGTCACGGAGGACGAGGATGCCGTTGCCGAAGCGGTATGACGGTGAGCCGCGCGCGGCGTTCGTGCGGCGGTGCATGGAGGATGACGTGATGAAGCGGGAGTTCCCCGACAGCGATCAGCGGCTTGCAGTGTGCCAACGGCAGGCGGACGTCTCCGCGACCGGCCACATCGACCTGGTCTGCGACGCCGGCAACATCACGATCGAGGCCGCCCAGGCCGAGGGTGATGGCGAGTCCATCCCGCGCTTCACGATGGTGGCGTACTCGGGCGACGCGATGCGCATCGAGGGCTGGCGCTTCCCGGTCGTCGTGGACTTCGCAGGGCTCATGATCCCGTCGCAGCGCCGCCCCGTTCGGTTTGGGCACAGCATGTACGCCGGCGTAGGGCACACTGAGCGCATCGCCGTAGAGAACGGCCGGCTGGTGGCCGAGGGCATCGTGTCGCGCGACACGCTCGCGGCCCGGGAGGTCGTGGCAAGTGGAAGGCGGGGTTTCCCGTGGCAGGCGTCGCTCGGCGCGGCCGTGCAGCAGTCCGAGTTCGTCCGGGCCGGCAAGGCGGTGACCGTTAACGGCCGGACGCTCGAGGGCCCGCTGTACGTGGCGCGCAGAACAGTGCTGGGCGAAATCAGCTTCGTGGACCTCGGGGCAGACAGCAATACCGCCGCGACCATCGCGGCACAACGGCAGGAGAGTCAATCCATGGACGAGACGAAAGACACGGAAGTCGTTGAGGCTTCAGAGGCGGGGACCGAGCCGGAAGTCACGCGTGATGAGGCGGCGGACGAGGTTAGCACGGAGGCTAGCCCCTCCGCCGATCCGGTACCGGAGATTCGTGCCAAGGCGATTGCCGAGACGAAGCGGCTCGCCGCGATCCGGCGCGTCTGCAACGGCCGGTTCCCGGAGCTCGAGGAGAGGGCGATTGCGGAGGGCTGGAGCACGGACAAGTGCGAGCTCGAGCTCCTCCGTGCCTCGCGGCCCAAGGCACCGGCCGTGCGCGTGGTGGACCAGGCAATGGACGGCCAGATCCTGGAGGCCGCGTGCATGCTGACCGCCAACCTGGCAGACGTGGAGGAACTCCACGACGAGAAGACGCTCGAGGCGGCCAGCAAGCGGTTCCGGGGCGGGATTGGCCTGCAGGAGCTACTGCTGGAGGCCGCGTGGGCCAATGGGTTCACCGGCCGGAACTTCCGCGACAGCCGGTCGGTGCTGCGCTACGCGTTCGGCCACAACCTGCAGGCGGCCTTCTCGACGATCGACATCGGCGGGATCCTGTCCAACGTCGCGAACAAGTTCCTGCTCGAGGGCTTCTTCAGCGTCGAACGCACTTGGCGCAACGTCACCTCCGTCCGCAACGTCAGCGACTTCAAAACGGTCACGAGCTACCGGCTGATCGGCAAGGACCAGTACGAGCAGGTCGCCCCCGGCGGTGAGTTGAAACACGGGACGCTGGGCGAGGAATCCTACCAGAATAAGGCCGACACCTACGGCCTGCTGCTGTCCATCGATCGGCGGGACATCATTAACGACGACCTGGGCGCGATCACCACCGTGCCCCGCAAGCTCGGGCGTGGATCGGGCCTGAAGATCAACGACGTGTTCTGGACCATCTTTCTGAACAACGCCAACTTCTTCAAGGCCGCCAACAACAACTACCTCGAGGGCGCCGACACCGTCCTGAGCATCGACGGCCTGAGCAAGGCCGAGCAGACGTTCATGGACCAGACCGACGCAGACGGCAAGCCTATCGGCATCATGCCGGCGGTGCTGCTGGTGCCCACGTCGCTCAGCGCGATGGCCACGATGCTGTTCAAGTCGCTGGAGATCCGCGACACGACGGCCAGCACGAAGTACCCGGTGGCCAACCCGCATGCGGGCAAGTTCCGGGCCGAGGTCAGCCGGTACCTGGCCAACGCTCAGTACACCGGCTCGTCGGCCAAGGCGTGGTACCTGCTGGCCGATCCGAACGACCTGCCCGTGATCGAGGTTGCGTTCCTGAACGGCCAGGAGTCGCCGACGATCGAGACCGCGGAGGCGGACTTCAACGTGCTGGGCGTGCAGATGCGCGGCTACCATGATTTCGGTGTCGCGCTGCAGGAGCCCAAGGGCGGCGTGAAGGCGAAGGGCGAGGCGTGATGAGGCTTTCGGTTTGAGGAGCAATGAGTCATGGCACTGGTGACATACGTTCACGATGGCAGTTCGATCGACTACACGCCGGGCGCCGACGTCGCGGCGGGAGACGTGGTCGTTCAGGGTGACCTGGTCGGCATCGCGAAGAGCCCGATCGCAGCCAGCGCGCTCGGCGCGCTGGCGGTCACCGGCGTGTTCGACTTCCCGAAGGCGACCGGCGGCGGGACGGCGGTCTCCGCCGGCGCCACGGTCTACTGGGACGTGGCCGATAGCGAGGCCAAGACCGACGACGAATCGGGCGCCAACAAGCTCATCGGTAAGACGGTGAAGGCGGCGGCCGACGCGGATGCGACCGTGCGGGTGCGGCTGAGCCAGTGAGGCACCCATGGCGGACCTGCTCGAGAAGGGCGCGGCCTGGCTGGAGGACCAGCGTCATGAGCACATGACGCGGACGGTGGTCTACGAGCGCGACGGCGAGTCAGTGGAAGTGGCGGGCACGGTTGGCCAGACCGTCTTCCGGATCGACGAAGGCTACGGGGCCACAATCCGGCATGTGCGGCGGGATTATCTGATCCGGACGGCCGACCTGGTGCTCGGCGGCCAGCCGACATTGCCGCAACGCGGTGACCGGATCAGGGAGACGCAGGACGGCAAGGTGTTCATTCACGAAGTCATGGGACCGGGCGGCAACGAGCCGGACTGGCGGTATTCGGATCCGTATCGCCGCACGCTGCGGATCCACACGAAACACGTAGGGACCGAGGACGCGTAGATGGAAGACTGGATGATCCAACCCGTGGTGCAGTATGGCTTTCTGGGCTTCTCCGTGGTCCTGTTGGGCGTGGTCATCTGGCTGATCCGCAAGCTGCTGGACGTGCTGGAGGCCAACAGCCGGATCATCGCTGGCAACACCGAGGCGATTCGCGACCTGATGGCGATGACCAGCGATCTCATGAAACTGAGCCGATCGGTACACGACAAGATCATCTCGCGGCCCTGCATCGCCCGGGAGGAAGTGTGACGTGGCTGGTATCACGGATATCGCCGAGGCCGTCACGGCCGAGCTGAATGCCGGCTCGTTTGGCCAGGAGTTCACCGCCGAGCGGCACTATCGTCCGGTGTTCGACTTGCCGGAGATGGGGACGCTGCACGTGACGGTAGTGCCCCAGGGCATGACGATCGAAACGGCTGGCCGGGGCCGAAGCCAACACGACTGCCGGATCGACATCGCGATCCAGAAGAAGTTCGAGAACGGTGATGCCGCCGAGCTCGACCCGCTGATGACATTGGTGGAGCAGATCGCGGACCACTTCCGGTTCAAGCGGCTGGAAGAGCTGCCGGAGGCGGTGTGGGTCAAAACCGAGAATGCCCCTATCTACGCCGCCGAGCACATGGAGCAGAACCGGGTGTTCACCAGCGTCCTGACGCTGACGTTTCGCGTGGTGAGGTAGGCAAATGGCCACACAACGCAGATGGATCCAGGCCGCGACGGTGGCGATCGACGAGGGCACCGGCGAGCTGCTGGTCCGCACCGGGGGCGGCATCGAAGTCAAACGCGCGATCATCGACGCCGACAGCGACGGGGCCACGGGCAACGAGATCATCGCTGGCGTTCCCGACAAGCGGATTTCCGTGCTCGGGATCTGCCTACTGGCCGAAGAGGCGGTGGACGTGACCTTCTACTCGGGCCCGGCGGATACGGGCACCGCATTGACGGGTCCGATTCCCGTCGGTGATCGCGGCGGTTTCGTTCTCCCCATGCCGGCCGACCCGTCCATGCCCTGGCTGAGAACGGAACCGGGCGAGCCCTTGACAATCCATCTCAGCGCCGCCTGGCGATGCGGCGGATGGGCCGTGTATCGCGAGGAGGAGTAGGAAAAGGATGACGACCAGAAAGGGCAAGCTCTCATGCGACTGACGATCAGCACAAGCAGCCAGGATTACCAGCGGGCGATGGCTTTCCTTGATGAGCTCGCAGGGCGACTGTCAGATGCTCTGCCGACCTTCGCATCTCTTCCCGCAGCCAAGCGGCACCGCTGGCTCCAGCGGGACCCGCTCCTGCGGCGCGTGCTCATTTTGTCTCGACGGGCCCATGGCCTCATCGTCGAGGAGGACCTGGCGTGGTGACGAACCGCAACTTCTCTGGCCAGGTGCGCCCTTCGGCCCTTGACCGCGAGTACCGCCGCTGCAACTTCAGCCAGCCAAGCCCCATCGACGCGGACGGCAAGAAGCGAGGTGTCCGACTGTTCCCCGGAGACGACACGCCACGAGCGTTCATTAACTGCAACCTGACCAACTGCGAACCGCCGCCCGGATCCACGGTCACGCGCTGCAACACGAGCGTGATAGAGCCCGACGTGGCGCTGCGAACCGTAGAGGTGGAAATCGACGGTGAGGTCATCGCACACGAGGTGCGAGGCAGCCGCCTGCATGGCCGCTGGGACCCGGAGACCAAGCGGTACGTCTACCTCTCGCCGCCCATAGAGACACCGTGGGAGGTCAGGTGATGGCGCTGGCGTATCACGTGTCAGCTCAGAACGGCTCGGCGAACAATAGCGGCTCGTCCGAGGCGATGATCGTCAGCGGCACAGACGCAATCACGGGTGGTGCAATCGTCGCATTGCCCGCCGGGACCGATCTGTCGGGTGTCAACCAGGGAAGCAGCCACGACACCATCCGTATCGCCGGCCGGACCGACGGCATCCATGAGACGGACATCTTCGAGATCACAGCGGTTGACGACGCGAACGATCACGTAACGGTTAGCCCCTCACCGGGCGCTGCCGGCAACCAGGATTGGACGATCGGCGGAGCGTTTGACACGCCGCAGAAGGCTGCCGATTGCGTCAATCCGGGCGATACGATCTGGATCAAGGCTGACGGGGAGTATCTGCCGAACGGGGCGCCGATCATCAGCCTCAAGACCAAGGGCACGCTGGCCCAGCATATCGTGATTGAGGGCTATCGCGATACCAAGGGCGACGCGACCGCCTTCTTCGAGGCCAATCCTCAGGCGTGGCCCAGCGATCCCCGGTTCGACGAATATCGTGCGTGCCTGAATTGCAGCAGTACCAGTTACGCCGCGATCTCCAAGGGCAGCCTGTCGTGGGGCCTCAACTATGTGATCCGCAACATCCAGACGCAGAATCGTGCCGAGGGGCCGGCGTCGGAGGTTTCCCGCGACGTGCTGTTCGTGAACTGTGCGGGGCGGAACAACTTCATCGACCTGTACGCATCGGACCACTGTGTCTTGGTGAACTGCCTGTTCGATAGCTTCATGCTGTACGGCATCTATGGTCCGGTGGACGTGCTGGCGTCCGACTTCGTCAACGGGGCCGGTACGCCGTTCGCCGGCCTGGGATCGCTGCAGTTCTGCCGATTGCTGAACAACGACGGGCACGGCGTCGACACGAGCTTCACCCTCAACCCTGTTGTGGTCCACTGCACGATCGTCGGCAGTGAAACCGCCAAGGCCAACGGCCAGGCGGGCTTCCATTTCAGTGCTTACTCCGCTCTGGCCGCCAACAACATCATCCACAACTACGCCGTCGGCGTGAAAGCCTACGAACAGGCCGGACCAACCATTGCCCTGCGAAACAACCTGATCACAGGCTGCACCGCGAACTACGAGAACGTGCCCCCGGGTGTGGGCGATGTGATCGCCGACGATCCCAAGTTCGTCGATCCGGTCAACGGCGATTATCGCCTGCGTTCGATCAGCCCGGCGATCGATCGGGCCTTGCGTTCGGGTGATATCGGGGCCGAGCAGCGGCCGGGGAATCATCACGGGCTTCTGAGAATGGGGGCCGGCTGATGGTCGGCATGCGTATCCGCACACGAGACGACGTGCCGAAGGTCCTTCGCCAACTGCGAAAGGCCAGCATCGAATCACTCGGCCACGCGGGCGCGGCCGTCCGACTGGCCGCTCGGCGGAGCATTCGCCGGAGTCCGAAGCCGTCGGCGCCGGGTACGCCGCCCAAAACCCGGCGCGGGCAACTGCGACGGGCGATCTTGTATGCGGTGGAGAAACACCAGCAGCGCGTGGTGATCGGACCGGCCTATGACATTGTCGGCCCGTCCGCGATGGCGCACGAGTTCGGCGGGCGGTTCCGGCATGAGCGATACGACCGCCGGCCCTTCATGGGCCCGGCATTGGAGAAGATCAAGGATCGACTGCCCCGCATGTGGGCGTCTTCGGTGAGATAAGGAGACGGATATGGCCATCAAGTTAGGCATGGAGGCAAAGCTCTACTACGGGCCGGCCGGCAGCACGGCCACGACGGAGCTGACCAACGTCAAGGATGTGACGCTGAACCTGGAGACGGGTGAGGCGGACGTGACCACGCGGGGCAACCAGGGCTGGCGGGCCACGGTGGCCACACTCAAGAACGGCAGCGTTGAATTCGAGATGATCTGGGACACGGGCGACGCCGGCTTTACCGCCATCCGCCAGGCGTACTTCAACAACACGGCGATCGCCCTGGCGATCCTGGACGGAGAGAGCGGGGAAGGGCTCGACGCCGACTTCTCGATCACCAACTTCACCCGCAACGAGCCGCTGGAGGAGGCCATCACCGTCAGCGTGACGGCCAAGCCGACCTACTCGACCCGGGCGCCGGCCTGGGTAACCGGGAGCTGATCCATGAAAACCTTCCAGGACAACAACGGCCGGACCTGGACGATCACGGTCAACGTGGACGCGATCAAGCGCGTCCGCTCGCTGCTCGAGGTCAACCTGCTGGACGTGGTGGACGGCAAGCTGCTGGAGCGGATCGTTAGCGACCCGGTACTGCTGTGCGACGTGATCTACTGCCTGGTCAAGCCCGAGGCGGACGCCAAGCAGGTCAGGGACGAGGACCTCGGCCGGGCGATGGCCGGTGATGCGATTGACCACGCGACCACGGCCTTGTTGGAGGAACTCGTGGATTTTTTCCCCGGGCCGAAGCGCCGGGTCTTGGCCAAGGCCCTGGCCAAGCTTCAGGCGCTGGAGGCCCGGGCGCTACAGGTGGCCGAGACGCGACTGGACGATCCGGAACTGGAAGCCCGGATCGAAGCGGAGTTAAACGCGTCGATGCCTGGCAGCTCATCTGGCAGCTCGCCGGCGTCGTCGGCCTCGATCCCGGACCCCTGACGCTGCGCGAGCTGCTGGCAATGGCTGAGGCCAAGGTGCGGGACAACTGGGCCCATACGTCAGCGATTCTGGCGATGATCGCCAACGCTCACCGGGATCCGAAGAAGACCAGGCCGTTCACGCCGGCGGATTTCGACCCGATGGAGCAGCGGCAATCGAACCAGCCAATCATCCGGACCAGCGACCTGTCGATCCTCAAACAGGTGTTTGTGGACAAACGTGCAAGTGCAGGAAGGAGTCTGAAACCATGTTCCCACGGAAGGTAGTGCAGACGCTGGTGTTGGCGCTGTTGGTAGTGATCCTCAGCCCGGGTTGTGCGGTCAATACCGAGCCGATCGAGCGAGTTAGCAACCGCATGATCGACGAGGTCGTCTCGCCGGCCGTCCAGAAGGCGGTCACCGACCTGGGCCAGCGGTCGGCGGCGCTCCAGGGCCAGGGGTCGCTCATCAACCCCGGCTACGTGATGGACGGCTACGGCATCGTCGGTACGGGCTTCGTCTGGACGGCCAGCGTCAAGCTCGACGGCGTGAGCGCGAACTTGGCCGGGGCGACACAGGGTGACCAGGGGCCTGATGTCGCGTCTACCCAGCCGGCGAGCGATGCGATCAAGGAGGAATCCGAGTGACGCGAATGCGAAGGATCGTTCGTTCGATGATTCTGTGGCCGGTCGTGCCGCTGGTCTGCACCGTGCCGACGGCGGGGTGCGCGACAGGTGACCTCGTGCTGGTCAAGATCGTGCGGAGTGAATCCGAGCCACAGACGGTGATGG
>CAZOIA010000216.1:0-8859 GCA_964579675.1 uncultured Planctomycetales bacterium | reverse complement strand
CGCAGCCACCGCGACCATCACCACGCTGACCCACGTGGCGGCCGGTTCGATCGACCTGGACACCGATCTATGCAATCTGACCGTCACCAACGAGATCGACGTCGGGGCTCTGAAGCTGTCGTTGGTCGGTTCCGGTGGCGGCGGGCAGGAAACCCTCACCGCAACCGTGGATTTGAACAATGCCGCCTCCGAGCTGGAGATCACCGGGGACGACCTGGACAACATTGCCATTACCGAAGTGAACGTCAGCGCCGATTTGGCCACGCTGGATGCCGACATCAGTTGTGCTCCGACGCTGGTGGACATGAACGCCGGAGCCGGCAATCTGACGCTGCAGGTCGCCGACGGCAAGACGCTGACCGGGACCATTGACATCAACGACAACGTGCTGGCGATCTCCGAGGCCGGCACCATCACCACCGTGCAGGGTGACACCGACGGCGGCGAACTGGACGTGAACGAGAGCTGTTCAGTCAATACCGTCACGTTGACCGGGAACACTACCATCGGTGTGGCCGACACCAAGACGTTAACCTCGTCCAACGGTGTTGCCCTGTCCAATGCCAAGTCGCTGACGCTGGATGAGACCGGCTCGATCACCCTGGTGAATCTGTCGGGCAGTGCGACGCTGGACGTGGATGAAAGCTGCACCATTACCACCGTCACCATGAGCGGCGACGGCACGATCGACATCGACACCAACAACAAGACCCTGACCCTGTCCAACGACCTCAGCGTCGGGGCCAACACGTTGACCATCAAGGGAAGCGGCGGAGCCGACGCCGCCGAGGTCATCGATACGGACAGCTCCGGCAAGTTTATCGTTCTGAACAACGCCGCCTCGGCGCTGACCGTGGCCGCCGGAAACGCCGCCGACAACCTCGACACCTTCAGCGTCAAGGTCACGGCCGACGGCGCCACGATGACCGTCAACGAAAGCTGTCAGCCGACCACCATCAACCTCGAGGCCAACCTGAGCCTGGCGGTGGCCGACACCAAGACGTTGACCACCAACCTGGACATCAACGACGAAACATGCACCAAGACGGTTACCGGGGCGATCACCACAGTCACCCTGGACACCGAGGGCGGTGTTTTTGATGTGGACGGCAATACCACCGTGACCACCCTCACCCAGTCCGCAGACGCCACCATCAACGTCGCCAACGGAGTAGTCCTGACTGCTACCGCGAACCTCGGCGGCGGCACCAATACGCTGACCCTCAACAACACCGGGACGGTCTCCACGGTCCAGGTGGGCAACGGTGAGACCCTGGACATCGATGCGAATGCCGGCGTCACGACGCTCACGCTGGTTTCCGGGGCCATCGTGGACGTGGCCAACGGCGTCACCTGGACCAAGCAGCTTGACCCCGCCGGCGACATCACGTTGCAGGGCTCCGGCACGATCGCGGATATGGACATGGCCGACCCCGCCTCTACCATCACCGCCGCGACAGGTTCCAGTGTCACCATTACCGCGTTCGACCCGACCTTTGCTGGTACGCCCAGCACGCTCGTTCTGGCCTGCACTGGCCAACTTACGATCACCGCCATCGACGCCGGGGCGCTGGGTGCCGCCGACAAGATCCAGAAGACCGGTGCCGGCAAGCTGGTCATGACCGGCGGCGTGGCCTTCGGCGGGGGTCTCGGGGCCCAATTGGATATCGACGCCGGCACCGTCGAGATCGGCACCTCGGGCGCGGCCCAGGATCTCACCCTCACTGACGACGGCGACCAGATCGACGTCGCCGCCGGGGCCACGCTGACCACCTGGGGTGATATCAACGTCGGGCTCGGCGGCGCCACCGTCAACGTGAACGCGGCCGCCACCTCCATCGTCAACCTGTCGGCGACGGATGCCAGGACCCTCACCGCCCTCAACGACAACGACTTCAACCTGCTCGGGACGGTCAACGTCAACGGAGACAATGGAACCTATACCCTCACCGGTGGGGCCTTCCTCTACAAGTTCAACGACGTCAACATCAGCACCACCAGCACAGTGAGCTACCAGGTCGACAACGGCTCGATCGAGTTCTCCTCGGGTGGCCGAGTCGAGCTGATCGGTGCCGGGACCCTGACTCTCGGTGCCACCGACACCAACGAGATCGTCCTGGACACGGTCGGCGATACGGGTACGTTCACGATAGACCGCAACAGCGCGGGCAACCTCAACCTGGGCCACGTCGATCTGTCACGCGCCGTCTACGCCAGCGACACCGGCTGCCCCGCCCAGGCCGATGGTATCACGCTGACCAATGTTGACTACACGACGGGCAACTCCAACTGGACGGGAAATTGTCCGGCTGGCAGCAGCAGCACCAGCAGCAGCACGACCACCGAGCAGGACCCGGAGCAAGACACTGCGGATGGCGACGGCAACGCCGCGGTCAGCAACGACAACGTTGGTGTTACGGTCGCCGGTCTGCCCTTGGGAACCAGCGTGGCCCTGGAGACCGACGGTACCACCGGAGAGTCAACGATCACGGTCGGAGACAGCACGGATCCTGATCTGGTGGTGACCGTCGATGGTGCTGGCGACGATGCTGACATCGAGGTCTCCGTCGACGCGGATGGCGACCAGTCGCTCGTCGTTACCGACGCGGATGGCGACGAACTGCTGGACCTCGACGTCGAGGGTGTCGGCAATGATGCCGAGATCGACGCGACGATTGATGACCAGGGCGACCAGACGGTGGTGGTCACGGGCGCCGACGGCGACACGATCACGCTGGATTTGAACTCGCTGCCCGAAGGATCGAACGTCACCGTCACGACGGATGCGTCGGGTAGCACGACGGTGGCCGTCACGGACGCGTCGGGAGAGGCGGTTGATGTCACCATCGAGGCCTCGGGCACCGGTGACGACGTCGTGTTCACCGTGACGTACAACGAGGCCCCCGCTTCCGGGGGGGCGGCGGCGGCCCAAGTCGTGCCGGGCTTCGCGGGCCTGGAGAACCAGCAGAGCCTCGGCGGAAGCGTGACGGTCTCTGCCACCGGCCTGACCGAAGGCGATGTGGTCACGGTTGTCTTGACGTACCAGGATGCCGACCTGACCGGCCTGGATGAGAGCGAGCTTCGGCTGTTCATGCTCAACGAGGCCACGGGCACCTACGAGCTGGCGGGCACGAACGACGTGGGTGCCGTGCCGGCTACGGGTGTCCTGGGAGACTATGGCGTGGACACGTCGGCGAACTCGGCCTGGGCCGAGGTCTCGGAGCTCGGTACCTTCGCGGTCGGCATTCCGCCTGAAGCGGAACCGGCGGCGGACGATGGGGAAATCACCGAGCCTGTCGACGAGACGCCTGAAACGGTCGAGGAGCTCCTCGCCGAGCCGGCCACGACGCCACTGGGCGGCATCTTCCCCTGTGGTTTGGTCGGGATCGCCAACTGGTTCCTGATGATCTCCGGGTTGCTGGTGATCCGGCGGCGCTGCCGGATTCGCTGACGGTCCATTTGGCGTCCACTTACCGACACAAATAACGGGCTGCCCCCATCGCGGGGCGGCCCGTTCTGTTTGCGGGAGGGAAACGCTGAAGCTGGGGCCGGTGGGGCGCTTCCCGCGCGGCCGGCAGGTTTGTTGATTATCAGGTCGCGGACCGCTAGATTGACCGCCGAGGGCAGGGGCCAGCAGGGCCAAGTGCGAACCCCTGCCACTTGAAGAGAGCATCAACGAATTGGCGTTTCAGAGGGCGTAACCATGAGGGTGGTCAACGTACTCGGACTATCGGTACTGGTGGGCGTTGCCGGCGCCGTAGCGGGCGGATGCGGGAAGGACTCCAACCGGCAGAAGTACCGGGAGATCACGGGCAGGATCACGTCCATCGACATGGACACCGGGGTGGTCTCGGTAACGTTCTGGAACAAGAAACACAGACGGGAGATGACCCTCGGCGGCCGGCTCGCCCCCGATGCGGAGATCCTGGTCGATGGGGTGACCGCCCAGCTCGAGGACCTGCGGGTGGACGATCGCGTCACGGTGACCGGCCGGGAAGAAAAGCACAACGGCAGTCGGCAGATGGTTGCCACCAGGGTGGACGTGGCGCGGCTCGAGGTGCTCCCCCCGGAGGCGGCGACGCGGCCGGCCCAGGCTACGCAGCCGGTGGAGTGAACGGCGGGATCAACAGTCTCCCGGCTCGTCGCAAGAGAGGTACAACTCCGGGGCCTGGCGTATGCCCACCGGTTCGCCGTTCATTTCCAGGGTCGCTTTCGGGGTAACCTGACAACGTCAATGCATGGGCAGGGCAGAGGCAGGTGCCGACGAGCCGTTGAGGTCAGTCGAGACGGCGGTGCCCGAATGACGTCGCCCCGGGAGAGCTGCCGAGAAGGATCGCCGCTTCCTTCCCGGTCTTGTCTCGGTAGGCGGCCGCTGCTTCGTCCAGGGCGGCCAGGGCCCCTGGCGTGTCCGCCATGAGTACCGCCACCGTGCCGCCGCATCCCCCGCCGGTGACTTTCGCCCCGTACAGGCCACGGCCGGGGCCCCGCTTGCGAATGAAGTTCGTCAGCACGTCGGTCTCGATGCTTCCCATTCCGCACCGCTGGCCGTAGCTCCAATGGGATGCGTACATCAGCTCGCCGGCTTCCACCAGGGCGTCCCGTTCCCCGGTGCGACGGGCCCGGGCCAACCTTTCCAGGAACCGGTGCGTCCGGTCATTCTCGTAGATGTGATGCTCGGTTCGTGACCGTACCTTGTAGATCTGATCCGGCTCGACGACGACGTCCAGCTCCTCGGGCTGGCCGAATCGCTCCAGGAAATCCCTACCCCGCAGCTCGACCGGCAATTCATTGCGAAACCGGCGGACATACTCGCTTGGCGTCGTGTTGGCCAGATACCCGCCCATCGGATCGCCCACCGCTCCCGACGCCTGGAGCATCCGCTCGATCAGGAAGCGCCCGATCATGGAAGCCGCACGGTTGTCGGCATACCGCTGATGGTAGATCCCGAGTCGCACGCCCGTATTCACCCCCGCCAGGTTGACGCCTTTCGGCAGCGAAAAGGTGCCCAGCACATCATCCGGCTGGCACCGGATCTGCAGCAGTGCGTTGGGTTCGCCGAGCAGGCAGGTCAGGTGATCGACCAGGCCGGGCTCGCCCTTCACCACGTTGGCATTTGCCTGCCGACAGGCCCGGACCAACTGGTTGGGATCGAGGGCAACGTCGAACAGGGCGCCCAGCACCATGGCGGTGGCGACCTGGATCGCCGCCGACGCTGCCAAGCCCACGCCGGATGGTATCTCCGATTGAAGGACCAGGGTCAGGCCCCCGGCAAAATGGGGCACGTCGCCCGACTCGAGCAGGGCCAGAACCACGCCGGCGATGTGACGGACCCAGGGACAGGCATCGAAATGTGCAGCCAGGGCCTCGGCCGTTACGATCTCACCATGGGGCTGATACAGGATGGACAGCGGCCACTCGAAGCAGGACGCCTGCCGGTTGCGGTTCCAGCCGATGGACTCGACGCGAATCCTCTGGTCATTGCGTCGCCCGGCGGCCGCGTAGACCGACCGCTCGATCGGCATCTGGAGGGCCAGGGCGCCGCTGAAGTCCGCCATGCCCCCCATGCAATCGAGCCGCCCGGGGGCACGCGTGAGCACGCTGGGCCGGGCCTGGTCCGCCGGCCAGCATCTCTCGCAGGATTGCAGGAAATGCTCGATACCGCCGATCAAGCCGTTTTCGGTGCCGGTCACGCTCACCGTTGGCTCATCCGATGTGCCACCGTTATACGACCACTCCATCAGGCCTCGGGATTCTCGCAAACCTGACGGAGCACACTCTCTTCCACGTAGATCGAGGTGTCACTGGCCACGCCCAGGGCAATCGCGTCCGATGGCCGCGAATCCACCTCGATCAGTTCCCCGTCCAGCCGGATGACGAGCTTGGCGTAGAAAATGTGATCGTGCAGCTCATGGATCACGATTTTCTCCAACTCCCCGTGGAGGTCACGAATCACGTTGGCCAGCAAATCGTGCGTAAGAGGCCTGGGGGTGGCGATGTTCTTGACCCGCCGGTCGATCGCCAGGGCCTCCGACACCCCGATCACGATCGGGAATTGCCGGCTGCCCGCACGCTCCCGCAGGACGATGATCTGCTGCTCGCTGGTATCGTTGATCACGATACGGGCGAGTTCCATTCGGACTTCCATGAGTCGCACTCCAATCGCCGATTCGAGCCTACCGGCGCGCCTGTGGGGTGTCAAGCGAGCCAGGGCCCGGGCCGGGTCACCCGCTTCCGCCCCCGGTGATCGGCCCGGAAAGGGACTTGGCCAGTCCACCGGATGCTGCTCAACGGCCAATCACGCTGAACACATTGTCACGACCGGGCACGATCTCGTCCGCGTCATCGAGCCGCTTGCGGCCTCGCGGGTGTGCTTGCGGATCTGCCCTCGCTTGCAGTCGGCACCTGACCGGGCGGAGGACCGCCCGGCTTGGCGAGCTTCCGAACGCCCACACCCGCGGCCGTCATCTCTTCGATGCCGAGAGGATCGCCGTCACCAGACCGCCGACGTCGTGCGGATGGGCTTGAACCGTCTCGGTGTAGCCGGCATTGCGGATGGCGCGAGTAGTCACCGGCCCGATGCTCGCCAATCGAGTATTGTGCAGTTCTTCCGCCCGTTCCTTGCCCAGCAGCCTGACCAGGTTGAACAGCGAGGACGGGCTCGTCAGCGTAACCCAATCCACCTGGCCGCGGTCGAACCGCTCCAGCAGCCAGGCGGGCGGCGACACCGGACATACCGTTCGATAGACCGCCACCTCGTCACAGACGGCGCCGGCTTCTCGCAACGCTGCGGGCAGTTCCCCGCGGGCGATGTCAGCCCGGGGCAGCAGGATACGCTTGCCGCAGACGCCCTGCCCGATGAGCGCCTCGGCCATCGATTCACCGACCGCCTCGGCCGGTATCAGATCAACCCGAATGCCATGTTCACGCAACCGCGCTCTCGTCGCCGGGCCGATCGCGGCAACCTTCACGCCGGCCAGCGAGCGGCTGTCGCCCCCCGATACCTCCAAGCGCGTGAACATCGCGTCAACGCCGTTTACGCTGGTCAGTACGAGCCAGTCATATCGTGCGAGTTGCCGAAGAACTCCGTCCACCGGCTCGAAATCATCGACTGCGACCAGTTCAAGGGTCGGAGCTTCGATCACCTCCGCGCCGGCCGCCCGCAGGGGCCCGCTCAGGCTCGCGGCCTGATCCGCCGCTCGCGTCACCACGATGGTTTGACCGTGGAGCGGGCGGTTCTCGAACCACTCGATGGATCCCCGCAGCCGCACCACCTGCCCGATCAGGATCATTGCCGACGGGTCCATCTTCTCGCTCGCCACCCGGTCCGGCATGTCGCCGACCGTCCCTACGATTGTCCGCTGCTGGGGAGATGTGCCCCCGTGGATCACCGCCGCCGGCGTGCGGGCATCCAGCCCCGCTTCGATCAGGCGTTCACAGGTGATCGCCAGGTCCTTCATGCCCGGGTAAAAGGCGATGGTCTTCATGCAGGCCAGGGCGTGGAAATCGAGCTGCTCGGGGTCGTCGGGCCCGGCACGTCCGGTCACCAGGACGAACGATCGGCTCAGGCCACGATGCGTGGGCGGAATGCCGGCCGATACCGACGCGCCGAGAGCCGCGGTGATGCCGGGCACCACCTCGTAGCGGACCTTCGCTGCTGCCAGGTACTCGCACTCCTCGCCCCCCCGGCCAAGAGCAAAAGGATCGCCACCCTCGAGCCGAACCACCCGCTCGCCGGCCCGGGCGTGCCGGACCAATGCCGCGTTGATCTCATCCTGCGTCCAGACGTGCTCGCCCCGCCCCTTGCCCACGAAGATGCGATTCGCCTCGGGCCGGCACAGATCGAGCAGCTCGGGCCCGATCACCTCGTCGTGCAGGACGACGTCGGCCTGCATCAGGCGCACCACTCCTCGGACGGAGATCAGCGCAGCATCGCCGGGACCTGCGCCTACCAGCGACACCGTCCCCGGCTCGAGTTCGCCGATCATCCCGACCAGCCTGTCGAAGTGCCTGACATCGAGCATGGTTCTTGATGATCCTTCGGGCCGGTGCCGTTTTCGGCAAGGGAGTCTCGCGTTACCTCCGCATGGCACGGGTCAACGCGTCGGTGAAGCAACTCCAGCGGACGGTCCAGGGGTCCGCGGAAGCTCGGGCTGGCTGACCTATCCCGTTGACCCGTGGCGGTACCCGCACCGGGAGAATCGTGCGTGGCGGACCCGTGCCACCCCGGAGAAACTGACCGACCGAAAACGGCACCAGCTAGACCAGCCGGCCGGATTGTATAGCGCCTCGGGGACGGAGAAAAACCTGAGCCCGTGCTTGCCCGGTATTCGACCGCCCAGCACTGACATCCGCGGTTTGCGAGCCGCGGCTCCCACTGCCGCGACAAGCGATCACGCAGTACGCCGGGCTTGTGGCCGCCCGGTGGCGTATTTAGAATGTAACCGTCGCAATGCCCGGCTGGGATGAGCCCGCGGTCAGGGAGGATCTCGACCCGATGAGAGTACGAGTTGCTGCGTGCCTGAACGTTTTCGTGACCGCCGGTGTGCTCGGGTGGTTATCCCAGCTCGCCGCCGGGGCGGGTCCGGCGACCCAGCCCGCCACCGCACCAATGTCCCAACCGGCCCCGCTCGATCCGGCCGTCGCAAGGATCCTCGACCGCCTGGAGAAGAAAACGGTCCGCGACCTCGAGGCGGACCTTGTCTACGTGAAGGCGGATCCCATCCTCGAAGACGAGCAGAAGTTCAAGGGCATCCTGCGGTTCATTTCGCCGGACGGCGGGAGCCGACACGAAAAGCCCAATCCGCGGTTCTTCATCCGGTTCGACCAAGTCATACACGAAGGCATCATCCAGAAGAAAAA
>CAZOIA010000215.1:0-8866 GCA_964579675.1 uncultured Planctomycetales bacterium | reverse complement strand
CGGCCAAGAAGGCCTCACATCAGCAGAAATGCTCTGTATTGATGCTACAGTCTCTTGTTTTGGGACTAGCGCCAGTCGATCTGGTAGGTGTAGCCGGCACCACCGCCCGGACCGCCGGTGAACGCGCCTGCGGGAATAACCGTCTGAGACGGCACTCCGGGGCCTCGCCAGGACACGATCAGTCCATACTGCCCGGAACGTTCAAATACCTTGACGTCGATGTCGTGCGGGCCAGCGCTCAGGCCAATACTGCCGTTGCGGGTCCTCATGCTGTGCAGGCCGTCGTTGTTAACGACCTGGGTGTCGTCGATCCACAGGGCCGAGCCGTCGTCACTTTGTGTATAGAACCTCCACGTGCCGGCCTGCGGGATGATCACCTGGCCGACGAATCTCGCGCCGAAGTTGTCCGTCGGCCCACCCGGCCATCCGGGACCGCTTCCGGCGTTGACATAGATGTTCGGAACGAGCGCGGTGGCGGTCGGGTCTGCCGACCAGTCCACGTCGCTCAGCCGCCGGGGGGACGAACCGAGCTCGAAGTATGAGGCGGCCAGACCCTGTGCGTCCGCGGTGCCGGCGGCCCACTGCATCGCGCGCTTGAAGAGGCCCTTGCCGTCGCTGGTGAGTTGGCTGACGCTGAATCCGCCGAGGGGGAAATGCACCCTCGGTGCCGCGGCCGCCCCAATGTTGAACGCGTCGGCTGGAATCACGGTCCGGCCCGGCACGCCGGGGCCCTGCCAATAGGCGATCAATCCGTACCCGCCGCCGCGCTCAAATGCGTGAACCTCGATACTGTGCGAGCCCGCGGTGAGGTCAATGCTGCCGCTGCGGGTCCTCATGCCGTGCAGACCGTCGTTGTCAACGACCTGGGTGTCGTCGATCCACAGGGCTGAGCCGTCGTCACTCCTGGTGTAGAACGTCCAAGTGCCGTCCTGAGGGACCGAAACGCTTCCGGTGAGTTTCACAGCAAAGTTGTTGGCGGGCCCGCCGGGCCAACCCGCCCCGCTAGTACTGGGCTGATCGATGTCCTCAACCACCGCGGTGGCGGTTGGCTCGCCGTAGAAGTCAATCTCGCCCAGCCAGCTTGGTGCAAAGCCGAGCGTATAGTAGGCTGCGTTCAGCCCCGGGGCGCTGGCGCCGTGCAGGGCGCCGCCCTGGTCAATCACGACCAACGCCGCTGCGCTGCCGCCCGCCTCTCTTGCCAGTGTGGTCGCGCCGTCAGCCAGCGTACCCGCAGGGTGTTCGATCACCCCGGCGCTCGCCGCGATGGTTAGCACGCCGGGATCAAAAGGCTCAGTGATCTCGTGCGTGTTATCGACTAGGTCGATGGTGGTCGCGTTGAAATCGCCGTGGCTGGACGAGATACCCAATGCCGGGCACAAGGGGCCGGCCTCATTTACCACGCCGATCGGCCAGTTGAGCTCGCCTTCACCGGCACTGATGTTGACGTTATTAGGCAGATAGGCCACGTCGGCCTCGGCCATCGCCGCCTCCATCTCGGCCTGGGAAGCGCCGTCCTCGATAAGGGCCACTTCCCACCCCCAGCTCTCGATCAGCCCTTTACGCTGTTGCTCTTCAGGGGCAAGATCGCCGGGATCGGGGACCAGCATGAGCACCTTTCGACCATCACCCGGAATTGGCCTGACCACCGCCCGCGCAACGTGGCTCGATCCATTGATCTTCCCGGTCACCGTCAATGTCAGCAGGTCCGAATCATCGTCGGACAGATCGCCGTCACCATCCACGACGCCGTCACCGTCGGTGTCCTCCCCGTCTTCGCCCACGATTGTGAACGTCCCGTCTCCGAACGGTTCGTCGGTGACCCACGTGCCGTCGGCTTGCTCAGTGCGCCAGTTGTCGTTGGATCTAATGTGGGCGACGGCGAGTTCCAGTCCGGACTCGGCCACGTGTCGTGCCGTTGCGTGTTTCTGGACGTTGCGGGCAATGCTGATGGACGTGCTCTGAGCGCTCACGAAGGAGTGGGCGACGGTGGCGGCCACGATGACGGCAACCAGAACCAGCACCAGGGCGACGCCGCGATGCCGATTCCAGCCGACCCACCGTCGGCTCGCATGTCGGAGAATGGGCCGATGCTGTGCCATATACACGGACCCCGGGGCGGATCACGCTTCCCGCGCCCGGGTCAAGCGTACGATACACCGGCGGGCGGGGCCACCGGTTGCATACTTCATTGTCGGAAATCCGGAAGCGCGAGTTTGGGCCATGGTGTTTGGCGTCGTCTCCACCACCGATGAGAACCGGCGTCTACGCCTCACCCCGCTCCGGGTTCCGAATAATCGCGGATTCGTCCGCAGGCCGATAACCCAGCTACCCGGGTTTGGCTGGCCCGTCGGTCAGCCAATGGTCTGGCGATCCCTGGTGATTTCGACCGCGACGCTGCGGGCAAAAGGCAAGGCTCCCGGCTTGTCCACTGACACGACCACGCGCTCGACCCGGGGGTCATCCAGACAGACCTGTGCAATCCGCTCGGCCAGATGCTCCACTAGGAGGCATGACGACTGGTCCACCGTGGCGATGACGCGTTTCTCGACCGCCCCGTAATCCACCGTGTCCTCTATGCGATCGCTCCTGCCCGGGGTCCTCAGATCCGCGTGCAGCGTCAGGTTGATGAGCACATCTTGCTTGCCCCTACGTTCCTCCTCGCACACGCCGATAATGCACCGCAGGCGCAGGTCGCGTATATGGATCTTATCGAGCTTCCGGTCATCGCAAGCCATGCACGGCCCCTTTCACGTGGTATTCACCATCTTGTTTCAGTCCGGAACGACGCGGCCCATCCGGTGGTCTTTGTCCAGGGTATAAAGGCGATGCGTCTCGCCGGTTTCGTTGACGTACGAGGCGACAACCCGCCCCACGAACAGGACGTGATCGCCGGTCTCGAGTTCGGACTCCAGCTTGCACTCGAAATTAGCCACGGCATCTGCAAACAGTACACCGTCGATAACGGTTGCAGGCTGGGTCTCGGTGCCCCGCTCGGCGAGTTTGTCCAGATCGCGTCCCGACTTCGTCCCGCAAAACAGTGCGTCCTCTGACATGGTGGACGCGGGAAAGCAGATTACGAACTCCCGCGCCTGCCGCAGCGCGCCCAGCGAATGACGCGTATGACCCACCGAGATCGCCATCATCGGCGGTCGATGCGAGGTAATCATAGTCCAACCCAGCGTGATCGGGTTGTACTTTCCCTGAGCATCCTTGACGATGGCAATGGCTACCTGCTCGGGATACTTCCTGTTGATTGCCTGTTCGCACGAGGTCTGAATCTGCATCATATCACCTCATCGTCAGTCTGAAGGGTTCGCGTCGGCGGGCATGCTGCCGCCGCCCAGGGAGCGCTGGAAAGGTCCCAGGTCGGTCATATCGACGTCTTTGCCCTCTTCGATGTCGAGAAGCCCGCGCCCTCGCCGAGGCGGGCAAACGTGCCGCCCGCTTGTGCCGCTCTATTATACCGGATCCGATGAGGATCGAGAGTCATTCGTATTGGCCGAATCGTTCAGCCAGCTCGACCATCATGGTGAGGCGTTCGGGTCTGACGTGGGGCGCGACGGAGCACGCAGAGGAAAGGATATACCCGGAGCCGGGCTTGCCTGTCTGAAGCCTTTGCCTGACGGCCTGCTCGAACGTTCGATCGTCGGCCCGGAGCATCTCGTTCACCGCGTCGAGGTTGCCCTTGAAGAAGAACCGGTGGCCGAACTCGGCCTTGGCCCGGGCCAGGTCCACCGTTCCCAGGGGCGGCGGATCGAGCGTGTCGATGCCGTCCACTTCCGTTTCGGCCATCAGGTCCAGGCGATCGCCGATGGCCCCGCAGGTGTGCACGTAACAGGGGACGCTGCATTCGTGAACATCGTGGACGATGCGCGCTTCGTAGGGCAAGACGAATTCGCGATACATGTCCCGGCTGATGAAGCCGGCACCGGCGAATGCGGAGCTGATGAGGATCGCGTCGGGCCTGCAAACGGCGTAGCAATTGACTTGGGCCCCGACCTGTTCGGCAAAGACCTTGAGCAGGCGATGGCAGGTGTCAGGCGCGTCGATCAGCGCCATCAGCGCCTGCTGGTAGCCGAAAAGCTCCAGCAGATGGGTGAATGGTGAGAAGACCTCCATGTGTACGGAGACGTCGGGACAGGCGGTGCGGGCGATGCGCAGGCCGAGCGTCAGCCAGTCGGGATAGGTGCCGGCCTCGGTCAGGTCCGCATCGGCGGGGATATCCCACAGACCCGGTGCGTGCCAGATGTTCCAGACGTACCCGGGTATGCGAAACGTCCTCGGGTCGGCAATGTCAACTGCATCGTATTCGGCGCGGGGCAGGGCTTCCCGTCGCGGCAGGAAGGTGTGCGGGTTGTCATCCGGCGGAATCCAGGTTTCCAGCCCGCCTCGCCAGTACAGTTCGTCACCCTCGTCCGTTCTTTCGCGGCGGATCAGGTAATCCTTCCAGTTGACGGGCCGGCCGGGGAGATTAACCAGGAAGCCGTCGAACCGGTATCGCCGCTGAAACTCGCCAAGCGTCCGGACGAAGGTTCTGCTGTCAAACCATATATCGGCGGGATCGTGATCGCTATGGATGAAGTAGTGCCCCAGCGCAAGTTGGCACATGACCGGCACGCGGTCAGGGGTCTCGTGCCTCATGGCCGCCCGGACGCGCTGTCGCGAAGTCATCCTGCCTGCTCCGCGCTCGTGTCCTCTTAGCTGCCGCCCCATCCGGCAATCCGCGCCATCATCCACCAGAACGCCCTGCCCTTCCGGTAGCAATTGAAGCACACCGAATGCTGGCAGTCCACGTCATCGACGCACTCGAGGTCCGGGCAGGTGTGCGTCGCACACCAGGTCTCGCACCACTCGCACCAGTCGCTGCCGTCCGGATCAAGATGGCAATTCCCGGCGGGGTCGTAGCTTTCGATATCCGCGAAATCGAACAGCACCTTGTTGTTGGTCCGGCAGTAGTTGCGGATCTGCTCGTTGCGAATGTGCAGGTTGCCGGTCGAGCCGGTGCCGTCGAGGTGGCCGGTCATGTAGACAAACAGCACGCCCGGATAGTCGCTCTCGAGCTGGTTCATCGACTCGAGATACGTGTTGATGCCCGCCTCCGTATTGTCGCTCACGCCGCCGCACCAGGACCACATGACCAGGTTGACGTCGCTGCCCGCCTGGTCGAGCACACCGCGGGTTGTGGCAACCCAGTCGGTATCCCCTTCGTGCCCGAGGTCGACGCCGGTCTCCTCCTCGAGGCTGAGCGAGCCTGACCCCGCGTTGAACGCGTAAGCGCTGTTCTCGGCATAGAGCAACTCCATGCCGGTGACGATCTGGCTGCCGTGCGACGTGTGGCCGTACCAGATCCGGTAATCAGACTTGACCGTCTCGACGAACGCGGCAGGAATGGACTCGAAGCCCTCTGCCGCCAGGTGATCCGCGATAATGGCACCCGACCCGCCGCCCCCGTTGGGAACGGCACCGCTGCCCCCGTTCGGAACGGCGCCATTCCCGCCGTTGCCCCCGGTTCCGTCAGGCACCGCGTCACCAGGGACCGGGACGCAGAGCTGCCCTGAGCACAACACGAGCATCAACAAGAACAACGTTGCGCGTCGCATCACAGACCTCCTTCGTGGTATGAGATGTCCCGGAGAGGACAGGGCTCGGATGTGCCTTCAGCGACACCACCTCCGTCCGCTTGGGCGCGCAGCCTAACTTGCCGAGTCTCTCAGGACAAGGGGAGAATCAGCCTGGGGTTGTCCCTACTACCACGCGGCAACACCATTCGGACCGGCCCCCGGCCGACGGGGCACGTTGCGTTCGTTCAACGCACCGAACTCAGCAAGACGTCGGCGTCATCCTGATCGACGTCGCCGTCCCGGTCCCGATCGGCGTCCTGGCAGTCTGGATCGGTCTGTTGGACTCCCGGGCCGGTCAGGCACGCCTGCAGGTGGCCGAACTCCTCCTGCTGGCCCACGTCGCCACCGGCCGCGGGACCGGCCTCTTCCGCTGGTGGATCAAGCACGATCGGCAGCTCACCCGCCGGGCCATGGTCCCGCACGCTCGCCCAGGAGTCGATATGGCACGGGCCGCCTTCGACGATCTCGAAGGTTATCGTGTCACCCTCGGTCTGGTCGGCCGCGGTGGCAAACGCCCACTGGCTCACGCTGAGATCGATATCGCCGCGAAGCACGTTGTTGCCGAGCCCCGGAATCAGCTTGAGGACATAGGTGCCCAGGGACAATCCGCGCGTGTCGATCTGCCCCTCGCTCACCGGGCCGGTGCCCTGAGGACCGTAGACCGGATCGCCCGGCTGCGGGGGAACCTGGCCGACGCCGGCCGTGGTGAAGCTCGCCGGACCCGATCGCTCCCAGCTTGAATAACCCGCGCCCATACCCAGCAGCCTGCCGTCGGCGGGGTTCGTCGGGTACGTATGCATATCCAGCCGCGGGCCGCCGTTCCCATCGCCGAAGGCTCCGGCCATCAGCGGATCAATCACCCGTGCCGGTCCCCAGTTATTCACGTTCATGCTGTAGGCAAACGCGGAAGAGGCCACTTGAGTGGTATTACCGTTCAGGCTCTTAACCAGAGCCATGTCGATCAGGTCGATGTGGCCGTCCAGGTTCACGTCGAACCTCGCGTCGTCGCCGGCAACCGGGGTCCCGTTCTTGCTCTTGACATAAGCCATGTCGATCAGGTCGGTCCTGCCGTCGTTGTTGACGTCACCCTCAAGGGCCCTGACGATGCAGTCGGTGTCACCGCCCAGACAGCTAACGCTGGCGCCGATATCGATGATGTGGTATGCCGCATCGGGCAGACCGTTGTCGAAGTAGATCTCCAGCCTCGTGCCGCCGTTGACCAGCGCCTCGCCGGTCGGCGCAACGGCACCGCAATTGACGAGCACCTGGCCGGGGGTGTACCACCCCGAAACGTCGCCGTCGAAGTCAGCAACGATCTTGCGGACACCGTTCTTCCGGGGCTCGCTCACGATCGTCCCTCCATTGACGGTGCTGAGGAACTTCGCCTCCGGAACCAGTGGACCGACCTCGGAGCCCGCATGAAGCTCGAGATCGAACACGAAGTTGGCTGCCCCTTTGACCTCGTACCCTGCCCCGTTGCCTTGCTGCTGGATGCCGCCCGCCGATATCCGGGTATCCCACGTGATCGTGGAGCCAAGGCCAAAGGTTTGACCGTTACCGGGGTTACCCGGCGTGAAGAAGATATCGCCCGGTGCACAATGGTTCTCGCCACCCAACTCCAACTCAAAGGATACGACGCTCCCCCCGGTCGTGAAGGACCAGATGTCGCTCGCAACGTTTCCGCAGATGTTTTTAGCCACCACCTGCCAGTGGTAGGTGGTATTGCACGCCAGCAGGTCGGGCGGCGTGCACGGCGGCCCGGAAAGGTCCTGGCAGACCAACGCCATGGCAGTCGGAGAGGTGCCCAGGTACACGTCGTAAGTCGTCGGACAAGGGCTGACACCGGGGTTCTCGTACCACGCGATCTTGTCGTTACCGAACGACGCGGAGAGCACGTCGGTGTCCCCGTCGCCGTCCACGTCCGCCGCGAAGACAGAGTCAGCGCTCATGGCCGCGGTCGAGATCACCCGCTCGGTGAACACCGGCGGCGAACCGCCGTCGCTCTCGTACCATGCGATCTTGGCGCTGCCTATCCTCGACGCGGAGAGTACGTCGGTGTCCCCGTCACCGTCAACGTCCGCGGCGAAGACAGAGGTGGCCCAGAGGGCTGCAGTCGAGATGACCCGCTCGGTGAAGGCGGGCGGCGAACCGCCGTCGCTCTCGTACCACGCGATCTTGCCGTCGTCCCACGACGCGGAGAGCACGTCGGTGTCCCCGTCGCCGTCCACGTCCGCGGCGAAGACAGAGCGGACATCGTCAGCCGCGGTCGAGATGACCCGTTCGGTGAAGCCCGGCGGCGAGGCCCCGTCGCTCTCGTACCACGCTATCTTGTCGTCAAATTTCGACGCGGAGAGCACGTCGGTGTCCCCGTCGCCGTCCACGTCCGCCGCGAAGACAGAGTGAGTCCCGTCGGCCGCGGTCGAGATGACCCGTTCGGTGAAGACCGGCGGCGAACCGCCGTCGTTCTCGTACCACGCGACCTTGTCGTCAGACAACGACCCGGAGAGCACGTCGGTGTCCCCGTCGCCGTCCACGTCCGCCGCGAAGACAGAGGTGGCCCAGGAGGCCGCAGTCGAGATGACCCGCTCGGTGAAGGCGGGCGGTGAGCCGCCGTCGTTTTCGTACCACGCGATCTTGTCGTCCCAGTACGAGGCGGAGAGCACATCGGTGTTCCCGTCCCCGTCCACGTCCGCCGCAAAGACAGAGCGGGCCCCGCTGGCCGCGGTTGAGATGGCCTGCTCGGTGAAGACCGGCGGCGAGCCGCCGTCGCTGTCGTACCACGCGATCTTGTCGTCATTCCACGACGCGGAAAGCACGTCGGTGTCCCCGTCCCCGTTCACGTCCGCCGCGAAAACAGAGAAGGCCCCATCGGCCGTGGTCGAAATGACCCGCTCGGTGAAGTTGGCCTGATCTGCCCATGCCAGTTCTGTGTCTATCGGTACCTCGGTCGCACCGCCCGGCGGGTCGGGATTAATCGGCACCGCCGGCGGCGCGCAAGTCCTGAACTGCCAGGTGTCGCTCTCAACGCTTCCGCAGTCGTTCTTGGCCACGACCTTCCAGTAATAATCCGTGTCGCACTCCAGGAGAGCCGGCGGCGTGCACGGCGGCTCGGGCAGATCCGCGCAGATCAACGCCATCGCACCGGGCGAGGTCCCCAGGTACACGTCGTAAGTCGTGGGACCTCCGCCGCAGTCATAGTAGATCGTACCGTTCCACACCCGCGGAGAGAACACGCTGCCAAACGG
>CAZOIA010000214.1:0-8963 GCA_964579675.1 uncultured Planctomycetales bacterium | reverse complement strand
GGCCAAGAAGGCCTCACATCAGCAGAAATGCTCTGTATTGATGCTACAGTCTCGCTTTGTACTCCTTTATTCGTCGTGTTTCTCTTTCCGCGTTTCCCTCCATCACTCCGTCTCTTCGTCCCCCCATCGGCCCTCTGCTTCCCTGCATCCCCCGTTTCCTCCATCCCCCTCGGCGCGTGCGGCGTCGGCGGTCGGCACCGCCGAGGCCCGCGTTTGTAAGAAGGGCTGGGGCAGTCTATCATTACCAGCATGTTCGAGGCCCTGACAGATCGATTCGGCCAGGTCTTCCACAATATCCGCGGCCGCGGCAAGATCACCGAAGCCAACGTGGTCGAGGCCATGCGCGACGTGCGCACCGCATTGCTGGAGGCGGACGTACACGTTCAGGTGGTGCGCCAGTTCTGCCAGGAGGTGCAGGCGAAGGCCCTGGGGGCGAAGGTCATCGAATCGCTGCGGCCCGACCAGGTGCTGGTCAAGATCGTGCACGACGAGCTGGTTCAGCTCATGGGCCCGGTGGATTCGCGCATTCCATTCGTGACGCCGGGGCCGACGGTGGTGCTGATGGCCGGGCTTCAGGGCTCGGGTAAGACGACCACCTGCGGGAAGCTGGCCCGGTACGTGATGGCCCGGGGCAAGCGTCCGCTGATGGTGGCGGGAGACCTGAAGCGGCCGGCGGCGATCGACCAGATTGAAGTAATCGGGGACCAGGTGGGGGTTCCGACCTACACCGAGCGAGGCCACCAGAACGCGGTGAAGGTTTGCCGCAACGGCGTGATCGAGGCCCGCAAGACCGACCGCGACGTGGTGATCCTGGATACCGCGGGCCGACTGGCCATCGACGAGGAGTTGATGGCTGAGATCGCCCAGATCGAAACCGCGACCTCTCCACACCAGGTTTACCTGGTAATCGACGCGATGACGGGTCAGGACGCGGTCACCACGGCCAGGCACTTCAATGAGCGGCTCGAACTCGACGGTCTGATCCTGACGAAGTTCGACTCGGACACGCGGGGCGGGGCGGCCCTGTCCGCCAAGACGATCACGGGCAAGCCGATCAAGTTCATCGGGATCGGCGAGAAGCTCGACAACCTGGAGGAGTTCCACGCCGACCGGATCGCGGGCCGGATCCTGGGCATGGGCGACATCGTCACGCTGGTTGAGAAAGCCCAGGAGCAGTTTGACGAGAAAGAGGCGGCCAGGCTGCAGAAGAAGATGTCGGCGGGCCTCAACCTTGAGGACTTCCTCGGCCAGATGAAGAAGATGAAGTCGATGGGGTCCATGAAGGACATGATGAAGATGATCCCGGGGATGGGGTCACAAATGCCGGAGATGGAGGTTGACGACGGCGAACTGGTGCGGTTCGAGGCGATCATCCACTCCATGACGGCCAAGGAGCGCCGGAACCCGGACATCATCGAGGCGTCGCGCCGGCGTCGGATCGCGCGGGGGAGCGGGACCGATCCGAAAGACGTCTCCGGCCTGATCAAGAGCTTCTCGCAGGTCCGGAACATGATGAAGGTCATGAGCGGGATGTCGATGATGGACCGGATGCGGTCGGTGGGCCAGTTTGCCAAGATGGCGGCCGGAGGCGTCATGCCGAAGATCAAGGCGGGCAGCACCGTAAGGAAGCGCCGGGAATCGCGGAAAGACAAGCGAAAGCGAAGAAAAAAACACGGCCGATAACCGGGCGCGGGGCGGAAGGAGGATGGAGAGAAAGAGAGACGGAGAGATGGAGGGATGGAGGGAACCGGGGAAGGAGAAACAGACGAATGAAGGGAGTATGACGAGGTCCGTTTAGCCGCGACCCGCAGGGGAGCGCGTGGGTCCGGCCCGAAACATCTCAATTGTCGCAGTCCGATAAGGTGCCGCACGGCACGCAATGTTGCGTTCTTCCAAGGCGATTCGAGCCACCTGTAGTAACCTCTTGCTTCTCAGCCGGTCCCCAGAATCCGGGCGTTCCTCCGGGGCGGGATCATCGGCACGACCGACGGCGCTATTCTCGGACGTAGCGAATGGCGCCACATCTGCGACGCCCATTGCCTGCGACGATGTTCAGGAAGTGCGAATCAGACCCGATATCTAAGCGTGAAGTTGCGTGATCTGGACGTGCGAAAGCAATCGCAGCGGTTGTCCGGCCCGGGGTGCGATTTGCCCGCTCGCATCAATGAATCGTAAGTTCTAAGCGCGAAGTAGCACCCCAAGCACGAGGCGGGATATGACCGGAGCGCAGACACAACCGCCGCAAGAACCCGAGGATCAACGGGGATCCGGCTGGCGAGCCGGTTTTCGGAGCCTCCGATTCAAGGCTTCGCTGCTGGTTGTGCTGGCGGTGGTGATCATTACCACGGCGGGGGTGGCCATCACCACCCGGACGATGGGTCTGGCCCTTTACGAGAACGAGTACTCGCGGACGCGGGAGTGGGCCCGCTCCCTGGCGGCCGGCACGTCGGACGCGGTCGAAGCCGGTGACCGCGAGTCGCTCACCCACACGGTGAATGACCTGCTCGGAACGCGGACGGTGGCTTGCGCGGCGATCACCGACTCCTCGGGCGAAGTGCTGGCATCGGCAGAGACGAGCGCCGGCCTGCTCAACTCCGCGATGATGCCGGACGGGCAAACCCTGAAGCTGGAACCGATGCACACCCCGCGGCTGGCGTGGTACCCCGATTTGAAGCTGGCCTGCGCCGAAGTTGTGGTCCCCGTCTACTCGACCACGCCGATACGTCGGACGGGCAGGACCTCCCGGCCCATCGTGGGTTATCTTCGCCTCGCGGCCGACGTCTCCGACACGAAGGCACAACTGGAGCGGATAGGGGATCAGTTGTGCCGAATCGGGATCGGCCTGGTGCTGCTCGCCGTACCGTGCAGTCTGTTGGTGACGCGGCACGTGGTAGCGCCATTGAACGAACTGGCGCAGACGGCCCGGGCCATCGCCCACGGATCCGTCGACGCCCGGGCGCACATTCATTCCAACAACGAGATCGGTGAGCTCTCGAAGTCGTTCAACACGATGGCGGATCGCCTGACCGCCTCTCAACTGGAGCTGCTGCAGCTCAACGCGGAGTTGGAGAAGCGGGTGCAGGAGCGGACCCGGGAGCTGGAGGACCTGGCGGCTCGCGACCCGCTGACCGGGTTGTACAACCGGCGCCACTTCAGCGAGGTGATCACTCGGGAGTTCGCGGCGGCGGAACGGTATGACGCGGACCTGACCTGCCTGATGTTCGACCTGGACTACTTCAAGGAAATCAACGACAAGTTCGGACATCGCACGGGGGACGAGGTGCTGATCACACTTGCGGGCGCGATCGGCTCGGAGCTTCGGGGGGCGGATGTGGCGGCCCGCTTCGGCGGCGACGAATTCGTCCTCCTGCTGCCTCAGACGGCGGCGTCGGCGGCGTACATGCTGGTGGATCGCATCGTGAGCCGGTTCAACCATGACACCCAGACGGCGCTCCCCGGTGTTCCTGCGAGCGTCAGTGTGGGCGTCGCCAGTCTGAGAACGACCCGCGCTGCGTCGGCGGAGGCCCTGCTCCATGAGGCGGACGTGGCCCTGTACGCAGCCAAGGAGGCCAGCCGAAACCAGGTCATGGGCCCTTCGCACCCAGCCGTCGCCCAAGCGGGAACCGCAGGCTAGGGCCGTTTCAGGTAACAGAGTCTCGTCCTGCTCTGATCCGAGTCCGAGTCGCCAGCGCACGGTATCGTGGATGGACGCACGATCGGCCGGTTGCCTGCGCGAAGGATATCAGTACCGGCGTTCTTGCCCAGTTTCTCTTTGACTTCTCCGAGCGTTTCGACCTACTGACAAGCCCGGCCGCCTTCTTGTGCCGGGGAGACGATAACGTGGCGCCAGTTCTTGTCTCGAAGACCACCTTGCTCCTCATGAGGGAGAATCAGTCGGCGGGCAAGGGCCTGCGGCCCGGTTGACCGATGGCTATTTGTTGCGGTGCCGCGGGAGACTATAATCCTGTAAGACATGGCGAAGAGACCGGAGAAATGGGCGCAGCTTCGGCATCATGGCCGTCGCGCTGGCGGTCTGGGTCTACATCATGGGGGTCAACGGCGCCCATGGGCCGTAGCCGGCACTTGCTGCCCGTCTTGTTCCATCGGGGGCGTTTTCCGGTCGGACCTTTTCGCTGAAGATCGAGGATTTGATCGTGGCGATTCTTGATTTGCCGGGCAAGCTGTTTCGGAGAGTGATCGGCACGCGCAACGATCGCTTGCTGAAGCGGTACGGCGTGGTGGCGGACGAGGTGTTGTGCCTTGAGCAGGAGTTCCGGGCGCTTACGCCCGAGGCGCTTCTGGCCAAGACCGAGGAGTTCAAAGATCGACTGGACTCCGGTGAAGCGGCGGCCAGCGTCTTGCTCGAGGCGTTCGCAGCCCTGCGGGAGGCATCGGACCGGGCCCAGCAGCACCGCCACTTCCACTGCCAGGTCATAGGCGGACAGGTGCTTTACGAGGGCAACGTCGCGGAGATGAGAACGGGCGAGGGCAAGACGATCGTGTGCCATCTGGCGACGTACCTCAGGTTCCTCCAAGGCCAGAAGGTGCACGTGGTGACGGTGAACGACTATCTGGTTCGCCGGGATGCCGAGTTCGCCCGACCGATCTTCGAGCTGTTGGGCGCGACGGTCGGACACATCCAGGCCCAGGTCGATCCGGGCGGGCACGAGGGGATTCGGCACGAAGCTTACGCTTGCGACGTCACTTACGGCACGAACAGCGAGTTCGGCTTCGATTACCTGCGGGACAACATGAAGGTTCGCCACGAGGATCAGGTGCAAGGACGGCTCGACTACGTGATCGTGGACGAGGTGGACTCGATCCTGATCGACGAGGCCCGGACGCCCCTGATCATCAGCGGGCCTGCCCACGACGACGTGGGCCGATACAAGTGGGCGGACGGCCTGGCCCGGATGCTGGTCCGCGAACAGGGGAAGCTCAACCGGGAGACCACCGAGAGGCTAGGCCAATGGGGCGACGACCCGCCCGAGGAACTGCTCAGGAATCCCAAGTGCGCAGACGGGGTCAAGCGGTTCCGCGTGGACCCGTACATGCTGACCGAGGACGAGGCGGAAGCGATTCTGCACGGGCAGTTGTTCGTGGTGCAGCGGGATCGCAAGAGCGTGCACATCACGCACGAGGGCGTGCAGCGGGCCCAGGACGAGGCGGGCATCGGGAGCTTCTACGTCGGGGCGAACATGGAGTGCCCGCACCTCATCGAGAACGCCCTGCGAGCCCACGTGGTCTATGAGCGGGACAAGGAATACGTGGTTCAGGACCGCCAGGTGATCATCGTGGATGAGTTCACCGGGCGGCTGATGCACGGGCGGCAGTGGTCGGACGGGTTGCACCAGTCGGTCGAGGCCAAGGAAGGGGTCCCGGTCAAGGAAGAGACCCAGACGATGGCCACCATCACCATCCAGAACTTCTGCAAGCTGTACAAGCACCTGGCCGGCATGACGGGGACGGCCATGACCGAGTCGGACGAGTTCATGAAGATCTACCGGCTCGAGGTGGTGGCGATCCCGACGAACCGGCCCGTGGACCGGCTGGACCACAACGACCGGATCTACCGCACGTTCAACAACAAGTACGAGATGATCGTGGAAGAGATCCACGAGATACACCGTCGCGGCCGGCCGAACGACCCCTTCCTCCTGGCCGAGATCTTCAACCGGCTCAAACCCATCATCGAGGGCGATACCCGGCTCGACGGTGCGGGCAAGCGAGAGAAACACGAGTTGATTGACCAGGCGCTGGCTCGCTTCGACAACGCGGAAAACGGCGACACCGAGGCCATCCGCTTCATGATGGACACGTACGACAAGGTGATGGACGATCTGGCGACCGGCCGCCCGATCCTCGTCGGCACGACCAGCGTGGAGAACTCCGAGAAGCTGTCCAACCTGCTGGAACGGACCTACGGCATCGAGCATGAGGTCCTCAACGCCAAGCAGCACGCCCGTGAGGCGGACATCGTGACGCAGGCCGGTCACCGTCATCTGCCGACCCGGGGCAGCGACAAGAACCCTCTGGGCAACGTGACGATCGCGACGAACATGGCCGGCCGGGGCACGGACATCAAGCTCGAAGAAGGGGTGGTCTATCCCACGTGCAAGGTGCGGGAGAATGTGCGGGAACTGGTCCCGGACTGCCCGGCGAGCTCGCTGGCCCTGTTTCCGCCCGGCTCGACGAAATGCTGCCTGCGTTGCGAGGAGTACGATCCGAGCACGAACTGCGGGCACTGCTTCAAGCCGAAGCTCGACCCCCGCTTCCCGGCTCTGGGCCGGCAGGTGTGCGCGCTGAACTCACCGTGCGGCCTGCACATCGTGGGGACGGAGCGGCACGAAGCCCGGCGGATCGACAATCAGCTCCGCGGACGATCCGGGCGCCAGGGGGATCCCGGCTCGAGCCGGTTCTTCCTGTCGCTCGAAGACGACCTGCTCAAGCTCTTCATGCCCGATTGGATGCTCAAGATGATGGAGCGGCTCGGGTTCAAGGAGGGGGTCTCGCTGGAGGACAAGCGGATCACCAAAGGGATCGAGCGGGCCCAGAAGAAAGTGGAGGAGCGCAACTTCTCCATCCGCAAACATCTGCTCGAATGGGACGAGCCGATGGACTACCAGCGGCGGTCTTTTTACTCCGAGCGGCAGCGAATCCTCGAGGGCCGGCGGCTCAGCGATCTGATCTGGCGGATGATCGACGAGGTGATCGGGGAGGCGTCGGCCGATTACCTGGCCCCGGATTACACCGCCCGCCGCATCAGCGACTGGTGCAAGAGCGCGCTGGATCTTCACATTGAACCCGAGGTGCTGGAGGAGGACGACCCCGAGTACCTCGCCCGCCGAATTCGTGAGAAGGCCAAAGACGAGATTCGGGACGCCGTTCGGACCTCGCTCGGCGAGTACATCGACGAGGAGGAGAGTTCATCGGCGTGGGACGTGGGCGGTCTGTTGAAGTGGGCCCAGCGCTTGTTCACCGTGCGGGCCACCCAGAATCAACTCCGCAAGATGTCTCCGCCCCAGATCGAGGAGCTGCTGATCGAGGCCGCCGACGAACACTACGACGAAGTGGATCTCTCACCGATCGAGGCCCACGTCGATCCCATGTACGGTCGGGGCGTCCTGGCGGATTGGGCGCGGGCCAAGTTCGGGATTGACATAAAGACCGAGGAAATCGCTGAGGGTTCGCAGGACCAGGTGACCGAAGTCATCTACGCCAAGGTGCGCGAGGCGTACACCCGGCGAGAGGTGTATTACCCCATCGAGGCGTTGCTCAATCAGGTCTTCGCTTCGGCCGGAACTGACAACGTCTACGCCCGGCAACAGATCGTCGGTTGGGCGAACTCCAAGTACAACGTCGGTTGGGACGCTGACCGCCTGGCCGACAGGAGCGTCGACGACATCGCCAATGAACTCGTCTCGATCAGCCGGGCCTTTCTCGAAGAGGGGCAGTTGGACAGGGAGATCGACGACGCACTGGCGAAATACCGGGCCAGTCCCGACGGCGAGCTGGTCGAGTGGGCGACGAAGCGGTTCGGCAAGGCGGTCGATGCTGAAGCCCTCAAGTCCGACGAGCACGACCCGCGCGAAGTCTTACATCAGGCGGGCAAGGAGCTGGTTCGCTGGGAGCTGACCCAGCTCGAACGGTACGTGTTGCTCCGGATCTACGATCAGGGTTGGAAGGACCATCTTCTGGAGATGGACCACCTGAAGCATGCGATCATGCAGCGTCCGCTGGGAGGGGACCAGACGCATCCTCAAAGCCAGTACGCGATCGAAGGGCGAGATCAGTTCCAGCAGATGTGGAAGAGCATCCGGGAGCGGGTGACGGACATGATCTTCAAGGTGTCGGCTGCCGGGGGAGGCGAGAGCAGGCAGGAGCCGGGCCGCGGGGGTCCGCCGCAGTTGCAGGCCCGGCACGACTCGGCCCTCGGAGCCGGCTTTGCTGGTGCAGATCAGGAAGCGGCCATGCGGGCCCAGGGCGAAGGGGCCAAGCCGGCTACCATTCGGCGCAGCCAACCCAAAGTGGGCCGGAATGCCCCCTGCCCTTGCGGATCAGGCAAGAAATACAAACAATGCTGCGGGAAAGGAAGCTAGTGCCGTTCAAGGAGACTCTCCGATGGCCGTGGACGATAGTCGACAGGATAAGCGGTTTGACCGGCAACGCGAGGACAAGGCGCGGGCCAGGGCCAGCTTGCCGGGCGAGGATGAAGGCCCGCTGCCGCCGCCGGTTGAGCCCATCCACGCCGAAAAGGCTGTGGGCCGAAACGATCCCTGCCCCTGCGGATCGGGAAAGAAGTACAAGAAGTGCTGCGGAAAGTGAGGGCGGCCCAGCAGCATCAGGCGGCGCCATTGCCTCCGTTAGAGAGCAAAGTGAGCTTGTGGGTGCCCAATCCCCTCCGGGGTCCGACCATGCGAACGTGCTGCGGGTCAATGTGGGCATTGCCGGCAGCCCTGGTCGCGACGGGTGTTTGGCCTGGCCACGTCCAGGCGGCGGGCGAGGTCGTGCCCCTCTGGACCGGCGGGTTCTGGGGGTGGGTGGACAAGCTGCGGGAGCAGATCACGGAGCCCCTGTTCTGGTTCGGGATCGGCGCCCAGACCATGTTCTTCTGCCGTTTCATCTGGCAGTGGATTGTCAGTGAGCGGCGCCACCATAGCACGATTCCCATTGCGTTCTGGTACTTCTCGCTGGCGGGCGGGGTGGCGATGTTCACCTACGCCTGCCTCCGGGCCGACCTGGTGATCATGCTGGGCCAGGCTCTGGCTTGCCTGATCTACGTTCGCAACCTGATGCTGATATACTCTCAGGCGACCCGGCGGCTGCGGGCCGGTTTGCCCCCCGTCAAGCTCCGCTCGGCGGTCGACGGCGAGAACGATGAGGAGGAGGCACGGTAAGCCATTACGCGGCGGGTGCGTGACAGTTCCGGCGGGGACCTTCGGGCGGAGAAGGGGACGGCACCT
>CAZOIA010000213.1:0-9055 GCA_964579675.1 uncultured Planctomycetales bacterium | reverse complement strand
GTTTCCCCCGAAGTGCTCGCAGCCCTGCGAACCGCAGCGGAAACCTATGGCGAGGAATAGGGGTGCACGGGTACCTTCTGGATACGAACACCATCCGGAACTGGTTTGATGGGGACACGGGCAGGTTCCCCGCGGTGAAGGCCGCCGCGGACGCGCGTGCCCCAGACTCGCCGCTCTACGTTTCGGCGATCACACTCGGCGAGATCGAGTACGGACACGCGATGAACCCTGCCGGTACGGGCGCCAAGCGAGACGAGTTCGCCGCGTTCGTCCGGAGACAACTGCCGCAGATCCTCCGGGTTTCGAAACACACCGCCGAGCCGTACGGGCACATCCGTGCAACCCTGGCCGAAATGTTCCCGCCACCGGGTGGATGGCACAAGAAGCGCAAGAGGCGGGCCGAGCAGTTCTATGACCCAATCGCTGCTCGGGAACTCGGTTTCGACGAGAACGACCTGTGGATCGTGGCGCAGGCCGTTGAACGTAACCTGGTCCTGGTCACGTCCGACAGGATGATGCTAATCCGCGGGGCGGTATCCGACCTGTACCCGAGTTTCCGATTCGAGGATTGGGCGGAATCCAGCGACCTCGCCGGCGAAGACGCCTGACCCTTGCTGTTCCGCCAGGGGTCCCTACCACCGTCAAGGCCCCCAGAGGACTTGCACCTCCCGGTCAAATGCCATGCCGGGCACGCCAGAAAAACCGCGGGGCCGGCCATGAGCCGGCCCCGCGACCAAGTCATCCATCCAGGAAATCCGGCCCTGATCACGGACAACTGGCCGAGTTGCCGTTCAGGCTCTTGACCAAGGCCATGTCGATCAGGTCGATGGTCCCATCCGCGTTCACATCGATCCTGGCCAGGTCAGGATAGCCGGGAGGAGGAGGAAAGACCGGCTGCCCGTTCATGCGCTTGATAAGCGCCATGTCGATCAGGTTGGTGTCGCCGTCGCCGCTCGCATCGCCGGCGAGCGATCGAACCATGCACTCGGTGTCACCGGCAAGGGGCTGGCCCGCTGAACCCTCGACCGCCCTGGCCAGGTCGATGATGTAACACGTCTCGTCCGGCAAGACGCCCGGATCGAAGCCAATCTCCAAGGTCATGTCACCGTTGGCTAGCGTGAGCGAACTTGCCGAATAGCTCGTGCCCGTCATCACCTCGACCGCTTCGACGTTGGCGCCCGGTACCAACTGGACGGCCTGGCTGAAATCGACCTCGATCTTCTGGATCCCGCCCACGCGGGGCTCAACGGTCGGGCCCCGGAAACCATTTCCCGTGGCCAGGGGGTCCATCTCGATCGCCAACTCGTCGCTGACGGGACCGCCGTGGAGCCTCACGCTGCGCCAAGCGGTGGCCGTCAACTCAATCCCGCAATCGGGATCGCCCGGCACATTGGCCCCGCTCATGCAGCCTTGAGCGACGGCAAGGTCCTCCTGGTCGACGTCGTCGTCCTCGTCCATGAGCGCGTCCAGGCAGTCCGGATCGGTCTGCGCGACGCCAGGCCCACTCAGGCACGCCTCCAGGTGGCCGACATCCTCGCCGTCCACGTCGCCGTCCTGATCGAAGTCAGCGGTCAGGCTCGGCACGATGACGTTCATCGCGTCGAGGCCGAAGTTGGCCAGGTCCTCGATCGGGCCGAACTTCTCCACCAGATCGAGGTTCCGCGCGACGATGTACCCGAACGTTGACAGGAGATCGCCGTCGCTGATCGGGCCCAGGTTAGCATCCGTGAACCCGACCTCCGTCGAGAACCAGATCTCCCGCCATGGCCGAAGGATGGCCGCGTCGAGCCCGAAGTCGAGCGGGATCGGATTGATCGGGTTGAAGTTCTGCATCAACTGGGCGTTGGTGCGGACGATGCGTCCTCGATTCGAGAGCAGGTCCCCGTGGCGGACCATGACGCCGAGGGCCTCCGAGAAGAAGTCCTCTTCGGTGGAGAAGAAGATAGCCCGGCAGGGAGGCCGCGTGACCGCATCCAGCCCCACGTCGCGCACGGGCGGCATTCGGACGAACCGTGCGAGGAGCCGCTCGTTGGTCTGAACCACGTAACCCCGGTCGGAGAGCAGGTCGCCGTGCTTGAGCCAGACCCCCAGCGTCTCGCTCCAGATGCGCGGGATGTCCTCCTCGAAAGAGAACCAGATCTCGCGTCGCGGCGCGAGGACGACCGCATCGAGGCCGAGGTCGGGAACCATGGGCATGATGCCGAGGTGGGCGGTCAGCTCGTGATTGGTCCGGACGATGTGCCCCCGCCGGCTGAGCAGGTCGCCGGGGCTGACGTAGCGGATGTTACCCACGGCGTCGGGGTCGATCCGCCCGGCATGGAAACCCACCTCGGTCGAGAACCACACGTCCGGCGGCGGCGGCAAGGGGGCCTCGTAGGCGTAGATGTCCATGATCATCTTGGGAATGGCGGTGGGCTCGGAACTCAATCCGGTGATGCTGAGCCCGGCGTTTGTAAGCCGGCCGGAGAACAGCGTCGGTTGCTGGGCCGGCAGGTCCCCGTGGGGCGTGACCAGGTACATCTCGAATTGGATCTCACCGGTACGGACATTCCACGATCCGGTCGAGTGAACCCAGGGCGCCTGGAACATGTACAGCGGCTCGGGCAGGTTGTGGGTGGCCGACGGCGCCGGCTCGAAGTCCGGGGCAACAAGATCCGCCCTGTCCACGGACAGGCCGACCGTACCGGCACCGCTGACCGGCACGTCCGGATCGCCCAGGTAGAGCTGGACCGCCCCGATCAGCTTCGACTCGGTGGTGATCCCCGAGAGGATGAACCGGACCCTGCTCTGGTCGGGCTGGAGGACGAAGTGGGCATGGCGGGGCAGCGGCGGCGGCGGATAGATGGTCATCGCGGCATTGTCCATCCGCAGGACCTCGCCGGGAGCCGGCTCGACCTCCACCTCCACGTCCGCCGGCAGCTCCCAGCACCACCGGACCGGCAACTCAATCTCAAGCTCGTCGCCCGGCTCAATCCGGCCGAACTCCATCGACTTGACGAAGCTTCCGCAGATCACCAGCGTCGCCACCACGTCCTCAGCGAACAACCCCGGGTTGGATACCGTGGCCCGCACGAGCCAGTTCGAGGAACCCGATCCGGGAATGACCCTGACGTCGCGGACCGCCAGATCGTGTCCCATGATGCACTTGCCCGCCAACGGGACGCGCAACCAGCTCTCGTAGAGTCCATGGCACTGGTGCCCCCAGTATCCGCAGCCGACCACGTCCAAATAGGACGGCTCGGGGATCGGCGGCATGAAACACGCCCAGAAATCCTCAGAGGGGTTGTGCTCGTCGAGCACGAAGGGCAAATCGGCGTGGACAAGGATGTTCGGCGTGGACGGGATCCTGTCTATCACCGCCCGCTCAATCATGCCCCCAGCCCCGCCGAGCCAGGAGACGGTGAAGTCCTGTATCGGTGGGGGTGTCGGCTGCGGCCAGCGGCGGGGCCAGCAGTCGAACACCGCCGGCTGAACCGGGACCGCCAGGTCCTCCAGGGGCACATTCACGGTGGACGCGTCGCTGGTCAGCTCGATCGTGTCTTCGGTGCAGACCGTCGCCATATCCGTCATGGGTACGGAAGCCCATTGGGCGCTGCCCGAGTCGCGAAGCACCACGTGGCAGCTTGTCGGGCCGGGCCAGTACCTCGCGTTGCTCAGATCGAAATAGAAGTGATAGGGGTCGGAACTGATTGCGCAGTCGCGCACCTCGTGGCAGCAACCCGAGAAATCGTCGCTGTTACTGGTGTATTCGATGACGATGTGGTTCGAGATGCTGCTGGGGTGCGGCATGTACCAGTACAGCACCAGGTCGAACCCCTTGGCAACCAGGTGCGGCGCGACAATCCTGAGGTCCCGGGCCCTTTCCAACAAAGGATGGACAGCGTAGTTGACGACTCGGCCTTTGTAGCTCAGTTGCCCGTCCCACGTGCTCCAGACGCCGTAGTCCATGGCCACGCGATAGGCAATCTCCGCGTTGTCAACCGAAATGGTGATGTCGCGGAATTGATTGTGATCGCCGTACAAGGCGTGGGTGGTGATGGGGAAGGCCATCGGCATCCGTGCATTGGTCGTCGAGACCGAGAGGTCAACCACGAACTCGGCCCGCACGTTGACGATGAAGTTGCGGACCATGCAACTGAAGAACGTGGCCTCAGCATCCACCTCGATCGAGGACAGCGGGATGGCTGACACCGTCGGTCCCAGCGGTAAGATGACACCCTCACGGTGCTTGTGGATGCACGGCGAAGAGAGCGTGTTATCGTCTCCGCCGACCCGGGTGTCGTCGTGGTCCCCGCACGGTTGCTCGGCGGGCGCCGCCACCGGCATGATGCACCAGCCCGCCAGGGCGACCAGCACTAGAAGAATTGTTACCTTCTCAAGCCTCATCGTGGACCTCCTTTTTGATGCCATTGTGATTCGGAACCGGTCTGGAACTGATCAGGGTGCCGCAGTTTGCGCCAGGCCCCCATCGCCCCCGCACTATGCCTGACGTCAAACTGGGCAACCTGATCCTCGAGCTGTCTGAACGACGTTATAGGCCTCTGCACGTGTTGTGCCAAAGCCGTGGCGCCATGAGACTTCCGACCGTAAGATCATCTAGGTCAATAGGTTATGCGCCCTTGACTACAAGCTCCCCTCTCCGGCAGTCAGCACGAACCTGGCTGCGGGCGGCCACCCGGCTGAATGCTCAGCCAGGCGCCCGCCGGCCGATTGAGGGCTCATGCCCACTCGCTATGGAATATGCCCGGTTTGTCCACCCGCTGGTAGGTGTGGGCGCCGAAGTAGTCCCGCTGGGCCTGGAGCAGATTGGCGGGCAGGCGGTCGCGGCGGTAGCTGTCGTAATAGGCCAGGGCCGAAGCGAACGCGGGCACGGGGATGCCCAGTTCGGCCGACGTCGCCACCACCTTGCGCCAGTTGCCCTGGTTGCGGTCGATGATGTCCTTGAAGTAGGGGTCGAGCAGAAGGTTGGCCAGACTCGAATTGCGGTCGTAGGCCTCCTTGATCCGGTTGAGGAAGTGGGCCCGGATGATGCACCCGCCCCGCCAGATCATGGCGATCTCGCCGAACTTGAGCGACCAGTCGTATTCGGCGCTGGCGGCCCGCATGAGCTGGAACCCCTGGGCGTAGGAGCAGATCTTGGAGGCATACAGTGCGTCGTGGATGGCCTGGATGAAGGCGTCCTTGTCGCCCGTGTACGTGCACGAGGGGCCGGCCAGCAGCTTGCTCGCCGCCACCCGCTCGCTCTTGATCGCGGAGATGCAACGGGCGAAGACGGCCTCGGCAATGGTCGGGGCGGGTATGCCCAAATCCAGGGCCGAGGCGCTGGTCCACTTGCCGGTCCCCTTCTGGCCCGCCGTATCGAGCACCTTCTCGACCAGCGGTTCGCCGGTCTCCTCGTCGATCCGCTTGAAGATGTCCGTGGTGATCTCGATCAGGTAGCTGTTGAGGTCACCGGCGTTCCACTGCTTGAACACCTCGTGCAGGGCACCGGCGTCGAGGCCCAGGGCGCTAGCTAAGATGTAATAGGCTTCGCAGATGAGCTGCATGTCTCCGTATTCGATCCCGTTGTGCACCATCTTGACGTAATGGCCGGCCCCATCGGGCCCGATGTGAGCGCAACAAGGGTCCCCGTCCACCCTGGCGGCAATCGCGGTGAGCACGGGCCCGATCAACTCATACGCTTCCTTCTGCCCGCCGGGCATGATGCTCGGCCCCTTGAGCGCGCCTTCCTCGCCGCCCGAGACGCCGGTCCCGATGAACAGGATGCCCCTTTCGGCCAACGCCCGGTTGCGGCGGATGGTGTCGGGGAAATGGCTGTTCCCACCGTCGATGAGCAGGTCTCCCTTGTCCAGCAGGGGCACGAGCATTTCGATGAAATCATCCACCGGTTGGCCGGCCTTGACCATGAGGATGATCCGCCTAGGCTTCTCGAGCGAATCGACGAATTCCCCCAGGGTCTTGGCGCCGATGACGTTTCTGCCCCTGGCCCGACCGGCAATGAACTTCTCCGTCTTTGCGGTGGTGCGGTTGAAGACCGCCACGGGGTAGCCCCGGCTCTCTATATTGAGGGCCAGGTTCTCGCCCATCACGGCCAATCCGATCAGTCCCACTTGCTGTCTGGCCATTGATTCACTGCTCCCGTGCGATAGTGCCTCTTGTAAGCGTCCAGCCGGAAACGTCAGTGAATGGCCGTGCGCAATCAGGCGCCGTTTCTGTAAGCAAGAGACCGCGCGGGCTCAAGCCCGCGGCTCGTCTCTGGCGTGCAGCGGCGCACGGTCATCTGAGGGTGAGATTCTACGGGCGATGGGCGGTGGTGCAAGCAAGGTGGCTGTGAGGCACCAGCGATGCCCCTCCGGAAAGCTCCCGTTTCTCCGTCAGGGTGCGGGCGAGTTGATGGATTTCAGCGATGTCAAATGGCTTCGTGATAATCTGCAACTGGTTGGGTCGGCCGAGTTGATTGAGCCGCTTATCACAGGCGTTGTCCCAGTCCCCGGCGCAGATGACGATCTGGAGTTCGGGATCCACCTTCCACATCCGGGAGATCGTCTCGATGCCATCCCAGCCCGGCGGCATACGCATGTCAACAAACGCCATCGCGTAGGGATGCCCCGACCGCTTCGCGTCTTGAACCAGGTCCAACGCTTCCTTGCCCTGATAGGCCGAGTCCACCTCGAAGCTTTCGGCCGCGTCTTTGGAAGACGTGTCGTCGAACCCGATTCCCTTCGTTTCCGGGACGACCGCGGCGCAGGCCTTGACGGCGGTCAGGGCCGCCCGAAAGACACCGTGGATCAGCCGGTTGTCATCGACAACCAGAATCCGCTCGCTCTGGTCATGGTTCGTGCTGGTCACCCGGCCTGTACCCTTCGACCAAGGCCGTCCGCTCGCAGTTATGGCGAGTGTCACGAGTTGAATTCTACCGGCCTCGGCCGCGCTTGCAAGTACTCCTGAGTAGGGGTTATCGACCGGCGGCGCCCGGCGCTTTAAGGAAAGTACGCCGTGGCCGGAAGCGGTGCGGCATGTCGCTTGCTCCTTGCGCGGGGCTCGGGCTGGCAGGTAACGATTGGGGGTTTCGGCTTCTCATTCTTAGGGCCTGGACGGTGTGGTCGTTGAAGGCGTGGCCAGCCGCTCTTTCCAGGCGCTCGTGATTCTTCCGATCCGCTCTTGCATCCGTGAAAGGATCGGGGCCAGGGGGAATGAGAGGTCAACGTGGCCCGGGAGGGCGAAATCCCGCTCTGAGGCCCGGATCGTGATGATGGCCGGTCCCGCCGGCCCGTCCATGCTCAGAACGCGCAGCCGCTGTCGATCGATTACGAGCCGGGCTCCCAGTTGGACGTACTCGATCTGCTCGGGCAGAAGGGCCAGGAGCGCCTCCGGCAGCGGCAGGCCCAGGTATTCCTCGAACAGACCCGCCAGCAGGGCCCGATCCACGGTTCCGGTCCGGCCGGGCGGCGGGTCCGCCATCAGCTCGACATCGCCACTGATTAGCTTGTTATTCCTGATGAGAAGGGCGTTGACGCGAATGCGCAGCCGGCCCTGGATGCCCGTCTTGCCGAGCAGGGCGAGGGTGAGCTTGTCGAGCGAACCGCCGCCCCATTCGCCCGCGACGCTCAAGCTCCGGATACTCCCGTCGGCGAGTCGCGCCTTGTAGACGGTGACGCGAGCCGTTCCCCCGATCCCCGGCCAGTCGAGCTGCCCCAGCAGCGCGTCAATCTCCAGCTCACTCACTTCGCCGTGGAACGTGACGGCCGCCAGTCGCCGATCGCGGATCCGGGCGTCATCGATGGTCACATTGACCAGCGCCGGCAGGGGCCCGCCGGGAAGCCGCCGGGTCAGCTCAGCGAGTCGGACTTCTTCGGCCAGGCCGGCCAAGTGGAACTCATCACCTCCGGGAGACTGGTGTAGCGTGATCCTGCCGGCGAAGGTGCCCTGAGTCACCCGGGACTGCAAGACCCGGTCCAGGCCCAGGGCAGCCAGCGGTAACGTGGGAACGACGAGTGTGACCTCCGGAAGGAAGTCCTCGCTTTGGGGATCGATCCGGGCGGCGATCCGGATCGGCTCAGTGACGGTGACGCCGTTCAACGAGTGGGACGTAAGCTCCGCCAGCCCCCGACCCTGGTCATCGAATACAACCTTCCCGTCCACGCCGCCCGCCGTGAGCCGGAAGTCCTCCCGGGGCCAGTCCATCCTGGCGTTGTGGAATCGCACCTGGTGGATATTCAGGTCCTGGAAGTTGTGCTGCAAAGACGCCCGCAGAACCCGCATGTAGTCTTCCTCTTCCCACTGCTCGGACCCGATGGAGATGGCCGCATCGTAGATATCGAGAACGGTTCCGTCCGCCTCGCCGGTGCCGGCGGCATCCCACAGGACTCGGGGGCAGCCAAAGACGCGTGCCCGCCGCCGGGGCAGCCATATCTCGACGCCGGTGAGCCCGCGCGCGGTGAAACTGTGAGGCTCGATCGCCCCCACCATCGTGGGCAACCCGAAGAACCGCTCCAGCTCGCTCTCGATGCCCCGGCGGTAGCAGTCGCTGCGGTAATACGCCCCGTACCCGATCGTCGCCCCGACCGCTCCCCCGATCGCCAGCAGGGTGCCCCACGCCGCCGCCGTCCGTCGGTTCCACATGGCCATGCGTCTACGGTCCTATCGCTTCAGCGCTTGTCCTCGTCCTGCCGAAGCTCAGAGTCGATGCGGTCCAACTCGTCGCGCAGTTCCTGCAACCGCTCCGCCGGATCAGCGTAGAGCGGTCGCCGCTTGCCTGCAGTGAAGTCGTTCAGCTCTTGTCTGATTTCCTGCTGACGTTGTTCCAGGAAGTCTCGTTCCTCGGGCGTCATTTCTGTGCCTCCAGGACAGCTCCTGCGACAATCCGCTTGGCTTCGCGAAAAGCCCCCGGGTTCTGCCTCTTGTCTGTGGTGTGATTTATCCCAGCCAACATGATACTGTTTCGCTTGGGTTCGGTCACGTCATCTACCCGCCAACACATCTAGGAACTTGGGCATGAACGCGGGCAGGTCGGGCCAGCCGCGCGAGGTGACCAGCGCTCCGTCGATCACCGTCG
>CAZOIA010000212.1:0-9219 GCA_964579675.1 uncultured Planctomycetales bacterium | reverse complement strand
AACTGGCTGGTTTTAACCCGCCCATCAGTGGCCGAATTCAACCTGCCCGGCGACATAATCATACGCGAACTTGAGCTTCAGATCCTCGTCCACCGGGCTTGTGGGTGCCACCTCGATCAGGCGGTTCTCGCAGTCCCACGTGTAGTCGTAACTGCCGTCCTGTTCGAGGTTCCCATCCTCGTCGTAGCTGAACGACTCCGTCGGATAGCTCGTGCTATCGTACTGGTTCAGGTCGTTGGCGTCGTACGTCATCGGGTTGGCCGCCTCGTCCACGTTCGATGTTTCCCGGTTGCCAATGTTGTCGTATACGTAGACAAAGTCGCCCTTGGTGTCGAGCTGGTCGCCGGTTCCGCCCGACTCGGTCCACTCGTATCGTTCGGTCTCGATCAGCTCACTCCGGTGGTTGTACTCATGCAAGTCAATGAACCCGTTCTCCGGCGACTGTTCGTTGAACGCCTCGCCCCTGCGCTTCACCTCCGTGCGCCGGCCGAGCTCGTCGTTGCGGTTTCTTGAGCCGCCAGCAAACCGCCGATGCGCGCATCAGATTCTGCTGCCTGCACCCGACAAGTCAGGCCTGCCGGAACGCTAGTAATGCCACAAGTAAATCCCAACGTACACACCTGGCTCTACTGGGCGCCAGATGATACGATCCTGTATGAATACCTCGGGGTGCTCCGATACATGGCTGCCGATGAAAACAAATCTGATCCACCCGGTGACCCCGCCTTTCCAAGCCATGAGTAAGCCTTGATTCGGCAGACTCCACACCTCATCGGGCTGCAAGCACCCGATCTCCGTCGGCCAGGCATCACTGGGGATCGGCACACCAAGTGGTGTCTCCAAATCCGCTATGGGCCACCACGGGGATGCCGGTGCCTGCTGCCCAAGAGGAATCGCTTCCGACCACCACTCTCGAGCGGCTTCAACGTTTATCGAGGAGTCTGCCCAACGAGTGAAGCCTGCGATAAACGGTGCGCTTGGCTCCTCTCTCTTCATCAGCCACGGAGTCACAGCGAGTATGAGAGCCAGCAGGCGACTCAGCAAGACCAGGCGCCCCCCTCTACCGCGTCGCCGTAGCAATCGCCAGAGCAAGTAGCCAACAAGAGCGAGCCATAGCACAATGCTCAACAACCACAACATGAACCCAGATAGCTGGCCATTCAGCCGCCCTTCCAACCAGGACCAACAATCCAGCCGCGCAGACAAGAGAACAACAGCGCCCACGCCACCAAGGAGCAGAGCCGTTCTGTCCATATGCTTCACTCGTCGACTGTATCGCCGGCGGGCACAAATATGCCTCGGCGCCTACCCTCTTATTGAGACTCCATCATCCCCATACACGTGCCAAGGAATGGACTCTGTCCATCTCTCGCTACATGGTGCGCATTTCAACAAATGACGGGGTGGTATGACCCATTTGCGACTTCCAGTCCCGTATTCGTACCAATACAACGCATTGACGAGCCGTTCAAGGGAACCATTCCTAAGCTTCCATGCATAGATTGCAACCACTGCCTTAACCTCGGCCCATCGACCACATTTCTTAGCCACGCGGCCGAATAGAACGTAGTTAACGTCAAATGAAAAATGGCAGCGCCCACGCACGGTCACGGGCATCCCACCGCTCACGCCTGGATTGCTGTGGTCATATTGACATTCCTTTCCTTTCGGACAGTTCTCTCTCTTAAACCCGGTCCCTCCCGTAAACAGATGTGTGTCCCACCCTCCAGCGCTGATGAAGCCGTCACACAGACTATCCCGTTCCCTCGGCAGGAGCGCGTCCAACTTCAGGTCCACATCCTTCAGAAGCCTGTCTATCGCATCGGTAACATCCGGTCCGCAAACACAAGCCGGCTGGGAGGATGGTTGGGTCGTTTGAAGCCCGAATGAATCAAACCGATCCGACGGTGCGTTGTCCGCGTAGCGATAAAGATCTTCCTGCTCCAGCATAGTGTCCCGTGCGACGGACCCAGACCACACTCCGCCGCCCTGAATGAGCCACGAGAACGACTCAGTGTCCGCCGAGCGATGACGAATGATCCTTGCCCCGCTTTCCCCAATCGGATCCCGGTTGAGCCAGCGGCCGAGGCGCGGGGAGTAGTAGCGGTAGCCGAAGTAGTACAGGCCCGTGTCGCCGATGGCGCCGTTGATATTCGGGCCGGCTAATTCAGTGTCCAGCCACTTGGTGCTGAAGCGGAAGGGGTTGATCTCGTCGTAGCCGTTGCCGTCTGGGTCGTCCATCGCGATGACGTTGCCATAGGGGTCGTACTCGTACCGGGCGGCGACGGTGACGAAATCCTTGTCGTCGTATTCGAGCACCTGGCCCACGTTGCCGTTGGCGTCGTAACAGAACCAGTACTTCTTGTCGTCGGTCGTGGTTGATGTGCCCTGGGTCTCCAGGCATGCCAGGACGCCGCCGATCCCGCCGGCTTCATGGACCGTCTGGCTCAGGTCCAGCCCCCAGGTGTACTTGCGGAGGGTCTCATTGTCGTGGTTCAGCACGAGCACGACGTTCCACCCGTCATAGACGAATTTCTGCGTCTTGTCGGTACCCTGGCTCCAACTGGTGCCCTTGCGTCGCTCCAACTTCTTGCGTCTACTATTGCTCACTCGAAACGCCTCCTTGCTTATGATGGGTCTATGCGGCTACTTGCCCATTTATACGCAGGAACAAAGGCGTTTCGAGTGCTTTTTGAGAAAACCGCGTGAAAACCGCAAAGATCACGCTTGGTCAAGGACTAGACTGCCTCCTGCCTGGCCGGATCGAAGGTGAACATTTTCCCCTCGCGCCAGCTTCGGACGGCCAAGCCCAGGGCGACCATCACCTTGTAGCCGGTCAGAGCATCGCAATAGGGCCTGGCCCGCGTTCGCATGCACTCGATGAAGTTTTCGTCATGGCCGGGCTGGGGCTCCTCAACGAGCGTGAAGGCCTTCATATCATGAGCGTAGGGGGGCTCGGGGGTGACGAACACCTTGCGGGGCTTGGCCTGGGCGGGGGTAAAGCGAACGGTGCCTTTTTCACCTCGGATCGCCATCTCGACGCCCTGCTCGGTGGTCTGTGTGCAGAACAGGGTCGCGACGTACTGGCTGGGATACTCCACCTGCATACTGAACGTATCGGGCGTCTCACGGTCATGATGGACGTAGATACCCCCGGCGGCACTGACCCGCACGGGGAACTCCGGGCCCGTACAGATCTGGAGGGCGGACAGGGTGTGAGCGATCAGGTCGTGGGCGACTCCGCCCGAGTAGTCCCAGTACTTGCGGTACCGGAAATAGCGCTCGGGGTCGAAGGGCCTCTTGGGGGCCGGTCCGAGGAAGGCGTCCCAGTCCAGCGTCCTGGGCGTGCAGGCGGCATCGATCGGGTAGTTCCAGTCGCCGGCGGGGTTGTTCCGGTAGACGCCGCCCGTCACCCAGACGACCTTGCCGATCGTCCCATCTTCAATGACTCGATTGGCCTGCCAGAAGATGCCGCGGGCCGTACCCTCTGCCCCGACCTGCACCACGCGCTTGAGCCGCTCGGCGGTTTGGTGGACCTGCCTGGCCTCTTCCCAGTAGAGGGTCATGGGCTTCTCCACGTGGACGTCCTTGCCCGAGGCCATGGCGTCGAGCGTCATCTTGGCGTGCCAGTGGTCGGGCGTGACGATCACGACCCCATGGATGTCCTGGCGATCAAGCATCTTGCGGTAGTCGTGGAACAGCTCGGCGCCGCTTTTCTCTTTGGCCCTTTGCTTGCGGGGCTCGTATATGTCGCACACCGCGGCCAACTCGACGTTGTATTTCTTGTCTTTGCTGAGCTCGAGCAGCTTGGGGATGTGGAAGCCTGTTCCCAATCCCCCGCACCCGATGATGCCCAGCCGGATACGCTCGTTGGCCCCGAGGACCTTGCCGGGCCCGGCCCGGGCGACGGGCTGGGGCGGCGTCCGACAACCGGCAGCCAGCACACCGGCAGTGGCGACCGATTGCTTCAGGAAATCCCGACGCAAAATGGGTCTGTTCGATGGGCAGTCAGACGACATTGACAACTCCTTCCGGGATGAGTGCACTGGGCAGCGAGCGGGAGAACTCGCTTGACGGTGAGCCCCGCAGCAGACCTTGACGGTACCGGCATTCTACTCTCTGGCGTCGCGAAGCCGCAAGCGGCCCGGTCTCGTTGCGACTTCAGGGAAACGTGTCGGCTTCGCGAAGCCGCAAGCGGCTCTGTTCAGTTGCGCGGTGGCTCGAACGCCCGGAGGTTCTCGGCGAACTCATTGATGATGTCGTCAGGGGTGGATGCCCCGGCGGTGACGCCGGCGACCTTGCAGCCGGCCCCCATCTCGGGCCTGAAATCAGCCCAGGTCTCCAGGTGAAACGTCCGGACGCCCTCCTCCTTGCAGAGCCGGGCCAGCTCGCGCGTGTTCGCAGACTGCAGTCCGCCGAGCACGAACATCACGTCCACCTGCTTGGCTAACTCGACGGCGGCCTCCTGCCGGCGGACCACCTCCAGGCAGAGAGTGTTGACGATCTTAAGCTCCTGAAAAGGCAGGGCGGCAATGGCACCGATCATGCTTGCGACGTGCTCCGGGGCATGTGTCGTCTGGGCGACCACGCCCAGCTTGCCGCGTCTCGGCAGCCTGGCGGGCAGGTCCTCTTCGTCGTCCACCACGATCACGTTCGGGGCGTAGCCGATCACGCCCTTGACCTCGGGATGCTGGGCATCGCCGATCATCACTACCTGGTAGCCCTCTTCGTGCAGTTGCCTGACGACGGTCTGGGCGCGTTTGACCAGCACACAGGTAGCGTCCACGATGGGAATCCCGCGCTGCGCCGCCCGGGCATAGGTCTCGGGAGCGGCACCGTGTGAGCGGATCAACACGGTCGTATCCGGGCCGACGTTTTCCAGGTCTGCGGACTGGTTCAGGCCGGCCTCCTCCAGGCGTTCGACCACCTGGCGGTTGTGAATCACCGGTCCGAGGGCCACTACGCAGCCTGGCTCGTTCTCTTTGATCGTTCGCTCCGCCAACTCGATCGCGTCCTCGACGCCGAAACAGAATCCGCGCTTCCTGGCAAGCTTCACTTCCACCGCAATCCTCTCTGCACTCAAGCGGGCCAGGCTGCCCGAAAGCCGGCAACAAGCCGTCCGCAACGGGCCTCCCGCATTCATCATTCATCGTTCATCATTGAGCATTTGACGAATACCATTTTAGACGTCGCTGCGGCAATCGGCTATGCCATCTTAGCTGCATGGCGGCCAGGCGGTGGCGGATCAGCTCCATCAGCTCGTCGGCCGTCAAACGGGCACATTCCTCCGGCATGATCGCGGTCCCGTACTCGATCACGACGTCCCCGCGCCGGGGCAGCAGGCAGTTCTTCGGCCAGGCCTGGAACGCGCCGTCGATCAGCACAGGCACAATCGGGACCCGGGCTTTCTTGGCGATCGCGCCGGGCCCCGGCAGCATGGGGTGGATTCGTCCGTCCGCGGTGCGCGTTCCCTCGGGGAACACCACCAGCACCATGCCCCGCTTGAGCCGGCGGAGCGATTCCTTGACGGCGGCCAGATCGGCGGCGCCCCGCCGGACGGGGAACGCGTTCAGGGATTCGATGAGCTTTCTGAAGAGCCGGTTGCCGAACAACGAGTCCCGGGCCATGTACGTGCTTTCCCGAGGCAAAGCCATCGTCGCCAGAACCGGGTCCAGGAAACTCTGATGGTTGCACACGAGCAACACACCACCTGCGGGCGGAACGTGACGCACGCCGTGACAGCGCGCTTTCAGGTACAACACCGCCGCCCATTGGCAGAGGAAGCGACAGAAACGGTAGTACAGTCGCATGTTCAGTGTCCTTCACCTCTTGCCTTTCACTTTCAGCCTCATCGGGGTTAATCTGCGGTTTCAGACTCTCGCGATTGCAGCCGAAGGAGGTTATGAGGTGGCTGCCCCTCGGGGCCGGCGGCGCCGAATCTCCCTCTGCATCCGGTCCAACACTTCGCTGATCGTCATGTTCGTGGTGTCGATCCGAACCGCTTTGCCCGGCCTGAGCAGCGGGGCCCACTGGGATTGGTCGTTGTCGTCACGTTGTCGGATGTTCTCGAGCACTTCCTCGAGGGTGGCGTCCTCTCCGTCGGCGAGCAGGTCGTGATACCGGCGTTCAGCCCGCCGGGTGTCGGCGGCATCGAGAACGAACTTCACGTCTGCCTGCGGAAAGACGACACTGCCCTGGTCGCGCCCCTCGGTAACGAGCGACCCGAGCCGGCGCCCGATCTCCCGCTGCTTCTCAACCAGCACCTCCCGCACCCCCTGCACGCGGGCTACGGCGTTGGTGTGCTGGTTGACCCGCATCGACCGGATCGCCTCGCTCACGTCGTGGGAGTCCATGATCACGCGGACGTGCGTGGGCCCGCAGTCCAAGTGGATGTCGGTAGACCTGGCCAGTTGCACGAGGGCCTCGGGATCGTCGAACGACGTGCCGGTGCTCAATGCCTTGAGGGCGAGGGCCCGGTACATCGCGCCGGTGTCGAGATAGGGTATCTCCAGGGCGGCCGCCAGCTTGCGAGCGGCGGTCGATTTGCCCGACCCGGCCGGCCCGTCGATGGTAATGATCATGGTGCTGCGAAAGGTACCGGAATTGTCACGCGATCGCCAGTGATCTGAGCGAGTCGGACGCAGGCACGACCGCACCGTGCAGGGTGAGGGCCGTCGCGGCGGTGATCTTGACGGCAACGAACCGGCCGATCAGGGATTCCGGCCCGGTGAACACGACGATCTCGTCGCCGCGGGTTCGGCCGGTGAGCTGGTCGGTTCGGCGCCAGGAGACCTGGCGCCCTTGGCCCTGCCGGGCTTTGACTGCCGCCTTGCTGTGGCCCTCAACGAGCACCTCGACCTCGTCGCCGATCATGGGCTGGTGGTGGGTCAGTGAAATCCGCTTCTGCAGGGCCATCAGCTCCGCGTGCCGGCGGCGCTTGACCTCGTCCGGGACATCGTCGATCAGACGACGATCCGCCACCGTGCCCGGACGCTGCGAGTACATGAACATGTAGATGCTCTTGTAGCGGATCCGCTCGACAAGGGCGAGGGTCGCAGCGTGCTCCCGGTCGGTCTCGCCGGGAAAGCCGACGATGAAATCGCCGGCCAGCGAGATTCCCGGCACGATCGACCGGGCCCGGTCGATCAGGTCAGTGTACTGCTCGACGGTGTACTGTCGTCTCATGCGCTCAAGGACGGTGTTAGATCCGCTTTGCGCCGGCAGGTGCAGGTACTCGCACAGCTTGGGCAGGTCGCGCATCGCTTCGAGGATGTCGTCGGTGAAATCTCCGGGGTAACTGGTGACGAAGCGGAGACGCTCGATGCCCTCGACGCCGTGGACGCGCTCCAGAAGCTCGGCAAAGCGCACGGTCCGGCGGTTCCCGGCGTAGGAATAGCTGTTGACCGTCTGGCCCAGCAACGTGATCTCTCTCGCCCCGAGCCCGGCGAGCTTCTTGGCCTCCTGAACGACGTGATCGGGCGGTCGGCTTCGTTCGGGACCACGGGTGAACGGCACGACGCAGAAGCTGCAGAACTTGTCGCATCCCCGCTGCACGCGGACGTACGATTGGAGAACGCTGCGACCGGGCGCCGGGCTGCGCGACAGGTCGAACGCTTCGATGCTGTCATGGGGCGAAATGCGCTGGGCCGCCGGTTTTCTCCGCGAGTGATCGTGCTCAAGGGCAATCGCTCGCTGGCCCACATTGCCCCGCCCGCGGGTTTCACGGACCTCGGCGATCAGGGCCGGCAACTCGTTGAGGTTCCCGGGCCCGCAGAGCAGGTCCACGTGCGGAGCCCGCCGCTGGATGCCTTCGTGGTCGCGCTCGGCCATGCATCCGATGACGCCGACGATCATGCCGGGGCGTTTCGGTTTGGCGTGGCCAATTTCCCCCAGCCGGCTGTAGACCTTGTCCTCGGCATGTTGCCGAACGCTGCAGGTGTTCACGAGCACCAGGTCCGCCGAGTGGTAGTCGTCGGTCGGCCCGTAGCCGATCGCGCAGAGTTGCCCGAGAACCAGCTCGCTGTCGAGCACGTTCATCTGGCAGCCCATGGTTTCCAGATAGACCCGTTTCTCAGCCAATACCGGTGCCCCCGAAGACGCCGGCCTTCCGGCTATACCTTCGTCTTTGCGGTGCGACGCCGGCGGCGGGGGGACGAGAGAGCGGCCTCGATCGCGCGCATGGCCGCCGGATCGTACAGCTTCTCGCCGCAGTGGGGGCACACGTCCACTTCGATATCGCGAACAAGCCGTTTCCCTCCGTCCACTTCGACGTCCATGACCTTGCGTTGCATGCCCTTGCGGTGGCAGGTGGGACACCGGGAGAGGTTGGGCTTCAGCTTACTCATGGTTCGACGTCCAGTTTTGAGGAGACCAGCACGTAGAAGATCGGCTCACCACTTTCTCTTACAAGTTTTCCCTTCGTATACACGGCGGTCATGTCGAACGTAAACGACCGGATTACATACAGACGCTCCCCGGGAACACCGCGGCGCGGGCTCCGTGACCTCAGCACCCTGTAAATACCCTGAGCACTCAACAGACTCTCGAAGACCTCCTGAACCGTCAATCCGTCAGCGTGCATCTCGTCGCGTGCCTTGGCCGTGAACTCAACCCGATCGGCCATTACACAGCGTTTGATCGTGACAAGGGGATCCCTGGTCCGCACGGTGGTATTCCGAAATCCATCCTCCGTCATCTCACCTGCACGACCTGCGCCTTGCACGTTGGCAAAGGAACAGGTTGCCCCTCAGCCCTGAGCCCTTCCAGGTGAAATGCGATAGCCTCTCGAACCAACCTTATCGCTTCTTCCTCACTGTCTGCCGTCACACCTACACCGGGCAGGTCCGGCGGATAAGCCCCGAACACGTTCCCCTCTTGCTCGACGAGGACAAGATACTCCATCAGATATCCTCCCACCCGGCCTGACGTGCGATATTCCGCAGGGTGCCGCGGGGTACCGGATCATGCGGCTTGCCGGCAACCGTGACCAGGCCGGGTCTTGTCGGATGTTTGAATTGCCTATGACTTCCTCGCTGTCTTGCCAGGATCCAACCCTCGTCGCGGAGACGCCGTACGAGATCCCGAAACGTCATACTCGTCATTCTACTGAGGTGCTGGACCGAAGACAAACGAGCCTGGGACAACGCTGGGGGTGCATGACAGTGCCGGCGGGGACCTTCGGGCGGAGAAGGGGACGGCACCGCGCTTTTCCGAACCCCG
>CAZOIA010000211.1:0-9241 GCA_964579675.1 uncultured Planctomycetales bacterium | reverse complement strand
GAGGTGCCGTCCCCTTCTCCGCCCGAAGGTCCCCGCCGGAACTGTCACGCACCCCGAAACACGCGTCAGGCGAGGGCTTGGGGAAGGACACGCCGACCCCGCACGCCCACGGCAGCGGTCGAGTAATCCCGGCGCGCCGGCAGAAGCCTGTCCCGCGGGTTTTGTCGCGTGCTCTCAGTATCCGCAGTCGGGGTCGGCCGGGACGTTGGGGCCGGTGGTGCAGGCGGCGAAGATGGCGAAATCGCCGGCGTCCACGTCGTTGTCGTCGTCGAGCAAAGCAAGCTCGCACGCGGGGTCAGTCTGGGTGGAGGGACTATAGCACGCCTGGAACAGGCCGTAGTCGGACTGGTCGACGTCGCCGTCGAGATCCAGGTCGCCCTTGGGCGGCAGGAGTGTGCCCCAGACCTCGAACTCGGGGATGCGGGCGTACCAGTCGATGCCGGGGTCGCTGATGTTGAGCCGGACGTACCGAAGGCGTGCAGGCTCCCAGTAGCTGAAGGTGCTGACTCCGAGCTGGTTCGGGTTGGACCCGGTGAACTCGATGGTCCACGGCCCGGTTAGACTGGGGCCGGACTCGATGGTAAATGCCCTCGTGTTGTAGACGGTCCATTCGCCGCCGCTGCTGGCGTGCTTGACAATGAAGGTCGAGACCTGAGCGGGGGCCCGGAGGTCCAGGGCGAGCCAGTGGCTCTGGGTCGTGTCGGTGGAGGTCCATTTGGTGGAAGTCAGGCCGTCACGGGCTTTGGCCGCGTTGAAATCGGGGCTGTAGATCGAATCGGCTGCATCGGCTGCGGCGGTGAGCGACAGGTTCACATCGCCGGGTCCGGGCCCGCCCCCCTCGGTGTCGGCGTCCTCGACGTTGATCAGTCGCACGGTGGCCGAGTCTACCCGCATGGTCAGCGTGTGGGTGCCGAACGACAGCATCTTGGCAATCGGCAGGGCCCAGACGAAGTAGCTGTCGATGTAGATGATGCCCGCGGGCGTGAACGGGCCGCCGTCGATCGAGACGGACACGTCACCGCCGTCGGGACCGGCGACGACCTTGAGCGCGGCCGCGGGACCCTCGAACGCCAGGCTGACCTGCGAACCGACGGTGCTGGATTCGATGAAGCTTGCCGCGCCGAACTGGTTGTACCGTTTGACCCAGCCCGGTGGCAAGGGGTCGATGGCGGCCAGCTCGGTGATCGTGCCGCTCATCACGGGGTAGTCGGTCAGGGCGGCGGGCATGGCGTGGCTGGCCGGGGTGCCGCCGCGGGTTCGTTCGGTATCGAGATACGCGGTGATCGCGTCGGCGTAGATCTGCGAGCCGGCGGCGTTCGGGTGCACCCGGTCGCCGTTGATGGTCAGGCTCTCCCACGACGTGCCGGCCAGCACGTGCTCGTACAGCGCCCAGCCGACGTTCACGCTCGGGCAGCCGTAGTGATCGCACACGTTGTAGTGGGCCTGCACCGTGTTGGGGTAGTAGCCGTTCAGATACGGCTGCTCGATGTACCACGCAATGGTCTCGATGAAGCAGACGTCGGTGTCGGGATTCTGGGTCCAGGCCTGGAGGGGGAAGCCCTCACAGTTGCGCTCGATGAACAGCATGGGATCCTCGGGCAGATCGTTGACCGCAAACTCGATGAAGACCAGGTCCGGGCTGTGCACGAGCACGTCGCGGGCGAACCGCATCGATCCGATGAGGCTGCCGGTGCCGCTCCAGCCGGCGTTGATCTCGGTGATCCGGCCCGGGTAATGATTGTTGAACCATTGGGTGACCAGGTCACGATAACCCCAGCCTTGCGTAACGCTGCCGCCGATGTAGACGATCTTGGCCTGGTGCCCGCCGTTGAGTTTGGCGAAGACGTTGGCCAGCCCGTTGTCGCGGTGGATCGGAATCGGATAGTCCGGCGGATCGGCCACGCTGATCGCTGCGTGCGTCCAGACGGCCAACACGGCAAGGCCGACACACGACAAGGGCGAGCGGCGGAAACCGGTATACCTTGATGGCGTCGGGTACTTCATCTCGATCACTCTCTCCGTCAGCAACGGTTGCCCGGACCTTTCGGACCTGGACCCTGCACGCGTTGTTGGATCCTGCGCGGCCGCTGAAGCATCCAGAGGACCCGAGCTAGTCGTACGTGTTTACCGTCGATAACCGCTCCGAGCCGGGCTCTGTGAGCCCGGTGCTTCGTCGCGGCATGAGGTCTTCCCATCCGAGGAAACACCGGCCTCACAGAGGCCGGCTCTGACCGGTTGGAACCGACTCTTACCGGTTGGAACCGGCTCTTACCGGTTGGAACCGGCTCTTACCGTGGAGGCCGCTATGCGCGTACTACAAACCCGTCCGGGGCTTTCTGGGCTTCGGTTGCCGTTTACGGGCCGCGCAAGAGTGAGTAGTCGCCGCGACTCGGTTTCATTATACCACTTCTGGGGTGCGGTGTCAGGTACCCGGCGGTGGGGGGAGAATACGAAGTGAGAAACCGCCCCGGAATGCGCCTGTTGCTACTGTCCGTTGCTGCCAGCCGCGAAGCCGCGAGCGGCTGGGCGAAACCACGAGCGGCCCCGGGTTATTTCGCTTTCTTCAAATAGACGTCGTCCACATGAATGCTGGCGATGTTGGTGGCCTTCGTGTGTTTGTAGCGCACGATAATCGTGACCGTGGGTTTCGTGGGCGCAAATGGTTCGCCCTCGTAGTGCTTCCATTGCGGACTCGCTTCCTGCTCGGTCTGGGCCAGGAGGTGTTCGTCGCCGCCGAACGGCCCATCGCACCAGAGCACTTGGGCGAACTCGTCGGTACCGTCGCGATGAGACGCCCACATACCGGCAACGTACGATTGACCCGCCGCGATGCCGGGAACCTCCTGATACTGGTACATGTCCGCCTTGTTCCACCCGATCGAGATGCCGAAACGATGTTGCCCCGAGTGGGTGCGCGGCTCGGGAAGATGGGTCGAGGGGTCAATGACGGGGTCGGCGCCCACCTGCCACCAACTGAAGTCGCCCGTTTCCGCCCCACCGTTGACGATCAGATTCCCATCCGGCCCGGGCGGCGGACGCGGAACGGCCTTGACAAAATCGGTCGGCACGCCGCCGGGATTCTCATAGGTGACGATATTCATGGCGAGCGTCCATCGCGTCGAGTGGAACGTGGCGTGTTTGCGCATCTGTTCGGCCTTGAGACCTTCGTAGTGGGCGTAGCCTCGATAATAGTACTCCCCGTCGGCGTACATCATCAGCGGCTCGCTGGCGCTGAGCTGGATGTAGTAGGTCCGGTCGGGTTCGAGCGGCACTTCGTCGGGCAGGTAGCCGATCTGGAACGAATCGCAAGGCAGGCTGTAGTACGCCTCGCAGCCGGGGAGCTGCCCGGGGATATCCGGATAGCGAATGATGGGGCGATCCGGCGAGTCGTGTCCCCGGGCGGTTTTCACCGGACCGATCTGCTTGCCCCCGGGGCCGCCCTCGAGGACCCGCACCTCGCACGTGAGAGGGTCTGAACTGCCGTTACTGCCCCAGAACGAAACGCCCGCCAGACTCACACCGTGAGCGACGAACGTTTGTCCCCAATTCCGGGTCGGCGGGCGCTTGGGAATGAAGATCTCCCATTCCTCGGTTCGGATGTGGTTCTCGACGAGTTGGCCGGTTACGTTGCCGAACAGCAGGCAGCAGAGGTCACCGCCGGTCCGCGTGCGGTGGTTGACCGCCTCTCCGGGGCCGTAGCCGTCGCCCTTGTCCGGACGGATGAACGCGTCCAGATCGAGTTGCTCGCCGCCGTGAGGCCGATATCCCCCGACGCAGATCGCATACTTGCGCCCCGGCACGAGCTCGATATCCCCGTGCCGCCAGCCGATCCGCGGCAACTCGTGGTCGCTGTGGCCGGCACTGACCCGGAACACTCCTTCGCTGCCTTCCCAGCTATCCTTCATGATGATCGGGTCCGTGTTCGCACCCCCTTCGTGCACGCTGACGTTGATCTTGTTGCCCCACCAGACGATCTTCGGGCCGTCAAAGACGCTGCAGCCGTAAAGCTGCGTGCACGGCGCCACGAAGGTCTGCCAGAACTCCTTACCCCTGACCGTATATTCCCTGTCCCAGACCTCCGGGTAGCCGGGGGGCGCGCAGGCGTACGCCGTGGCGATCGGCACGTCAAGATTCCCGGGCTTCAGCGGCCATTTGGGCAAGATGACGGGGGGCGTCTCGATCTTGTCGAACATGGCGATCAAACAGACGGGCTCGCTCGGCTGGGGCAAATCGATTCTGGCATCGGGGCCAATCCGCGAGACAACCCCGGTGCTGTTGCCGCGGGCATAGACATCCACCCATCCGGGATGGCCGACAAAGGGCTGCCGCTCCGGCCGGCCGGTCATGCAGGGTATGGTGATTGTTCCCTCCACCGCTACGGCCGAGGCGCACGGAACAAGCCAGGCTGCCCCCGCAATGATGGCCAGCATATTTCCCTGCACTCTCATGGTCACTTGAACCTCCCGCATTTAAGTGTGAATCGGTACCTCGCCATGCCCAACTCGGGCGGTGTTGCCCCCGTAGTGTACTCGCTGCGAGGTCCTATACCCACAATCTGACGTTCGTATCCCCCTGTCCCTGCCCACTTTCCCCGCGCTCGCCCTGACCCCTTGTCTCCCGTAGTCGTTTTTCGCTCTCCGGTACTGCCCAAGGGTGACGGCCAAGCCTGCCCGTGCACCCGCGCCCCGACGGAACGTGCCTGGCGCAAGAAGTGCGCTTCGGGGCGCAACATTCTACCCTTGCTAGACTTAAAGGTATTGTCCCCTTGCCGCCGATATCTCATCCGGACGCGGCAAGCGGCACCGGCTGGCAGGGCAGGAGACCCCCAAGCGGGAGCGGAATCCATGAGCAAGCGGGACATTATCGATCACATCCGCCGGTTGAATCCCACGGCAGACGCAGAGTTCCTGAGGCGATTCAGCGAAAAGGACCTGCTGGCGTATCTTCATCAACTCCGGGAAGTTGCGTCTGATCGCGGCCGTCGGACACATCCAGCACCGGTGGCGGTCGGCTGACGCGGGCGGCCAAGTGGGCCGGAATAGCGTCCCATAACCAACATATGGGGTGCCCGTGAGGCCCTGCCACGATATCTGCGACACAAAAGTGCGGCGAGATCCCGTCAAATTGGATCAAAAACCTCAAGAAGGTCCGAGAGTCTCGTCGATAACAGTATTGGTGCGAGAGCACCGCGAGAGCGGGCTGACGGATTGGCCTTCCGACATCCTGGGCGGGTAATCAGTATCTAGCTGTCGGCGTTTCACGGAAGAATGCCCGAGCGGAGGCAAGGCTTCTATTGCGCCCGGGAGGCGAGAAGGCAGAGGAGCCCAAGCATCCGTCGGCATGGAGAACAGGCTTGGATCGAGTCGATCCCGTCGCCCCCGACGCCGGAGCGTTGGACGGGAACAGGTTACAGGGTAAGGTGATCCGCGATGAGCGACATTCCTCCGATCAAAGGCACGGCGAGCCCGCCGGGCGCGACGCCTCAACGAAGGGCAGAGGGTGCCCGGAACGTCGGGGGTGATACAGCGCGGGCAGCACCCGTGGCCGATCGTGTCGAGATCTCAGAAATGGGCCAACTGCTGAGCACACTTGAACTGGACCCTGATGTTCGGGTGGACAAGGTGATGGAGATTCGCCAGGCGATCCTCAACGGGACGTACGATACGGAGGCCAAACTCGATTACGCCATCGGCCGCCTGCTGGCGGTCGTGCGGTCGCGCGAATAAGACCGGGCGACGAGCAGCCGCCTGCGAGAGTCACCGCGGCCGAAACGGCACGGTCAAGCAACAACCAGGCCCGCGGCACGCTTGCCGCGGGCTTCTCTCACGATTCATCATCGCGCCGAAGCTACGGGCAGCTCACCGCGTTTCCGTTTCGGCTCTTGGCCAGGGCCATGTCGATCAGGTCGATGCTGCCATCAAGATTCAGGTCGAAACGGACGGTGGCGGCCTCGAGGCCCGCGCCGTTCATGCTCTTGACCTGGGCCATGTCGATCAGGTCGGCATTGCCGTCGCCGTTCGTGTCGGCCAGCAGGACCCGGATGTGCAGGTCGTTGTCCACGAACAGCGGATAGCCCGTTCCCGACTCGATGACGCCGGTCAGCGTGATCTGAAGACATGATTCATCCGGCACGCCCGAGATGTCGATCGTCATGACCAAATCGCCGGCGACCGAGACGCTATCGACGTTGCCGCACGGCACTCCGCCGCACCACAGGGCGACTTCCGACTCGTCCAGCACGCCGTCGCTGGCCGTGGCGGCGTGATTGAAGGTGAGGATGACCCGGGTCACGCCGCCCGAGCGGGTTTCGATGGACGCGCTCTGCACCGCCGATACGGACAAGTCGATGTCGAGCTCGCCGGCCGCGGCGTGCGTCTTGCGCGAAACCGCGCTGTCGATCAGCAGGGGCGTCGTGTCGATGCTGAAGCCGCCGGTGTAGACATCGTCCGGCTCCTCGCCGGGGATGCCATCGCCGTCCTGGTCCATCTCCTCCCCAAACAGACTCTCGATGTGCGGGCCGACCTGGATCTCGTAGTCGGCATCTGCCGACTGGATCGGGAAACTGATTCGATAGGTACGGCCCTGGGTGTGCGAGATGGTGATATCACCGGGCGGGATGGTTCCCGACGGCGTGGTGATGACCACATCGGCGGTGGTGAACGTGGTGTGGTTCATGGACGAGTCGAAGGTCACATCGGCGTGATCGACGGGATCGGCCTGCCACGCTTCCGGCACGTGGAACAGGACCCGTGGCGGCTGGAGCGAATCCAGATAGACCGTGCCGTTTTCGCCGCTATTGCATCCGGTGCCGCCGTCAACGGTGATGTTCGCCGGGTCGAAGCCTGCCATTCCGCCGTGATAGATGGCAATTCGTCCGCCGCCGCCGCCGCCGGCGTAGTTGACACTGCCGGCGTTGCCGCCGTTGGCGGTGATGGAACCGCTGCCGGTCAGCGTGTACGCGGCGAGGTAGATGCTGCCGCCGGAGCCGCCGCCTCCATGGTTACCGGAGCCGTTGGTTGCGTTGACATTCAACTGGCCGTCGAGCTGGAGCTGTCCGCTGACGCTGAGGCGGATTCTGCCGCCGCCGGTGCCGCCAGTGGCGCCGGACCCGCTGCCGCCGCCGCTGCCGAAGTCCGCCGGACGGGTAAACGAACCATAGGTGGGACCACCGAGGGCGTAGTCGTACTTGCTGTTTCCTCCCTGGCCGCCGTGGCCGGCGCCGCTGGCGTAGCCCGAACCCACACTGCCCGCGCCGGGCCCCTCGCCCGGGCCGTAACCCCGGCCGACGGCCGCGATCGAACCCCCGACGTCAATGAGGGCGTCGCCCTGCACGGTGAGGTCAACGCCGGCTTGTACCGGCGGGTGGGTGATCAGCCCGGCCGCGGCTACGTTCAAGTTGCCGATTGTCACGCAGCCCGTCGAATAGACGACGGCCCCGTTGCCGACCGTGACGTCAAAGGGTTCGGGCGACGTGAGGGGAGTCCAGGCACCGGTGCCGGCGCAGTTGTCCACGAGGAGGTCGCCCGCCGGCTCGGCGGCGTCTTTCGCGTAGATCGTGCCGGCCCCGCCGTAAGTCCACCCACTGCCGCCGCAGGCGGAACGGGCTCCGGTGAAGCTGTCCGTGCCGTAGTAGATTGCGATTCTCCCGCCGCCGCCGGCACCGGCGTAGTTGACCGTACCGGCGTTGCCCCCGTTAGCGGTAATGGAGCCCGCGCCGGTGAGGGCGTGCACGGTGAGATAGATGCTACCGCCCGAGCCGCCGCCGCCGTGGCTGCCCGTGCCGTTGGCGCCGCCGGCACTCAAGCTCCCATCGACCTGGAGCGTGCCGCTGACGTCCAGGCGGATCGCCCCGCCCCCTGCGCCGCCAATGGCGCTGGACCCGGTGCCGCCGCCGCTGCCCAGATCCGTCGGCTCGGTGATGGAGCCGTAGGCAGGACCGCCCGACGCGTACTGGTAACGGCTGTCTGCTCCCTCGCCGCCGTAGCCGCCGCCGGAGGCATACCCGGAACCCACCGACCCGGCCCCAGGCCCGGTATCCGCGGGGTATCCCCGGCCGTCGGCGCTGATCGAGCCGTTGACGTCGATGAGCACGTCGCCCTGGACCGTGATGTTAATGCCCGCCTCTTCTCCTGCCGGGTGGGTCAGGGTGCCGTCGGCCGCCACCTCCAGATCGCCGATCGTCATCGCCGCTGCCGGGTAGACAACGGCGCCGCTGGCGATTGTCACGTTGAACGCCACGGGCGAGGTGAGCGGCGTCCACGCGCCCGGGTTTGAGCAGTTGTCCATGAGCAGGTCGCCGAAGGTCTGGCCGGAGTCTTTCGTGTATATCGTTCCCGCCCCGCCGTAAGTCCAGCCGATGCCGCCGCAGGCGGATCGGGTTCCGGTGAAGGTGTTGGTGCTGCAGGTAATGGCGATCCGGCCACCGGCGCCGCCACCACCATACGAGGAGCTGGGAGCGTTGCCACCGTTGGCCGATATGACGCCGGTGCCGGTGAACGTGCCCGCGGTCAGATAGATGCTCCCGCCGGAGCCGCCGCCACTGTAGTTGCCCGCCCCGTTGCTTCCGTTCGCGCTGATTGTCCCATCGACCTGGAGCGTGCCGGTGACGTCCAGGCGAGTCGCTCCGCCGCCGGGCCCGCCCGTGGAACCGGAGGTGCCGTTGCCGCCGCCGCTGCCCAGGTCCGTCGGCCCGGTGATCGAGCCATAGGCTGAGCCGCCGATGGCGTAATCGGATTTACTGTTGCCCCCATCACCGCCGTAGCCCGCGCCGGCACCGTACGAGGAGCCGCTCTCGCCCGCGCCGGGACCCGATGCCGCAGTATAGCCCTTGTTGTCCACGGAGATCCAACTGTCGCCGTCGATCGTCATGTTGCCCAGGACGGTCAGGTCAACGTTCGCCTGGATCGAGCCGGCGGTCTCGATGACGGCATCGTTCTGGACCGTCACGTCGATACTGGTTTCGTCGGCGGGGTGGGTCAACCGGCCGGAGGTCCGCACGCGCAGATCATCGACCACGATCGCCTGGTGGGGATCGAGTGCCGCCCCCGCCGCCACCGACAGCTCGTTGAATGTCATCGCCGAGGTAATGGGGGTGTCGGCCCCGGGGTTTGAGCAGTTGTCCAGGAGCAAATCGCCGTAGGCCTGGCTGGGGAGTTTCGTGTATATCGTGCCCGCCCCGCCGTAGACCCAGCCGATGCCGCCGCAGGCGGATCGGGTTCCGGTGAAGGTGTTGGTGCTGCAG
>CAZOIA010000210.1:0-9261 GCA_964579675.1 uncultured Planctomycetales bacterium | reverse complement strand
CGTCTTCTTGCCGCTCAGAAACGCTCGGATCTGACGCAGTGTCTCCATCGGATTGAACCTCCATAACTGTCTGTGGCCCGGATTCACTCCTCACGATCTTGACCAACACGAAATCGCCCGTGGCGCACCCGGCGGTCGGCACGGTGCAGACCAGCGGCAGGATCGGCCACAAGACCATCGAACGAGCGATCCTTCGCATTCGCGTCACTCTGGTTCCTCCTTCGTCGCGTCGGGCGCCGGCGGGACAGGTATGACATCCGGCCCCTGGTCAGCCTGTGTTGCGCCGGCCAGATTGGCGCTGACGCCGTCGAGCTTGACGCTGGCCGTCCAGACAAAGCCGGTGCCGACGATGCCGTAGCCATCCATCACGTAGCCGGGGTTGATCAGCGACCCCTGGCCCTGGAGCGCCGCCGATCGCTGGCCCAGGTCGGTGACCGCCTTCTGGACGGCCGGCGAGACGACCTCGTCGATCATGCGGTTGCTCGCCCGCTCGATCGGCTCGGTATTGACCTCACAGCCGGGGCTGAGAATCACCACCAACAGCGCCAACAACAACGTCTGCATTACCTTCCGTGGGAACATCCTGTCACGCTCCTTCCTGCGTTCTTGCTTCTGTCCACGAACACGCTCTTGAGGATGGACAGATCGTTGCCTCGAATAACCGACTCGTTCTGTGACCGCTGCTCGAGCGGGTTGAAGTCCGCCGGCGTGAACGGCCTGGTCTTCTTCGGGTCCCGATGCGCGTTGGCGATCATCGCCAGAATCGCGGACGTATGGGCCCAGTGGTCCCGCACCTTGGCCTCGGCCATCGCCAGCAGCTCCCGCAGCGTCAACGGTCCGGGATCGATGCCGACGACACCGGCGAGCTGCCAGATGAGCTGCCAGCAATCGATTCGTTCAGGGCGGCCTCGATCTGTGCCTCCAACTCCGGATCGTCCAGCCGCGTCTCGGCCACTTGTAGCGCCCGGGCCTCCAGCGCCTTGAGCTTGGCCAGGGCCTTGGCCAGCACCCGGCGCTTCGGCCCGGGGAAAAAATCCACGAGTTCCTCCAGCAGAGCCGTGGTGGCATGGTCGATCGCGTCACCAGCCATCGCCCGGCCGAAGTCCTCGTCCGTGACCTGCCGGGCGTCGGCGTCGGGCTTGACCAGGCAGTAGATCACGTCACACAGCAGCACCGGATCGCTGACGATCCGCTCCAGCAGTTTGCCGTCCACCACGTCCAGCAGGTTGACATCCAGCAGCGAACGGACGCGCTTGATGGCGTCCACGTTGACCGTGATCGTCCAGGTCCGGCCGTTGTTGTCCTGGAACGTCTTCATGGATCAGCTCCCCGTCACCCAGGCCGGCGCCCGGGTTGAATAGGTCGGCTTGGCCGTCACGCTGACGGTCATCGCCTCCTCCAGCGGCTCGTTGCGGGTGAAGTTGGTGATCGAAAAGTCTGCGTCGAGCCCTTCGCCGTTGGCCCCATCCAGGATGGCCAGGGCAATCGCCGTGTTGTTGAAGTACGCCTCGCGGATCGCGGTGAAGCCGGCGTCGCTGGTGTCCCAGATCATCTCGAACTCGACGCTGCCGTTCTTGAGGGTAGCGACCGTCGCTCGCCAGCCCTGGTTGCCCCGGGTGGTCACATCCGCCTCACCGGTCTCCAGGTTCAGCGTCACGTCCTTGACGTTGGTCAGCTCCGTGGTGGCCGTCGCCCCGGCGGCTCCGTAGAGCAGCTTTGCCTCCATGCCTAACTTGATCGCCATGACCGTCTCCTTATCTCACCGAACTGATCCACATCCGAGGCAGTCGATCCTTGACCTTTTCTAGCGCCGGGCCCATGAATGCACGGCGGTCGTATCGCTCATGCCGGAAGCGCCCGCCGAATTCGTGCGCCATCGCTGACGGGCCAACGATCGAATAGGCCGGGCCGATCACCACACGCTGCTGGTGTCTCTCGACCGCATACAGGATCGCCCGGCGCAGTTGCCCGCGCCTGGTCTTCGGCGGCGTGCCCGGTAGTGAGGGCTTCGGGCTTCGCCGAATGGACCGCCGGGCAGCCAGGCGGATTGCGGCGCCCGCATGACCCAGTGATTCGATGTTCGCTCGCCGCAATTGGCGAAGGACCTTGGGCACATCGTCTCGTGTGTGAATTCTCATGCCGACCATCACCCTGCCCCCATCCGCAGAAGCCCGTGATGATTACCAGGACGTTGCTCGGCTCCGATATCACCCGAACGCAAGGCCCGGTCGATCGCCGGGCTGATCGAACGCAAGCGATAATCGCCGTTGGCCGGATCCACGAATGCGGGATCATCGGCGATCACGTCGCCCACGCCGGGTGGTACGTTCTCGTAGTTCGTCGTGCAGTTTGTGATCAGGTTGTTTCTCAGGGCGATGGTTGGGCCGGCCTCTTCGTAGGCTTTCACGCCGATGGCGTAGTTATGGATGATGTTGTTCGCGGCGAGGGCGGATTGAGCACTGAAGAATAGGCCCGCCTTGCCACTTGCCTTGGCCGCGTCGCTCCCGACAATCGTGCAGTGGATCACCCGCGGGTTGGACATCGATGACGTGTTGACCGCGTGATTGTCATTATTCAACAGGCGGCAGAACTGCAGCAATCCCGCGCCCGTGTAGGGCGTACCGGCTCCATTGATGAATTCGCATCCCAATGCGTCCACCGGCCCGTATGCGCCCTGGATCGTGAAGCCATCGAACAGGCAGTTCAGCGCAAGGCACGGATCCGACGCATACAGGTCGACGAAGTTGTTCCGACCCGCGCAGTTCACGAACACCGCGCCGGCGATGTCTATCGCCTGTCCGCCGGCACGGTTCTGCGCCTGGACGTTCCTGAACACATAGTTGAGCTGCCATGACAGACTGCCCTTGGAAATCCCGGCGTAGCTGGTCCCGTTGCAGTCCAGACACACTCGGTAGTCGTCGAACCGGGCATCGCTCGGCCAGATATGCGTGTTGGCTTGGAAGAAGGCGGTAGCGTCGCCCTTGGTCTGGCGATAGCCCTCGACCACGATCGGCTGAGCGATCGTGCCCTTGGTCTTGAGGGTGATGATCGGCGCCCCGTTCGGCAGGTAATCCCCATCGTCCTTGATCCAGATCGTATCGCCCGGATCGACACAGTCCGCGGCCTTCTGCGGCGAGGCAAACGCACCGCCGATCGTCCACGTCAGCCCGGAAGCGCTCACCGCCGGCGTGGGACTGACCCGGACCTGAAAGGACCCGACATCGATGATCTCAAAGATGTCGGTGCCGTGGATCCCGTCGGTTCGCTCGGCGATCCGGATCGTATCCCCAGCCATCACCGACGTCGGGTCCTCATCCAGCGTCACCACGTCGCTGCCGGCGGTCGTTTCGGCCTCGATACCGCTGACGATCACCGACTCGGACGAGCCGCTGTTGTTCGCCGAGCCGCTCTGAGATGACACGTGATACGCCAGCGCCATTACCTGACCCCCCACTCAGTCTCTATGGGCGGCGAGAGGTAGCGGTACCGCTTGGTCTCCGCGTCCCAGCGGCCATGCAGGCGGCTACCTCGCACCTCGTGGGTGATGATCTCACCGTCGATTTCCACCTCTACGGTTCGCAGCGCCACGTCGGGCTCTATCACGCTCGTGTTGCAGCGCGTGACCGTGGATCCGGGCGGCGGCTCGCAGTTGGTCAGGTTGCAGTCGATGAACGCTCGTGGCGTGTCGTCCCCGGGGAACAGTCGGACCCCTCGCTTCTTGCCGTCCTCGTCGATTGGGCTTGGCTGGCTGAAGTTGCAGCGACGGTACTCTGTGTCGAGCATGGACGGCGTCGACTGGCCGGAGAAGTTCTTGCCCTCGGTCATGCGCTTTGCTCCTCGTCCAGGAACGCGGCCAGGTCGCGGGTGAACCGAATCGTCTGCCGCAGCAGGGGGTCACGATGCAGCCACCATTGCTGCCTGCCTCGATCCATCTGCTTCAGCAACGCGAGCCTCGGCCGGAGGGTGTCGTGCAATGTGGTCAGTCCGTCCAGAAGCCGCTGGTATTGAGCGTCCGTCGTATCGATCGTGATTCGGGCCATCTCTATGCCTGCGCTTCCTGCTCGGAGTACACGGCCCAGCCGCCGCATCGCCAGGCGGCACTGAGGCCAACCGTCAATGGCTCACCTGGCTCGGTTTGCAGCCAGGGCATCGATGGGTCCGACGGCATGGGCAGGACGAAGCCGCCCCGGTCGCCGACCGGAATCGGCCCCGTCAATGCCGTCCCTGTATCTGCCGGCCCCGAGTAGAACGTCACGTCCACCGCTTCCTCGGCCAGCAGGCAAATACCGAGCACACAGATCCGCTTGCCCGAAACGCCGGCGATGATTTCGTTGCCCTGAGCCGCGTCGCTGGCGGCATCGATGATCGCGCGTTTGACTTCGATGCCGCCGCCGGTGCGGACCAGCAGCTCGCCGGTGGCCTCGTCGATCGCCACCGTCGCCGCCTGGATCCATCTACGTTGGGTGGCCATCGATCACCTCACCACGCGAAACGTCAGCGTCAGGACGCTGGTGAACACCCGGTTCTGCTCCATGTGCTCGGCGGCGTAGATGGGCGCGTTCTCCGTTTTGACCCACACCGCATCAGGGAGCCCTTCGAGCCGCTTGAACCGGAAGTGGTCCGCGATCTGCTCCACCAGCGCCATCAGCGGGTCGAGCTCGTCTGCATCGCCGTTCTCGAACTTCTTCTGCACCGCAATGTCGATCCGGCAGTCGTGTTGGCTTCGGCCCCGGCCGGCCGTTTCGATCGTCATGCCCTGGGGAACCACCGTCACGTGCAGCGTCCCCATCTCCGGCAAGTCGAACACCGGCCGATAGTGCCGCTCGGCGGTGAACTCCTGACCGAACGAGCCGGCGTTCAGCTCGGCGGCGACGGCATCGGCGATGTCAGTGATGTCAGCCACGTCACACTTCCTCCCGGGCAATACACGGCCGCGAGATGATCTTGTCGTGCAACGAGCGGTTCAGTTTCATGAGATCACTGGTCATCGCCGTCAGGTCGCGAATCGCCTCTGTGTTGGCAGCGATGATCTGGTTGTTGGCCTCCAGGACATCCAGCAGCTTCCGGATCAGCCAGATGACCACGCCCAGCAGCACCATGGAGAAACCGAGGAAGCCGTACTGCACCACCGGTTGGATCATCCAGTCTTCCACTTATGCCTCCTCCGTCGCCACGTGCTTGGTGTGGATGCGCAATGTCCGGCGGTAGGGGTCCGAATACCGCCAGTCGGGCTCGTTGCCGCCCGGTCCCATGACCTCGTGAACAAACACCTTGCTGTCCTGCGTCTCTTTGATCCGGTCACCGCGTTGCGGCAGTGTCGGCTGACCGCCGAGCACCAAGTCGGCCGTCCGGATCAGATAATCCCGCCGCACGTGCCGAATCGTGGCGCCGTATCCGTCGTCGATCCGAAAGACTGTCTGCCCGACGGTGGCCGCGACCTCAACGGACTCGCCGTCGCGCTCGTAGACCACCGTCCGCGTCATGTGCTCATGACGTTGGTCCTCCAGCCAGGCCGCGCCCTTCTCAAGCAGGTCCGCCATCGGTGCCTCACTGGCTCAGTCGCACGCGCACGGTCGCATCCGCGTCCGCCGCGGCCTTCACCGTTTTGCCGATGAGCTTGTTGGCGCCGGCCTCAGCGTCGGTCTTGGCCTCACCGTCGGCCACGTCCCAGTAGACCTGGTTGCCAACCGTGATCGCGGTCCCGCCGCCGGTGGCCTTCGGGAAGTCGAAGACGCCCGTGACCGCCAGCGCCCCGGGTACGTTCGCCGCGATCGGGGTCTTCGCGACGCCGACCAGCTCACCCTGAACGACCACATCTCCCGCCGCGACATCTGCGCCCGGCGTGTAGTCGACCGCATCGCCCTCGTGAATGAACGTTGTCAACATGTCCTTCGTCTCCTTGTTAATCCCCTCATCCGCTAAGTCATCAACTGTTGCAGCAGCACGAGGACGGTGAGATCGTTCTCGCCAGCCGTCGATACCGCTTTGCCCAGCAGTTTGTTGGCTCCACCGTCGCTCCAGGGGGTGGCCAGCCGACTGGCCGCATCCCAGTAGACCGCCATCCCGATCAGCACGAAGGCGCTGTCCCCGGTGACCTTGGGGAACTCGAACACTCCCCGGATCGCCAGGGACCCCAGTGTGTTCGCCTGGATATCGCTCCGAGCCACACCCACCAGATTGTTGAGCACGACAACATCCCCGGCGGCGACATCAGCCGTGGGGGTGTAGTCGATCGCATCGCCGGCATGAATGAATCTGGCCAACATCCGTGTCGCCTCTTCACGGCAATCAGCGGTTCAGGAGAGGCGGAGACTGTGCGTTCATCACCTCCGCCTGGCGTGCCTTCTCGCCCAGAACCGACTCATGCCCCGCCCTTCGCCTTCACGCCGCCCTTGGGCTCCTGCAGCGCGACACCGAAATCGTGGTAGCCGCGCATCTGGACGCCCAGTACGTGGAAGTCCGCCTCGGCCGTCTCGATCGTCGGTGACTCCTGGCCGTTCAGGAACGCGACCTCGATCACGGGCAGGTCGTTCGGATCGGCCAGCAAGTACCACGCCTTGGCCGACGAGCCCGTGTACTGAGCGCTGGCCAGGTAGCGGCTGACCTCGGCCCGGAACTTGCCCGCGTGCGGGTTGGCCACCGGGTACTTGGTGCTGGCCGTCGTGTCGCGGATCTCCAGCGACTTGAACAGCATCGTCGACATCGCCGAGAGCGCCGTGGGCACCAGCAGAACCGCCGGCATGATGCCGATCGGCTTTCCGTCGGCATCCGTCTGGTCCATGAACGTCTGCTCGGCCTTGCTCAGACCGTCGATGCTCAGGACGGTGTCGGCGCCCTCGAGGTAGTTGTTGTTGGCGGCCTTGAAGAAGTTGGCGTTGTTCAGGAAGATGGTCCAGAACACGTCGTTGATCTTCAGGCCCGAACCGCGCCCGAGCTTGCGGGGCACCGTCGTAATCGCCCCCAGGTCGTCGTTGATGACGTCCCGCCGGTCGATGGACAGGAGCAGGCCATACGTGTCGGCCTTATTGGAATAGCTCTCCTCACCCAGGGTGCCATGTTTGAGTTCGCCGCCGGGGGCGACCTGCTCGTACTGGTCCTTGCCGATCAACCGGTAGCTCGTGACCGTCTTGAAGTCGCTGACGTTGCGGACGGACGTGATGTTCCGCCACGTCCGCTCGACGCTGAAGAAGCCCTCGAGCAAGAACTTGTTCGCCACGTTCGACAGGATCCCGCCGATGTCGATCGTCGAGAACGCGGCCTGAAGGTTGTGGCCGAAGGCGTAGCGAAGCACGGACCGGCTGTCGCGGAAGTTGCGACCGGTGAAGCCGTTGGCCCAGGCTGCCTCCAGCAGCAATTCCTGCAAACCGATCCCGCCCCGAAACCGCTTGCTGGCCGTCTCGAGCGTCTTCTCGTCGTGGAGTTCCTCCACGTCCGCGAGCTTGGCGGTCAGCATGCACGCGGCCTCGAGGACCTGGCCGTCCATCGCGTTGTCCACCACGTGCACGGCCGGCGCCTTGGGCCGTGAGGCGCGGAGGACCTCGAGCTCGCACTTGTCCGTGCTCCAGCCCTCGGCAATGGCTTTCTCTTCGACCTCCGGGAACCGGCCGTTGCAGATGCGCCGGATCGCGGCGAGGCGTTTCGTCTCGGCGATGGCCTGCGCGCGGATCTCCGGCACCGGATCGACGGGCGGGCCGGCCTCCTTGCCGGCCTCGTCCGCCGCCTGGTCACGCGTGACTTCCGGCTCGGCCGGCGCCTCAGAAGCCTCAACGACCTCCGTGTCTTTCGTCTCGTCCATGGATTGACTCTCCTGCTGTTGTGCCGCGATGGTCGCGGCCGTATTACTGTCTGCCCCGAGGTCCACGAAGCTGATTTCGCCCAGCACTGTCTTGCGGGCAACGTATAGCGGGCCCTCGAACGTCCGGCTGTTGACCGTCATCGCCTTGCCGGCTCGGACGAACTCGGACTGCTGCACGGCCGCGCCGAGCGACGCCTGCCACGGGAAACCTCGCCTTCCACTCGCTACGACCTCCCGGGCCGCGAGCGTGTCGCGAGACACGACGCCCTCGGCCACCAGCCGGCCGTTCTCGACGGCGATGCGCTCCGTGTGCCCCACGCCGGCGTACATGCTGTGCCCGAACCGAACAGGCCGGCGCTGCGACGGGATCATGAGCCCCGCGAAGTCCACGACCACCGGGAACCGCCAGCCCTCGATGCGCATCGCATCGCCCGAGTACGCCACCATCGTGAAGCGCGGGATTGACTCGCCATCGCCCTCGGCCTGGGCAGCCTCGATCGTGATGTTGCCGGGGTCGCAGACCAGGTCGATGTGGCCGGTGGCGGAAACGTCCGCCTGCTTCTGACACACAGCGAGCCGCTGACCGCTGTCTGGGAACTCGCGCTTCATCACGTCATCCTCCATGCACCGCCGCACGAACGCCGCGCGCGGCTCATCGTCATGCCGTTTCGGCAACGGCATCTTCGTCCTCCGTGACGTCGTCTTCCTCAGCGTCTCCGGAATCCGGACTGCGGACTCCGGACTGCTCCAGCCCCAGCTCGCGCATCAGTTCGACCTCGCGGGCCCGCTGGCGAAGCTCACTCTCCCAATCCAGACCCGCCTTGGCATACTCGGCGGCGAGCGTGGTGGTATGACTTGCGAGGCGGGTCGCCTGCGCGTTGGCCTCCTTGGCCGGATCAACGTGCTCGAAGCCGTCCCAGAACCACTGGTGGCTGAAATCCGCATCAAGCGTGCGAATGGACTGCGGGAGATACCCTTCGATCAACACGGCCTCGTCGAGCCACGCCCTGAGGACGCGGTCCAGGACCACGTCGCCGAGGTGGTTTTGGTCGATACGGATCGCCTTGAAGAACGCTTGGTGATCGAGTCGGCCGGAGGCGTAGTTGTAGCCCGAGCTGTTGCCCGCGGCGATGTTGAACGGCATGTTCAAACAGCGGGAGATCTCGTTGATCACCTCGTGCTTGAAGTCGCCGTAGACCGTCGTGGGTTGCTCGGCCTTGACCTGGCCGATCTTCCAGCCGAAGGGCATGGTCATCCACGTGCCGCGGTCCATCTCGACGGTGTCCAGTGGCTCGACCTCCGAGGTCTCGGTATCGGCCGGGGCGTCGGTATAGATCACGCCACTGGGCAGGGCCGCCTGCTCGGCCGATCCCAGGACCGCCAGCGTGTAGCGCCGCAGCATGGCGAACAGCGACAGCGAGCTGGTGATCTCGGGAATCCCGCGGCTCTGGCCCGGGCGCTCGGCC
>CAZOIA010000209.1:0-9309 GCA_964579675.1 uncultured Planctomycetales bacterium | reverse complement strand
ACACCTGGGGGCGGCGCCTTCCAACAAGCCGCCCAAAGTGTCATGCACCCGCGTGAGACCGGCCAGTCAGCATTGGCGCCCCGTCCCGCACCGTTTTGGAGCATGCTGTCAGATGTCAGATGTTCCGGGCCAGGTAGTAGACCCCTCCCGTGATGGCCCCCAGGAAACCGGTCTGCAGGGCCTGCATGACGAAATCACAGCCGGTGGCCTGCAGCAGCACTGCCCCCGACGCGATCAACGTGAGCCAGCGCGAGCAACGATTCAACTTTCTGAGCATAGGGATCTCCGATTCGTGTTCGGGGCAAGGATGGGCGCCGACGACGGGGCCCACGTCGGGATCCACGGCTACGGGTCCGTGGACCCTGCGGCGGTGAAGTGTATCCTGGTCCCCGGACGCGTCAACTCCCACCCGGGAGCCGGAAACGGCAGCGACATGATGAACGAAGAACGACGAATCCGGTCAGTTCGTTGGCTATGGGGCCGGGCTCGATGACGGCGACGGTCTGGTTGCCGGCAGGGTCATGGATTGCCAGGCCGGGGCGTTGGACGTGGGCGCCGGCGACGAGGGGACCTCCGGGGCTGCGGGCGAAGCGGCAACAGCAGCGTCGAGGTGCGCCGGATCGGCCGGCGGCGTCGCTGGCCGTTGCCAGGTCCGCCACACGGCGGGGGCGCTCACCAGGGCCCCGACAAGCCCGGAGAAGGCCAACAGCACGACCCAGGGTTGGTACAACCTGAGGCAATCTCCGAGCTTGAACTTCTTGGGTATGGGGGGGCGTAAGGGAAGAGCCGGCCCCGGCTCTTCATCGATGATGGTCTTGCTCGCTGCGATGACCGTCTCGCCGGCCGCCTCCGTTTCCAGGCAGTACAGTTTGCCGGGCCGTAGGACGGCCAGGACTTGCCCGCAGGCACCGCAGCGTCCGCGCCGGCCAATGGCGCCCTCACTGAACGCAAGCTTCCGACCGCACTTCGGGCATCTCGCTTTCATCATGCCACCGGGTAGGTCAGCCCAGCAGAGTGATCGCGCCCGTCACTCCATACTCTTCGGCCGATCGGGGTCGAGAACAGCAACGGGGATGTGTGTTTTCCGCATCTTGGGGGCAGGCGTCCGCTTACCGACAGGTTTTCACCCCATCTGCAGAGGGCAAGACCCGGGCCGGGGTGCCGACTGTGTGATTTTCCGCGGCAGGCGCGTACACTGGGCCGCATGAGAATGCGTGCGACCTTCCTTCTGGTGGGCGCGGTAGCGGGCGGCGAGCCGGCGCTTGCTGAGTTCAAGGTCAAACCGGTCAGGGTCACCCAGGCGGATCACGAGCGGGCGATGCGCGAGCGGCCGTTCATCTTCGGCTGCGGCATCATCTGGGACGGGCGGAGCACGGTCTATGAGATGCCCGAGGACTTCAACCGGCTACTGAGCGAGCGGGTCGAGGCGGCGGGCGTCACCGCAACGCGGTTCGGGTTCGACTGGGCGACGATCGAGCAGGAGCCCGCCGAGTACAACTGGCAGATCCCCGAGGAGAAGAAGGGCCTCAATCGCCTGCTGGACATGGACATCGAGGTGATCGGCCTGATTGCAACCACGCCGGGCTGGGCGACTCCGACCGGCCAGGCGGGCACGTTCGCCCCGGCGGAGGAGTCGGCACCGCTGTTTGAAGCATTCTGCCGCCGGCTTGCCAGACGGTACCGGGGCCGGATCCGGTATTACCAGTACGGCAACAATGTGGACATCGACCCGGGCTGGATGCCGAAGGCCGATCCGATCGCCTATACGCGCTGGCTCAAACGGGCGTACCAGGCCCTCAAGGCCGGCGACCCGGATTGCATCGTGGGCACGGGCGGGCACCTAGGTCGCAATCCCGGGTTTCTGGACACGATCTACAAACAGGGCGGCAAAGCGTATTGTGATGCGGTGGGGGTGAACCCCTGGCCGCCCTACGAGGCACCGCAGGGCGACGAAGCGTTCGACTTCAAGCGAATCGAAGACTACCGCGCGGTGATGGTCAAGCACGGCGATGCAGGCAAGCCGATCTGGTGCACCGAGTTCGGCTGGGCGTTCGAGAAGATCGGCCCCGCCAAACAGGGCCCATTCGCCCGGCGGGCCATCGACTACCTGGTCCACTACGAGTTCATCACCGTGGCGGTGTATCTGACCATGGCCGATTTTCATCGCGGCAAGGACGGGCTGTTCGGCTTGTGCGACAAGGACCTGCGGCCGCGGCCGGCGTACCATGTCTGGCGGGAAGTGGTGAGGCCGATGCGCAAGCCCGGCCGGCCGGTGCCGGCTACCCAGCGTGGTATCCCGGATGTGAAACCGACGATTCACACGGATCAAGGAAGTGAGAAGTGAAATGACCTGCGAATCTTCAGCGCTGGATCGCATCGCCGAAACGATGCGGCAACCGGTCCGACGATACGCCGAGCTGCTGCGCGAGCTTGCCGGCGACGATGCTGTGGCATTGACGGTTTACGGGGCAATCGCCGCCGGCTCGTTCGATCCGTCCCGGCACACGGCGCGAAGCGTGCTCGTCCTGGCGTCGGTGGACCTGGAGATGCTGCGCCGCCTGTCCGAGCACGGCGTGAAACTCGGCAAGGCCCGGATATCGGCCCCGCTGATCATGACCCCGGACTACATCAAGGCCTCGCTCGACACGTTCCCGCTGGAGATGATCGAGATCCATCAGCAGCACGTGACGCTCTTCGGCGAGGATCATTTCGAGGACCTGTCGTTTGAGGATTCGCACATCCGCTTGCAGTGCGAACGGGAACTGAAGAGCATTCAGATCCGGATGCGGCAGGGATTGCTGGCGGCCGCCGGTCGCCAGAAGCTCCTCGGCGAGCTTGAAGCCGACATCGCCGAAGGCCTCGTGCGCACCCTCCGCGGCCTGCTGTGGCTCAAAGGGCAGAAGGAAGCCCAGCCGGCGACTCAGGTCCTGAGCGCGGTGGAGAAGGTCATCGAGCGCCCGCTGCCCGGCGTGCGGGCCGCCGTGGACCGGCCGGGCGATTACGGCTGGGACCGGTTCCGTAGCCTCTACGAGGACGTCGAATCCCTGGGGAAGATCGTCGATGCATGGTAATGGCAGGCCAACCCCGCGCAGGATTGCCCTGATGCTGCTCGTCGCCCTGCCGGGCGCGGCCCGGGCGGAGGTCACCATCCAGGACCCGGGCCGCTATGTGGTCGATACCGCCGGCATCATCGACGATGCGGTCGAAAGGCAAATGGAAGGCTGGCTCGGCGAGCTGGAGCAGAAGACGACCGCCCAGGTGAAGATCCTGACGGTACGAACCATGGACGGGGAAGACCTGAATCGCTTCGTCCTCAGACACGGGGAGCTCTGGAAGCTCGGCCAGAAGGGCAAGGACAACGGCGTGCTCGTCGCGGTCGCGCTGGAAGAACGGCTGGACCGCATCGAGGTCGGCTACGGATTGGGGGGCGTGCTGCCCGATGCGTGGTGCGGGTCCCTGAGGGAGGACGTCTTCATCCCGTATTTCAAGCAGAACCGGTTCTCCGACGGCTTGTTGAAAGGCACTATCGCGATCGCCAACCGCATCGCCGATGAGCACCACGTGCAACTCAGCGGTATCCCCGACTATCGATACCGCGGTTCGAGCGGCGGGTCGCCCGTTCTGCAATCCTGCTGTTGGGGCCTGTTTGTTCTGTTCTGGATCCTGTTCGGCGTGGTCACCCACTCGGCGAGGCGGTACGGCAGCCACCGGCGGTGGGGTGGCGGCGGATTCCTGCCGGGCTTGCTCCTCGGGGGTATGATCGGCGGCTCGACGGGGCGAGGCCGGTCGGGTTGGGGCGGCGGGTTCGGGGGCGGCTTTGGCGGCGGATCGTTTGGCGGCGGGGGCTCTTTCGGTGGAGGTGGTGCCGGTGGCGGCGGTTGGTAAAACATGTCCATCATGCGGAAACCCACTGGAGGACCGGGCAAGGTTCTGCCCATCCTGTGGGGCAACAGTGTCCGTTTCACGAGGGAGTGCCATGAACTTGACCCGAGTGCTGCTCATCATCCTGTTGGTGATCGTCGGCGGGGCCGTGATTCTCGGCGGCTGTGTTTACCGTGGGTACAGCAAGGCGGTTGACCTGGACGAAAGGGTCAACAGCAAGTGGGCCCAGGTGGAGAACCAGTTGCAGCGGCGGTTCGACCTGATCCCCAATCTCGTGAAAACCGTGAAGGGCGTCGCCGGCCAGGAGGAGAAGATCTTCCTGGGCGTGGCTGAATCACGCAAGGCCTATTTCCAGGCCAAGACGGTCCGCGAGAAAGCCCGGGCGGCGGGTATGGTCGAGTCGGCCCTGGCCCGCCTGCTGGTGCTGCAGGAGAGGTATCCGGAATTGAAGTCCAACCGGGCGTTCGAGAACCTGCAATACGAGCTGGCCGGTACGGAGAACCGCTTGTCGGTCGAGCGCATGCGCTACAACGAGGCCGTCAAGGAGCTTAACGCCTTCACCCGCAAGCCGCTGGGGAGGTTCTATTCCGGCCTGGCGGGCGTGGAGCAGGCCGATTATTTCGAAATCGAGGAAGCCGCCAGGACCGCGCCCAGCGTTGATTTTTGAGAGCGGCAGAAAGGACAGTGGGCGTGGTTCTCGGGTCCGACGGTTTCGCGGTGTTTCTCATCAGAGCCCGGAGCGCGAGCGACGGATCCTTAGCGTGGCTAACCGGCCGCCCATGCGTGAACGCACGACACCCCGCGCCGGGGCTCGGGGGGCGGAACAAGCTGGAATGACTTCCCGTGAACGATTAGTGGCGGTCCTGCGGGGCGGGCAACCGGACCGGGTGCCGGTCACGGTCTACGAACACTCGCCGTTCGACGACGGCTGGGCCAATCACGAGCCGTCGTATGCGCCGCTGATGGAACTCGAGCGTACCTGCGGTGACAGTTTCGTGGGCGCGCCGGTGGATTGCCAGGTGCTTATCGGGGATCCGAACGCCCTGCGCGGCACGGACGAGCGGCGGGCGGACGCGCCGGCCCTGCTGACCACCGAGATCGACACCCCCAAGGGTACGCTCCGGGCCGTCTCCCGACGTGACCCGGGCATGATGACCAACTGGCAGGTAGAGCCGCTGATCAAGTCGGACGAGGACATCGAACGCGTCCTCTCGATGCCCGAGCCGCCGGCGCAGATCAATGTCGAGCGAATTCGTGAACTTCAAGCCCGGGTCGGCGACGAAGGTATCCTGTGCTTCAGCGTGGGTGATGCGATCGGGCACGTGGTCGGGCTGTTCGACTTTGAAGACTTCGTGATGCGGTGCCATGACGACGATGGGCCGATCCGCGCGCTGCTGGACAAGGCCCAGGTACTTGTACTGCGGGCGATCGACACGATCGGTGCACACGTGGAGAATACGGCGTTTCGGCTCTGGGGGCCGGAGTACTGCGGGGCACCGCTGATGAACCCGCACGTATACTTCCGGCGTTACGTGGTCGAGCAGGACAAGCGGGCGACCGAAGCGATTCACGCCTCGGGCAACTTCAGCGTCATCCATTGCCACGGCAAGCTGCGGGACCTGTTGGACATGATCGCGGAGATCGGGGCGGACGCACTGGAGCCAATCGAGACGCTCCCGATCGAAACGGCCGACGTGACGTTGGCCCAGGTCAAGCAGCGGCTTGGTGCCAGCATGTGCCTCATGGGTGCCGTGCAGGCGTACACGCTGGAGACCGGCACGCCGGAGGACGTTCGGCAACAGGTCCGGGAGGCGATCGAGGTGGCGGGCGAGGGTGGCCGGTTTGTCCTGCTGCCCACGGCAGCGCCGTTCAGGATTCCGCTCGAGGCCCGGACCCTGGCGAACCTCGAAGCCATGTACCTGGCCGCCCACGAATTCGGCCGATACGGCACATAGCGGGTTGCCCGGGGGCCACGAGCCCGAATGCCGGGCATCGTGAGTTCCCGTTGGCGGCCGGCGGCAACCGCGCAGTCCCCGGTCGCAGGTCCGTCGTCGGTCCCCGGGCGGCATGCGACTTGCAGGCGTCTATTCTGCTGTAACTCTTTTTCTAACAAAATCATAAGTTCATTTGACCGACCCCGAAACTCGTGCTATATTTCTCGGTCCTACCCGTAGGCGAGGAGATGGCGGCGGGCTCGACCCGTCTTGACTTAACTTTCGGCCAAGTCTGAATTTAGGCCGGCTTGCCGGCCTGGGTGCCGGGGTACTCCCGAGGACGCGAGTTGGCAATTGCTGACCGAGACATCATAACGCGGCAAATCCGCGACGCCGTGGACATTGTAGGCTTGGTGGGCGACTACGTGACCCTTCGGCGGGCGGGCGCTAACTTCAAAGGGCTTTGCCCGTTCCACGAGGAGAAAACGCCCTCGTTCAACGTGCATCCGGCCAAGCAGATATTCAAGTGCTTCGGGTGCGGGGCCGGCGGAGACGTGTTCAGCTTCGTGCAAATGAAGGAGAACGTCGAGTTTGTCGAGGCACGGCGGATGCTCGCGGAGCGGGCGGGTATTTCCCTGGAGCACGATGAGTCAGCCTTGGCGGGCGGACCCCGCAAGACCGACCTGGCCCGCGCTAATGACTGGGCGAAACGGGTCTTCAGCAACAACTACCACGGTTCAGTCGGCGAGGCGGCCCGCAAATACGTTGCCGACCGCGGGATTTCGCGGGAGATGGCTCAGGCCTTCGGGCTGGGGCTGGCCGTGGACAGTTTCGACTCCCTGATCCGCCAGGCCGGTGCAGCCAGAGTGGATGTGAAGTTGCTCGTGGCGGCGGGATTGGCCAAGGAGAGCGCCCGCGGCGGGTACTACGACACGTTCCGCCATCGACTCATGTTCCCGATCGCCGACGTGACGGGGCGGATTCTCGGCTTCGGGGGGCGGACGCTGGGGGAGGATCCGGCCAAGTACCTGAACACGCCGGCAACGGCCCTGTTCGACAAGAGCTCGCACCTGTTTGGCCTGGACCGGGCCCGGGAGGGAATCAGTGAGAAGGGCCGGGCTGTCGTGGTGGAGGGCTACACTGACTGCATCATGGCCCACCAGTTCGGGTTCACCGAGACGGTGGCGACGCTGGGGACGGCCATGACCGAGGGGCACGCCCGGTTGCTGCGCCGGTATACCGACCGCGTGGTGCTGCTGTTTGACTCGGACGAGGCGGGCCAGCGGGCGGCCAATCGGGCCCTGTCGGTAACCCTGACGGTTGGCCTGGACGTCGCGCTGGCGCGCGTTCCGGACGGCAAGGACCCGTGCGACTACCTGTTATCGGGCGGCGAAACGGCTTTTGAGTGGGTGTTGAATAGCGCGGTAGGAGCGCTAGAATTCAGGTGGCAGCAGGTTGCACAGGAGTACCACGCGAGTGCGACCGGCCCCGGCCGTCGGCGGGCGATCGAAGCGTATCTGCAGGAGTTGTCCGGCTGGCTTGGCCGTGGGGCAATCGGCCCGATCGAGATGGGGTTGCTGCTGAACCAGTTGAGCAAGGTCCTGTCGGTTCCCGCCGAGGACCTTCATCGGCAACTGGGCAGAATGACGAAACGGTCGGGGGGGCGTTCATCAGTTTCGCCAGCGGTGAACGGCACTTCTCCCGAGGGCGATACTGCCGGGAAAGGGGCAAATGCCCGGCAGGAAGCACTGCGTCAGATCATGGAGGTATTGCTTAACGAGCCGGAGCATTACCCGGCCGTCGCCGGACACCTCGACCAGTCGGTGATCACCGATCCTGCACTGTCGGCGGTGGCGGGCGAATTGGTGAGGATGCTGGAATCGGGTGAGCCGTTTCGGCTCGACGAGTTGATCGGCCGATTGGAATCGGCGGCGTACGGGCGGCTGGTCACCGATCTGCAGGCTCGCGGCGAACGCCGGGGCGGGTATGCAGCGGTGATCAAGGGGGCCGGGGTGTGCCTCGAATCGTTCGAACGATCGCGGGAAACGGCGGCCCTGGCGGATGAGATTCGCAGGCAGCGGGAGCAGACGGCAGATGAGGCGGACGGCAATTCGGCGCCGGCCGGGGAGGACGAGCGGTTGCGGGCATTGACCGCCAGCGCGAAGAATCCTCATTTCTCGACGGCCCGGGCCCGCAAGAGGTTTTTCGAGACCTCGGAGATCCGGGTCAACGGACCAAGGGACACGGCGAAGCCTCCCCCGAGACCCGACGGGTAGAAGCACAGGCAGTTGGGTGACAGAGATGTATGCTGCGGATGAGAGGCCGCACGAATGCCCGACAAGGGCGTGGTGTTAGACAGACGGAGTCCACGATGTCAGATACGGATACGCTTGTGATAGACCCGGTTGATCTGGCCATTCAGGAACTGCTCGAGCGCGGGCAGGAGCGCAAATACCTTACCTGGGAGGAGATGAACGAGATTCTTCCCGATGAGGCCATTTCCCCGGACAAACTCGAGATCATCATGATGACGCTTGATGAGCACGGCATCGAGATGATCGACGAAGAGGAGGCGGACCGCCTTGGCATCAATGACCCACCCAAGGTGGTGCCCCCGAAGAAGAAGAGCGAGCGCGACAAGGTGGCCCACGCCGCGAGATTCCTCGCCGAGGGCATCCTGGATGAGAGCGGATCCCGCCGGATCGATGACCCGGTACGAATGTACCTGACGCAGATGGGGGAAATCCCGCTGTTGACGCGGCCGCAGGAAATCGCGCTGGCCAAGAAGATCGAGCTGACCCGGATGGCGTTCCGCAAACTGGTGCTGCAGAGCGATTATTGTGTCGGGCAGGCGGTGGAGATCATGCAGCAGGTCTCGGACGGCCGGCTTCCGTTCGATCGGACCATGAAGGTCTCCACTTCCGAGGCGATGGCGAAGAACACCATCACCAAGCTCCTGCCCGAGAACCTCGCGACGGTCCGCAAGCTGATGGACCTGAACCAGTCGGACTTCCAGAAGTTGAATGGTACGCGGATGTCGGCGGCGGCGAGGGCTGCCACGGTTCGGGGGTTGGCCCAGCGCAGGCGCAAGATCGCCAAGCTGCTGGAGGAACTGTCGCTCAGGACGAGCCGGATCATCCCATTGATGCGAAAGCTGGAGGGGCTTCACCGCAAGATGTGCGATCTGGAGAAGCGGCTCGTGGCCGAGAGGAAGCGCCCGACCCTGCCGCCCGAGGACCTGGAGGTGATGGCGGATGAGCTGGAAGGGCTCGAATCGCTGGTTCTGGAAAGCAGCGATCAACTCGGTGAGCGGCTAATCACGTTGCGTCGCGTCTTCGGCGAATACGAGGATGCCAAGCGGAAGTTGTCGGGGGGCAATCTCCGGCTCGTGGTCTCGATCGCCAAGAAGTACCGGAACCGGGGGTTGAGCTTCCTGGACATCATCCAGGAGGGCAACACGGGCCTGATGCGGGCGGTGGACAAGTACGAGTAC
>CAZOIA010000208.1:0-9397 GCA_964579675.1 uncultured Planctomycetales bacterium | reverse complement strand
TTCGATCGGTGCATTTAGATGATAAAAGACATCTTTTAAAATGGACATAGCAATCTCCCCAGCTACACCGCAACGCTCACATCCTTCATCTACAATAAGCAATCTCCCGGTCTTTTTTACTGAATTAATTATAGTATTTTTATCTAAGGGGACTAAAGTCCTGGGATCTATTATCTCTGCATCTACTCCCTCTTTTACTAATTCTTCTGCCTTCTCAACGATATCTCTTTGCGCATTCATAATCATACGAATCTCTTCATCTTCAAGCATATTAGTTAAACCATCCGAACACATGAGAACAACATCATCCGGCTCAAGCTTCAGGCAGTTTCGCCAGTCGGCCTCGTCGACCGCGACGATGGTCTCATCCTTGTGGCGGACGATCTTGAGCGGATTGCCCCCATGCGGGTTCGGGTAGGTGCGTGCCCGACGATCCAGAGGTGTCAGCATCCCCCGCAAGGCGCAGAGGAATCCGTTGGCGCGATCACGCCACTCAGCCATCACAGCCGTGCGGCTGGTTCGGGATTCAAGCCAACGCCACAGCGGCTCCATGCTCGGCATCGGTGATCACCCCGTCAGAAGACACTACGATGAAGCCCCGCTTGGTCATCCAGTCATGGATCATCGAGTTATCCGTTTCGCGGTCGAACGACGCCCGGTTGGGCGGCTCAATGCCAATGATCCGCTGACGTCCGCCGGTGAAGGTTACGCGGAACTTGGCCTTGACCAGGTGCAGCCCCAGTTCTGTGAGATCGGGGCCGTTGGTCTCGATGTCGGCGAACACGTCATCGCCGCCAACGGTTCGCTTGTTGTCCAGTTCGCTATCGCGGCGGTACTCAAGGTGGTAGAGGTCGATGCTCTCGATACCCACGACATCGCTGCAGATCAGCGTGTCCCGGCCCAGGCCGATAAGCGGCTGGAGCGTGTACTTAGCGATCGGTGATTCGAAGCGGAAGAAGGCGTCGTCGTTGAACAGGTGCTTGCCGAAGAGCTTGCAGTAGATTGCCTGCTCGCCCTTGGTCTCCGTGTAGATGGCCAGTTCTCCCGTCTCAGGGTAGTAGATCAGCACGTCGAACTTCTCAGGGCGATAGAACACGCTCCCCGAGTCGCCATCCGCTTCGACCGTCCCTTCGCGCTTGATCCGCTGACCGTGCCGCACCAGAAACCAGAAGCCATCCTCCTTCGGAAACGGGAAGACGCGTGCCCCGCGCCCCTTCTTCTTCCACTGGAACCAGTCGTTCAGTTCGTTTTCCAACGCTGTGCGAACCGCGTCCTCAGGGAAGAGCAGGTCGGGCCGGTCCTCGCGTGTCGCGAAGAAGGAGAGAAAAGCCTTCGGCTTCGTGCGGTACATCTCGGCATGCACGCGTTCCAGGATCATCGGGTCGGCAAGCCAGACACGCAGGGTCAGGTCCTCCGGCGACGGATCTTCCCCATCTTCGCAGACCTCGATGCCCGCGTCGCGGGCCTCACCGAGGATACGGTCGTAACAGTCCGGGTCGGCGAGGTTGTCCACGAAGTACAGGGCGTCGAGCAGTTCCTCGGGCGTATCGATGCTCGGCGACATCAGGATGCCGGCCAGGGCACTGTGGTCGAAATCGTCAGGCTCATCCGGCCATGGCAAGCCACGCTGCGTAACCAGAAACTCACGATAAGGATCGAGGAACCGCATCAGCAACGCCGTATCGATCCGTTTGAGGATGGCTGCATTCGAGAAGCGCCTCAGTCTGAAACTCGGCATTCGATCATACTCCTCTCGTCCACGAACCAAGAAGCGGAGCGTCAGCACCCGCGCATGGTGCCACGCCGTTCCAGACAGATGCTGACGCTCCCTACGCGCCTTCACCCCCTCGGGGGGAAGGGATCGTGCCCGTGGCTGTCACGAACCTGAATCTGGCCGTTTTCCCCATGGATGAACAGCTCGGTCCCTTGGTTCCGGCTGATCTCTCGGGCCGCCTCAACGGCCTGTGTCTTCGTCGGGAAATGCCCGCTGATGCGGTCCGCACCGTTCCTGCGGACATTCCACCCGCCATCCGGGTCAGGCACGACATGATGTGACTTGGCTTTTGCCATCGTTGCTCTCCTTGGGCACATGGCACACGTTGTTCGCCGGCCCCAGTGGCCGGCTTCTGTCCTGGTTCCGCCGCAGCGGGGGTCGCAGCTGCCTCTTGCGGCATAACCACATGCGGATACAATACTTACGACAGTGGCTCTTTTGCCGGCCCATCTCCCTAGCAGAAGATACGACAGGTCGTTACAGCACGATGGGATTTGTTAACATGGCCTCGGGGGATGAGGCCGTAACGCCTGGTCGTACCAGTCCCTGGAGCGAGGACGGCTTTGGAGGTGCACCGCCGTGGCCAAAATGACAACGACAGATGCCGAGGCGCATGAGGACATAGCCCTGCGGTTACTCTGCGGGGACGAGCTCGTTCTTGAGGACATTCTCCGGCGGCCTGGCTATGCGCCCGCCATCCAGAAGGCGCTGTGCAAGAAATACGAGGGGTACCTGACCGAAGAAGACGTTGAGGAAATCGTAGCCGACGCGATAAAGAAGCTGTGGGACTATCGCGAGTCCTATGATGAATCAAAGGGAAGCCTGCGCAGCCTTCTGTACTCTATTGCGGACAACTGCGCAAAGGATGTCCAGAAGCAAGGCTGGTACAAGGCACGACAGAAGGAAATTGTCATTGAGCCGAATGAGGATGGCGATGATCCTCTGGAACAACTGGCGCAATATGACCGTTACCTCAGCCAGCGTTCTTGCGACGATGTCGATTTGGACGGCGGCAGCAGCAAATTGGGGAGCGCCGTTCACAAGGTGCTCAACACTCTGCGTCCGGAGTTCAAGTACATCCTTGAGGCCGACGCGCACGCCGGAGATGATGGTATCTCTCAAGCTGAGTTGGCTAGGCGACTCGGCGTCCCCGTAGGAACTGCGAAGGTTTGGCGTTCACGGGCCCGGGATGAGTTCCGCAAGGGAATGAAGGCACTTGGCTACGACCTATGAAAGGATCAGGTGGAATATGCCCGCCCGACACTCAGACAAAGAGCTGAACGAGTTGATATACAGGGTCATCGTGCCTAAGGGACTTAGGCCAACGACGCCGGAGGATATTGACGCTATGCTCGATGCCATCGGCGGAAGTGCGCCGTCCGAAGAATCGGTTCAGCGGATGCTTCGCAAGATTCGAGGCGAGGTGCCTATCGGCACGGGTAGTGTTGCAGAAGGCCTCGGCGATAGATTGGCTGTGGCGGACGATGCCAACATCTCGGAGGAAGCCCTGGCCCTGTATCGCAATCGGAACGACGATATCCCTCCGGAGATCAAGGAAAAGCTGAAGGACATGGAGGAGCGGGCCATGGAAGAAGGCGAGGAAGCGGACCAAGGCGACACCGATGCGTAAGACGACGTGGAAAGAACTGTGCACTCATCGAGACTGGGGCCTTCGCAATGGCGAAAGCTACGCACAGGCATTTGACCGCACCGATTATCCGATCAACCCGCTGGCCATAGTTGCCCGGGAACCTGCTATTCGCGCGGAAGGGGCGGATTTCGGGGATGCATTGGATGGACGCCTTAAATACCTCGGCAAGACACGAGGTGGCCACGACCGGTTCCTTCTGGCGTACAACACCCGCTACGACGACATCTGCTGCTTCGAAGGCGACCATTGCCCCAAAGTGCGGTTTACCATCGCCCACGAGCTTGGGCACTATTTCATTGACCGCCATCGCGACTATCTGCGTCACGGGGGACAGGCGTACTCGTGCTTCACCGAATCATATTCGGAAATGCTGATGGAGTTGGAGGCGGATGCTTTTGCCGCTGGTTTCCTGATGCCTTCTGTGCTGCTGGCGCCAATCATCAACCGCGATATTGGGGATGAGCCGACGTTCGACGACATTCGCGAGGTTGCCCGTAAGTTTCAGATATCGCTGACGAGCATGATGGTTCGTTGGACAAAGCTCTCCGATTTCCCATGCGCGGTATTTTCTGTTGCACAAGAGAACGGAAGACTTGGGATTCGTTGGGGCTGGGTATCAGAGGCCTTAGCCGCCGTGGGAGCTTACTGGCGACGCTATGGCGAGTTCCGATCGAGGGACGCGCGAAACTTCCTCGGCTCTGGAGCCGACCTTTCGCGGTGGAAGAGCGGCTCCGGCCTTGGGATAATGGGGGACTGGGTCGAAACAAACCACCGTATCAGCGTTCGCGAGCACTATGCCGTCATTCCGTATGCCCGCCATCTGCTCGTCTTCCTGACTGCGCCCGAAGACGAACTGGCCGACTGTCGGCCCGAGAGACACTACTGACCGATCGCTGCGCAAGGCGAGTCGAGCAGAGGATGCAACATGGGCTCCAGCATATACACAGACTTCCTTGAACGCAGTAGAGGGGAGATGTTGCCAGCTGGCCTAGCGCTTATGGTTCCACCTCCGAAGAAAAGCCCTGATTGGGTATCAGTATGGGTCCATGAGTACTTTCACTTCCTCCAGTTTGTGGGGACACGTTTTGGCAGACAGCTGACATTCATATACGCGTGCCTGGGGCACCATACTGGCGCTTTCTTGCGTGATCCGCCCACAGAAGTGATGTGTGCTCCTGTCTGGTACTTTCCAGTATTCTGGTGGTGCCAGTACGAACAGGATCATGACGTTCAGGCTGCCCTCAGGAAACACTGGGCGTTCGTCTTCAATCAAACGGAAATATTCAAGCTGGAGCTTGGCATAGCCCCGCTCGGAGCCAAGGAGAACCAGTGGCTTCAGGATCGACTGTGGAACCATGCAACGCGCCCGCCCCAAGGCGAGCTGTTTCCAACATTTCGACCGACCGGATGGCCGCTACACCGTTCAACTCCTACCTTGGGGACTCTTGATATCGTCGAGACTGCGGCGGCTATCCAAGGCTTGCGAATGGAAGCGGAGGCGACGAGTTCGTCCTGCCCGATGTGGTTTGATCTTCCGCAAGAGCAAAGGTCAGTGCTCTCCAGACTCGACTATCGCTACTGGGCGGGCCTTAGATACGTTGAGGAAAGGACGCGCATCTCTCACGAACTCGCACCGGCCGTAGTTGTGCTAGCTGCCGACATTGCATTGGACAGCGGCGTTGAAGACTTGCTTGCATCCCCACATGAGGTGCCTTGGGAGGACTGGCATCCGGCATGGCGTTTCGTTAAGGCTGTTAGCGCTATTGAGGCTCTGATCATGGCCGATGAGTGGCCTGCGACGGAGAGCGAGTTAGGTGAGTACATCGGCAAGGTGTACGATAGATGCAGTTGGCGTCGAGTCGATGCGGTGCCAGACTACGCCCTGTTTAATGTATTCCAGGACAAGCCGTCGCCCGCCGACCGTATTCGCGCACAACTCTTTGCTGAAGCTGATAGACACAGGATATCGTGCCCTTCACTATGGTCCATCGGTTCGCGGGAGCAGCTGCTAGACGCGTCCATCGGTCTATTCAGACCGCCACTCGTGTTGAGGTATGGCAGCGATGCAGTTGAGGCGTGGCGAGGCGATCTGGGGGAGGAGGACGTAAGTGGGCTATGGGGAGACATTCAGTTGAACCATGTGGCCCTGCAACTGCTTAGCGAAATCGGTGGTGCAGTGGTAATGGGTAAACCGCACATCGAATGCTTCTATTCATCCAAGGATGGGAGGGTGGATGCCTGTCCGGACGGAAACGAACAGTGTGGCAGGTGGACAAGCGTGGCCAAAGTGCCGTCATGCGGACTGCGAGGTGCTTTACAGGGCCTTGCGGGCCAGTACTGGAAGCGGCTCACTCCAATTGATCTCGCGTCCTTACCCGGGCAACCGAGCTAGATTACGCGAGTACGCCATTGGCCTGTGAAAAGTAGCCGTCTTGTTAACGTCCCTATAGGCCGAGGACTATCTCGTCCCAGGAATCGCGTTGTCGTTGCCAATCTGGCTCTGCCACCAGCGGACGCAGATTCCGCTCTGCGATGGGGTCGCGGCCCTCGGTGACGCGGGGAAGGAAGAGGATTTCCTCCTGGATCGCGGGGGCGAGGTGCAGGAGATTCATGATCTGCGTGACCCGGGCCCGTGTGACGTGGCCGAGCTCGGCCAGCTCTGCCTGGTCGCGGACGGCGCCGGTGGCGATGAGGTTGTCGAACTTGATCGCCATCGCCATTAGCCGGGAGATACGGGGCACCCGGCCACCGTCGGTGTCGACCACTGGGGCGGGCCCGGGCTTGATCTCCCGTTTGCCTTTGTTGGCCATCGAGAAGTGAATCTTCTTGGTCAGCGTCAGTTCGTCCGGCATGTCTCCTCCTCACGTTGCTGCTCGGTCAGCGTTCGGATGCCCGTCGGGTGGAAGGTCAGCGAAATCGACTCGCTCTCGCCGTCATACTCGATCTGCTCGATCAGCAGGTGAATGAGTTTCGCCCGGTAGCTCGGCGGCATCGTTTCCCACAGCGGATCGAAGGCCTCGACCGCTCCGGCCAGTTCATCCGGGTCCAGCATCCGCCGCTGGACCTTGGTGATCTGCTCGTTGACTTCGGCCGCTTCCTGTTGGCGTTCCCGAATCTCGTCCTGGAGTCGCCCGAGTTGCCGGGTGGCCTCCTCGTCGAACCCCGCCCGCGAGGCGATCTCACCGACCTGACGGCCAAGGTTCTTGATCGTCGCCTCGATCTGGCTGCGCTGGCGCTTCAGATCGTCCACGTCGTCCTGCAGGTGGGCCTGCGTTGCTCGCAGGCTATCTTCCAGAACCCCGGGGTCGCGGCCGAGCGTCTTGATCTGGTCAACCACGAAGTCCTCAAGCTGCTTGGCAGGCAGTGAGGGGGCCGGGCATTCGCTCCAGCCGTGCTTCTGGGCGCGGATGCACACGTAGTAGCGATAGCGCTTGTTGCCCCGTGTGGCGAAGTGGTGGCTCATCGCGCAGCCGCACGCCTTGCAGCGGACCAGGCCCTTGAGCAGCGCACCGTGCTTGTTGCGGGTGTGCTTGCCGCCGGAGTTGCGGTTGCGCCGGAGCAGGCCCTGCACCCGGGCGAACAGGTCCTCGTCCACGATGGCCTCATGCTCGCCCTCGTGAACCTCACCCTTGTAGGTGATCTTGCCAAGGTAGACAACGTTGGTGAGTATCTTCAGCAGCGCCGACTTGTCGAACTCCACGCCCCCGCGCCACACACCGGTCGAGGTCTGATACCTCTTCGTCCGCCACCCCAGTGCCTTGAGCCTCCGCAATGTCGGCAGCATCGAGCCCTCTTCGAGGTACATTCGCTGGATGGCCCGGACACGCTCGGCCTCGTCGGGGTTTACGACCAAGCGGCTGCCCCGGTTGTCCTTGGCCCGGTCGTAGCCGAGCACTGGCGGCCCGCCCGTCCATTTCCCCTTGCGCCGGGCGGCGGCGATCTTGTCGCGGGTGCGTTCGGAGATGATCTCCCGCTCGAACTGGGCGAAGGAAAGCAGAACGTTGAGGATCAGCCGGCCCATCGACGTCGCCGTGTTGAAGTGCTGGGTGATGGAGACGAACGAGACCTGGTGCTGGTCGAACGTTTCCATCATCCGGGCGAAGTCAAGCAGCGACCGGCTCATCCGGTCCACCTTGTAGACGGCCACACAGTCGATTCGACCGGCCTCGATATCGGCCAGCAAGCGCTTGAGCGCGGGCCGCTCGATGGTGCCGCCGGAGAACCCGCCGTCGTCGTACTTCTCATCGAGGCAGACCCAGCCCTCGTGCTGTTGGCTCTTGATGTACGCCTCGCCAGCCTCCCGCTGGGCGTCGAGCGAGTTGAAGTCCAGGTCCAGATTCTCATCGGTGCTCTTGCGCGTGTAGATCGCGCACCGAACCACCGGGTTAGGCTTGCTTTGTCTGTCGTTCATTCGCGCTCCTTGTTCGGGTCGTCGAGGTTGAAGAACCTGAACCCGTTCCAGTGGCTGCCGGTGATGGCGCGGGCCACTGCGGACAGGCTCTGGTATCGCTGGCCGTCGTACTCGAACCCGTCGTCGAGCACGTTGACCACGTAGAGATGACCTTTGTAGACGCGTGTGAGTTGCCCACCCGGCATGGGCAACCGGGCGTCATGCGTGCGACGGATGTACTTGCGGGCGGGCTGCTTCACGTCCGCGGGCCGGTGGAGTGGGGCCATCGTCATGCCCGCCGGCGGGATGATGCGAAGGTCCTGGTCGCGGGCCAGTTCCTTCGCTCGGCGCTGCGCCCGCTCGGACAGCCCGCCCTCGGCCAGGGCCTGGGTACGCCACGCACAGCGGCGAAGCAGCCATTGCCGGTTGCCGCTGCGTGATGGCTCGCCGTAGAGCTCGGCGTACTTGTCCCGGAGCTGCCTCGGGGTCATGTCCTTCATGGCGGCCAGCTCCTTCTCGATGCTGATGGTGCTTTTCATGCTCGGCGTCCTTTCTCGCGTTGTTAACCGCCTGACACACTGAGCCATCAGTTCGCGGGAAGCTCAAGGCCTATCTGCGAGTTCTCGCAAAGTTTTTTTTCGGCCCGATCATGCTCGGATCCGGGCGGCGATTCGGAGGGGATCGCGATGGCGACGGGCATCCGAGCCAGGTGGCTGGCGAGGATCTCGATGATCTGGCGACGGCGCTGGTCGGCGGTCAATTCGGGCGCGGACTTCCGTGTCCTGGGCAAGGCAATCGCTCCTTCGGGGATGATGGCTCGGGTTTGCCATCTATCCCCGCAAAGAGCGGTTAACTGCCGCGCACCGCCCCTTACCTTCGTGGCGAACAACCAGCCGTCAGAAGTTGGTCAACAGGGCCAAGGTTGCTGCAGTCGCACAGTCGGCGATAATATGGCCATGAGCACGCAAAAAGGACATTTCTCCGCTCGGCAATTCCTAAGAGCGAAACGTCCGGAACGCTTCTCCGATTCCGTGCAGGGGCAAGAGTGTGTCCTCGACCGCTCCATACTCGAATATCACCTGTCAACGTTGACGAGCAGGAGCCAGGAGATTCAATATGAAGTCTTTGCACGTCGATTGGCGGAAAGGGAAATCTGCCCCAATCTCCTGCCCCACACGGGTCCACAGGGGGGCGGCGACAGCAAAGTGGATGCCGAAACCTATCCTGTTGCTGATGACCTGTCGCTTGCTTGGTACGTGGGAACCGGTCGTCAGGCTGCCAGGGAACGGTGGGCATTCGCGTTCAGTGCCAAGAAGGATTGGCGAGCCAAGGTTCAATCGGACGTCAGGAAGATTGCCGAGACAGATCGTGGCTACAGCAAGGTCTTCTTTATCACAAACCAGTTCGTGTCTGACCGCGCCCGTGCCGAAGTTGAAGACAAGCTACGAGATAAACACGGCATAGATATTCGAATCCTTGATCGCTCGTGGATTCTCGATCGAGTTTACACGGGTCGCCACGAAGAACTGGCCATTGAGGAACTCAGCTTAGCGACATCGGTCCGCGCAGTTCGCCGAGCGCC
>CAZOIA010000207.1:0-9584 GCA_964579675.1 uncultured Planctomycetales bacterium | reverse complement strand
GAGTCTCCCACCGGCGAAACAACTCCGCGACAAGACGGCGATCATCGTGCTGCAAGCGCGGGCCGGCGAGCCTCCGATCAACCAGCAATCTCGGAATCGCGTGTTCGCGGACGCGATCGCCAAGCTCGTGCAGGAAACTCTGAGCAAACACCCGCTGCCGTTTCTTAGCGAGCAGGACGTCCGCAACCTACCGGCGAGCTTTCACGAATTCGTGATGAAGCACGCGACGGCCGCGACATCCCCCCCGAGGCAGCAGCGGATCGCGGCGGCGTTCCACCGGCACATGAACAACGCTTGGGCCCACCGGCAGCCCGAGAGCGTGTACCGGGGCTTCGACGACATCATTGACTCGTTGAAGCTGAACCTCTGGATGGCGATGAGTCGGGGCGAACTCAGCCACGAGCATGTTCGCCGGATGGAGAAGCAGCGACAGTGGATACGCGACTGGGTCAACCGTCTGCCCGACGACCCCAACCACTCACGAGAGCGACCATTGGCGAAACTGGAAGCAACCTTTGAGAATCCCCTGTGTGCGATGTTTGATCGGCCCATGTCGGACGAGGAGTGGACAAGGTTCATCGAACTCGTCAAAAAGGACAAGTCGGCCACGATGCTGCCTTACGTTCACTTCGTGGTCGTCCAGGCGGCCTTCCGGGCCGAGTATCCCAAACCTGGATTGGCCGATGTCCCATTGCCCTTCGATGATCGAGTCACGGGCGGGAGCGCCAGTAGCAGCGGGTTCTTCTGCAAGTTCGAGTCGAACGCTGCCGCTCGCGGCATTTGGAGTCCTTACCTTAATGATGTGGAAAAGAGGGGGCGAGCGGTCCTGGATATGGCCAGCCACAAGGTACTGACGATCCCCGAGACGGTGACCGGCGACTCGGAGTTGGCGAAGTGGCTGAATGAGAACGGCAGGGGTGACCTGTGTTACGACGACGCCAAGGGCGGAGCGTTGATTGCATTGCGTGGCGCGAAGATCGCTCGCCTCGACGCCAATAGCTGGCTCGATGCCGACCGGATCGAGGACGATAGTCTCCGTGCCGTGCTGAAGCGCTATGGCAGTGGGGTCGCTTCGATCAAGGACGTACAGGCAGACTTCCGTTCCGGCCGCGGGGGGGCCGAGGAACCGAAAGCGTTCTTCGCGCTCGAGACGAGCGGCAAGTTGCTGGCGGTCGTCAAACCGCGCTATACGGCCCCAAGCTCCGAGCGAGTCGAGGTCGTAATCCGCGAACGTCCGCTGGCGAAGCGGAAGTACGTCACCGTGGGCGCGACGGCGGGGGCCGTCACCCGGCCCGGTCCCCTGCCGGTCGGGCGGGTGGTTGAACGGGTGGTCAACGCGGACAGTGTGGGCAAGGACTGTGTGATCGATTTCGACACGGGCAAGCTGTTCGAGATCGACGACACGGATGACAAGAAAGCGGATCTGGCCGAGCGGGTGATGACGGTGTTAAAGAACCGCGTCGACCCGCAGGGCAACCGGAACCTGGTCTGGCGGCCGATCGGTCGCAACCGGCTCGAGATCCAGCGTTCCACATCCACGCAACCCGCGGCGCAACCGGTGATGACTAGGCCCGCGGCCGAAGGGAATCAGGTGTCGTGGGGCGAGCCGGTGGAAGGCGTGCAGGTCCGACTGCGGCCGGAGAAGAAACGTTGGCACGCGGGCGAAATCCCGACGTTCCGTGTCGATTTGCGAAACAACGGCTCACGTCCTCTTCGCCTGCGACACGCGGGCAAGCATTGCGAGGCCGAAGTGGACGGCCAGTGGCACCAGTGCTACCTCAATCCAGAGGACATCAGTGGAAACAGTAGGCGATTGAGCTACGCGCTCGACTTCTCGGCGGGAGCCTCGTACGCGGATCTGCCGATCACACTAGCCGGCGGATGGCAGCCCTTGAGCGCCGAGGAAGTCGCTGAATTTGCAGGCCGCTACAACCCGGACCGGATCCACCGGGTGGAGCCAAGCACCCGAGTAAGCCTGACCCTGCCGCCCGGCAAGCACGTCATTCGCGTTGCCTATATCGCAACACCTCCAACACCCACAACGCTAATCGCCGACGGAGCACTGGAAACGTTGGTCTTCGTCGGCCCGGTCCGGGCCGTCAGTAACCCGGTCCAGGTCGAAATCGTTACCGCCGACGCTGCTCCGGACTCGGCTGCGGGCGACGAAGGGGCCATCGCATCTGGTCACCGGGCGAAGACTGCGGCTGCGCATCAAGCAGATGGGACAGTGGTATTGTGCAGTCTGCGCATCGCCGGCGATAGTCGAGGGGAAGCGAGTGACGTCTACGCGATCAGTCGAGAAACCTTCGACGCTCAGCCGACACTGGACCTGAAGAAGGACACCTTGCCTCTCTCGTCTGACCAGGCCGTGCGGACCTGTTTCGAGCACTTCAAGCGTTTCTACGCGAGAAGTAACATCAGGGATCAATTTGTCGTGCGAGGTGTCGAACTCAGACACATACCGGGCGCCAAGCGTGATGTTTATCAAGGAAAGTTATATTACTTCGTCGAGATGCAGCTCTTTCGTGGACGTGGAAAGCCGTTCTTCAGCAGGCGCGCAGTGCTGCTCGATGGCACTGTTGTTTCCCCTGTCCGAGCTGCGTCCGGGACAGTTGAGTCGACGACGCCGGAAGTCCGGGATGGCATTGAAAAAGGCGAGAGAGAGAAGTGGCTGGGAGCGCGGTTGCCCAAGGGTGTGGAACCGGCGGCGCTCAAGGTGCGGTATGAGATCGAAGGCGGCGAGAAAAAGGCGCGCTTGCGATTGCGGTTCATGTCGTGGACCGGCCTGGGCGAAGCCGTCCAGATGCTGACGGTTGCCAACGGAGGCGAGATTCTCCTGAACAACCTGACGCCTGGGCGCTACAACCTGGCCAGGATGAAGCTGCTGAGCAACGGTGATTTTGGAACAGATGTATTCTGCGACCGCGAGTTTGACTTGCGGCTCGAACCAGGCAAGACCAGAGTTGTCGATCTCGTTCGCCGAACGGGACAACCGATTACCGGGCGTATCTCTGGTCTTCCGGACAACGTCGTGCCCGGCGTGTTCGTCTATATCAAGTCTGCCGAGGCTACCGGAGATCCCAAGCAGAAGGATGTATGGAAGCTCCGGACGTTCGATGCCGTGATCTGCGAAGTAAACGCCGATTTCAAGACGGAGCGTATCCCGCCTGGGATCTACACTGTCATTGCAGAAGCCTATAAGGAGCTGACCGAGGAGAAGAGTCGCCACAGAGGCCGGCGACTCCCGGATTATGTTGGAGCGATGAAAGTGGAGGTGCCCAAGGAAGGTCCAACTCCACGGGTGCATGTGGAAATGAAGACCCGTGAGGAATTCCGGAAGCATCTCCGGGCGTCTGGCATCGGCGGCGCGGCTCCGGGACCAAGCGGGGAGATCAAGGACATGGATCCTGTCGCCTTCCTCTCCCACCTGCGGAGGACGCGGGATGGTACGTGCACGGTTGCGGGCGTTACCGGTGTGTGGGTGAAAGAAGATCATCTTCCGAAGCTATTCGAGTTGCTCGATTCGGAGGAGAAGTGTGCCCCAGTGGTGCATGCTCTTTGGTCACCGCACGTTGACATAGGCAAGCCCACGACGATTGGGCGCGAGGCAGGCTTCCTGATCAGGAGTTTCAGGACTCAAGAGTATCCTGCACCGCTTGGCTCGACGATGTCCGAGGCGGACAAGGAGGAATTGAGAGAGTGGTGGAAGCAATACCAAGACAGAAAGGACTGAATCCAAGAATTCGTTCAAGCGGACCGCGGACAGAGCGCCGCTTAACCTTTGGGCTCGTCCAGTGTCTTGAAATGGAGAGATCGTCATGAGGGCAAAGTATTCCACAAGATCACTCGAGAATCCCATTGTGGACAGCAGTCAGACAAACAGGATAAAGGGAACAGTCCTCAGCACATTCATGCTCGCTGTTGTACTTGCCGCTCCCGGCTGCACCTATTCACAGATTGGCGTCGTTGACAGCAATCTTCTAGACCCTCAAGGCAAGTTTACGCTATACGTGGACAATGGGAGCTCTGCAATAAGCCCCGTCGACATCCAGGTTGAAATGGACGGCCAAACCGTTGTGCATGGGCATTTCTGGCGAGGAAGACGGAACCCGACACCGGGCCGGAGGGCTTTCAAGCTCGCCCTTGAGCCGGGAATGCACAAGCTGCATGTCGTCTCCACGAGAGGCGAGGCTGAACTGTCAAGGGAATTCCAGGTCAAAGGAGAACTTTGGGCGTCAATCAGCTACCGCTATGATCCCGACTCCCATTACAACCCGACACCGAAGCATTTCAGCTTCGAGCTCCAAGACAAGCCGATATACTTTGCTGAGTGTTCTGACGGCGGCGCTTTACTTCACGAGCTTTGCCTCAGACGGCCTGATCTCACGTGGTTCGTTGGACGACGGGGCCACGGTAAGGCCCGGACAACCGGTATGCCCTACCAGCACGTTTCCATCAGTGTCAACCTTGAAAACGAACTCACCCTTCCTGTTGATCAGACCACTCCCCTCAGGGCAGGGCGCGGCTGGTACCGCAACCCCGGCTACAACCTCACCGGCAACGTCAGCGGAATCTGCCCAGAATGTGGGGAGAAGACATGATTCACAAGGCCGTACTGATTGCTCATCTTGTACTCGGCCTGCTCATCGTCACAATCTGGGCGCTGAGCTATCGCTCACCGGCCGCCAACAAGGTCATGACAGCTGCCGACGGTCGGACCCTGGACCCCGTTTCGAGTGCCGGAGCGAAGGCATTCCTGGGCCATGAACTGCCGCTCGTCGTCACGTACAGGGGTAAGTTCCACCTCCTGCACGAATGGGAGTTCCTCCCGTACTTTGATTTCGGGCCGTTCAGAGACATCGGCTTCAAGTCTCCTTCCCGACGTCGGTTTCGCCTCCTGTCTCTACCTCTGTGGGCACCATTGGTGCTCTTGCCTCTGTATCCGAGCTGGACCGTAGTGCGAGATGCCCGTCGCCGCCACCGCCGTCGCAAGAAGGGTCTGTGCTTGCAATGCGGCTACGACCTGACGGGCAACTTCAGCGGCGTTTGTCCCGAATGTGGGGAGAGGATATGATTCGCAAATCGCTCCTGGTCATCTCGCTGATGTTCCTGTTCGGTACCATGGGTGTCTGGCTACTAACCTATTGGGTTAGCCTCGGCACATCTGTGAACATCCAGTCTAAGAACTACCGAGCATCGGTTGGTTACGGCTTTTTCCGATTCAGGGTGTGGGATGACCCGACGACCATCCCCAACCTGCCCTTCGCCAAGCGAGTTCGGGGCCCCGTGTCCGTCCGCAATCTTTGGCACTTTCAGTCGTTCAGGAATAGCCGTAAGAGAATGCTTGATTTCCCCGCCTGGTTGTTGCCCCTACCATTTGCCATCTATCCCACCATCGCCTTCATCCGAGGTCCGTATCGCCGCTACCGTCGCCGCAAGTGGGGGCTGTGCATCAAGTGCGGCTACGACCTCACCGGCAACGTCAGCGGCGTCTGCCCTGAATGCGGAGAACGAATCTGATGCACTGGCTCTGGCGAGTGACGATAGCCGTGGCGGTAGGACTCATGTTTGCGGTCCTGTCCGCCGAGTCGGTGCAGCATGCAGAGCCCCTGCTACGGCATGTTTACGGCGCTCTGTTTGGCGTTTCCTTCACCCCAACGACCGCTAATTGGATCGCCATCGTGTGTCTATGGGTCATGCCCACCATCATCATTGTCATCGCCAGTTTCGCAGTAGTAACCTACTACTTCAAATCGCCAGCGGACCGACAGACCCGCTGCCGCAAGTGCGGCTACATCCTGCGAGGCATCACCGAGCCGCGGTGTCCTGAATGTGGGGAGAAGATATGATCTGCAAGCCGACCATGTACTGCCGCAAGTGCGATTATGTTCTTGACGGTCTGCCCGAGAGGCGATGCCCGGAGTGTGGGAGTCCCTTTGATCCGGAGAACCCGAGGACATATACAACTCAACTCAGGTGGCAGCGATGGCGCCGACGTCTCGTCTTGGCAGCGAAACTGGCTGCACCGGTTTTTGGCGTTCTTTTGCTCTGGTATGCCTGGGCGACGCTCAACTGGATGTGGCAAGAACCTGCCGTGGAGCAGATACGGGGGCTTCCAGGGGGACCTCCACCCACAATTAGATTCGTTCCGCAAGCCTCACCCCGGTTGCGTTGGATACTTGGCGGAGACTACTTACCGGTCGCCGTGGACATCAATATCTCGAACGTCCCTCTCGATGACGAGTCACTCAGTGAGCTTGGAAGACTAAGGAACCTCGAAGTGCTCACGCTCCAGTACACGGGAGCATCCGATGCCATTATGACGAAAGTCAAGGACCTCAAGAGGCTCAAGACGCTTTGGATCCTCGAAAGCGAGATAGGCGATGCTGGTCTGGCACACATCGATCGCTTACCTCACCTGGAAGTGCTGAGCATTCAGGAGTCAAAAAGCACCGACGCCGGATTTGCCCACATTAAGCAGATGAAACAGCTCAAGAGATTATTGGCCACCGGAATCCAATACTCCGACCGTGCGCTGGAACACATCAGCGAATTGCAGAACCTCGTCGAGTTGAGAATTGGCGGAAGAGGAATCACCGACGAGGGCCTGCGTCACATCCAGGGGCTGGTGAATCTTCGAGTCCTGACATTGTCATTTGCGAGGATAACAGATGACGGAGTCGTACATCTGAAAGGCATGAAGAATCTGGAGGAACTGTCGATCACCAATTCGACGATTACTGACGAAGGGCTCAAGTCCCTGGCTGGCTTGAAGAATCTCCAGAAATTGTGGATCGGCAGTCCCTACATCACCGATGAAGGGCTCATTCACCTGAAAGCACTTCCTTGTCTCAGTGTATTAGACCTCGATTGCCCGAACGTAAGCGCTGAAGCTCGGAAGAGCCTCAAGGAGGCCCTACCCAACCTGTGGATCAAGTAGAATGAGAACTCGATGGACTTGGTTCTTGTCGCATCAACGTCTTTAGGGCTTAAATGGGAGATGTCATCTGATGCACTGGTTCCAGCAAACGGCGATGGCACTGGCGGTGGGAGTGGTGCTCGGTACACCAACTGTCGCAGTGGAACCGCAGCCCGATCGACCGCGTCGGGTGGAGTCGTTCCCGATCGGCCGCGAAGGCCGAGTGATCATCTTGCCGGTCACAGTCGGCGGCCAGGAATATCCGTTCCTGTTCGACACGGGCGCGAGCAGCATGGTGTACGATACATCGCTGCGATTCCGCCTGGGCGCATCGGTAGGCGAAGGCAAGGCACAAACTCCCGATGGCGTCATCGCGATCCCCAGTTTTGACTCGATACCCGCCCAACTCGGTGAGCTCAGCCTGCGCACGAACGAGCCCGTCTTCTGCATGGATATGGAGCATGTGCGGCAGGCCATCGGTAAGGACGTTCGTGGGGCCGTCGGGATTCGGTCTTTCCGAGCCTACGTGGTCCAGATCGATTTCGATGGGGGCACGCTGTCCATCCTGGAGCCACCTCAGGAGCCCGCTGCAGACTGGGGTAGGCCGATCCCTCTGCATTACAGCGACCTGGGGATCCCGTATGTTCTCGCAACCGTCGGACGGGGCGAGAAGGCTCCCTTCCTCGTTGACACGGGTAACAACAGCACCGGCTCGATCCAACGCGCGCTCTTCGCCCACCTTCTCCACAACGGTGCGCTCAAACTGAGTGACGAGATATCCAGTGTGAGTGCTGCCGGCAGGACAGAGCAACGGATAGGCCGGCTTGCGTCGTTCGCATTGGGACCGTTCGCCCATGACAACTTGGCCTTTGCGGACGACGGTGTATCCGCGCTCGGGCTGCGCTATTGGTCCCGCTATCGCGTGACCCTGGATTTGCCGAATGAGAAACTGTACCTGAGAAAGGGGAAGCGCTACCAAGATGCCGATCATCCAGATATGACGGGCCTCACCTTGCTCGTCATCGATAGACAGCTCGCCGTCCACTCCGTAGATGAGGGTAAGCCAGCGGCCCTGGCCGGCATCAAGGCCGGGGATATCATTCTCACGATTCAGGGCCAACCGGCGGGTATTTACGAGCTGTTTGAGTTACATCGCCACGTGTTCGTAGTGCAGGGCAAACGAATCGACATGACCATAAAACGGGGCAGCGAGACGATTCCAGTTGCCTTCGTGCTGAAGCCAACTCGTGCCGGTCCCACGGCAACAGCCGTGGCGGGTGAGGCAACGTCCACACCTGCCGACTCGAATCAGTGTACCGATACCGGTCATCAAGAGGAGAACCCCGCCAGCGCCAAGGCCCTCGGCGAATCACTGCAGAAAAACGTTGCGGGTCAGACGTCGGCAGTCGCTGACGCCGGTTTGAAGCTGGCGACCGGGATTACGACTGGCTTGCGGGAGCCTGTATCGGCAACGCGTGCGACCGAGCACGGTTACCTGGCGGCTCGAACGGTGAGATTCCCCGCGGACCGTTCCCTGGGCACGCTTAAGATCCGGGATTGGGGTACCGAGAACTGGTGGCATGAACGCTCGGTCGAATGGCAGGAGTATTGTGAGGCCTCTGGTCTTGTGACGATCCCGGCGGGGAAGGAACTGAGTTTGTGGGTCGGCCAGGCAGAAGCGGCTGATCTCTCACCTCTGGCGCAACTCGGGCCTGATGCCCTGCAGGCCTTAGTTCTCACTGATACGAATGTGGCAGATGCCGAGCTGAGACACCTGCGGGCCCTGATGGGCCTTCGTTACCTGAATGTTAGCGGTACCTCGATCACGGATGACGGCTTGGTCCATGTGAGCTCGTTGCCGGCATTGCAGACGCTATACCTTGCTGGCTGCCAGAAGATCAGTGACCGCGGGCTCAAGAATCTCCGGCCCTTGACCTCCCTGCACGAACTGTCCCTTCGTCTCTGCCGGCAGATCACAGATGAGGGCATTCAGCATCTCGCGGGACTGACCGGCCTTCGCTTTCTGGATCTGGGGTACACGCGAGTTACGAGCGCAGGACTTGCTCATCTGAAAAAGATGCGTGAGTTGGAGTTCCTCGGCCTGATCGGGACGCGCATTTCCGACGAGGGGCTGGCCCATCTGAGTGGGCTCAAGTCACTTCGAACACTGTGGCTGACCGACACCAAGTTTGGGGATGCGGGACTTGCCCATGTGGCCGGCCTGACGTCGCTGGAAAGACTCTGGATGGGCGGGTCGGACGTCACCGATCGCGGTCTCGCTCATCTCGCCGGGCTGACAAACCTGAAGGAGCTCATCTTGCGCGAGACAAAAGCGGGCGACGAGGGATTGGCGCATCTGGCGGGGTCGACGTCCCTGGAGCGCCTGACCCCGCCGCCGGGCACGACTGATGCTGGACTCGAGCATCTCGCGGGGATGCGGCACTTGAGAAGGTTGGCCCTGCAAGAGACCAAGACCACCACGGCCGGGCTGGTTCACCTGAAGGAGCTGGATGCTCTCTGTCTTCAGTTGCCGACGGGACTGACCGACGAGGACCTGGCGCGGGTGGGCGACCTCACCTCACTGAGAGGGCTAGGGCTCCAGAACTCCCCCGAAATCACGGACGCTGGGCTAGCACACCTGAGTAAGCTCAAATCACTCAACGAG
>CAZOIA010000206.1:0-9736 GCA_964579675.1 uncultured Planctomycetales bacterium | reverse complement strand
GGAAGAACGTATACCCTTCGAGCTTTTGGAGCGGGAACTCGTCTTCCCATCTATCGATCGTTTTGCGGGCCCACGCGTATTCGTCTCTGGCCAGCAGGTCCTGGACGGCATACGGATAGCTGCCGGTCTTGGCCATTTCCTCCGGTTCTTTGATGTCCCGGGTGGCTTCTTGCCCCTGGGCCTGGCGGTAGAGCCGCTCGGCCCTGTCGTAGTCGGCGGTGAGCAGGGCCACGTCGCCCAGTCCGACGAGACATGCACGGGCGAACTCCCGGACCTGCCGGTCCTTGGGGCTTGTCTTCATGGCTTGCTCGGCCAGGCGTCGCAGTTCCTGGTACAAGGCCTCGGCGGCCGGGTAGTCGGCCAGTTCCCAGGTCAGCAGATGGGCGCGGCGCATCTTGAGACCGCGTTGCTCGGAGGGGTCCTGAGCCCGGCGGATCGCCAGGTCGAGCATTTCGTCGGCCAGCCTGGGGTTGTAGGCCCGGGGCTGCGTGCAGCCAAGAGCGGCAGTGCCGGCCAGGCGGCTGGCCGCGGGAGAATCGCCAAAGCGGCGGACGTAGCTCTCGGCGGCACGGACGTGCAGTGGCCAGTTCTCCGTTTTGGCCCAGCAGTCGGCATACGTCTCGAGATCATCCTGATGCATGGCCGTCGTATCGTAGTCGGCGGCGATCGTGGCGTACTGGTTGGGGTTGCCATAGCGGAAATACTTGGCCTTGACGTCCACTCTGAAGATGTTGGGCGAGCAGGCGACGGTGTCCTCGTTGCCCTTGTCGTCGGTGACGGTGAGTTCCACCCGCGGGCGCCCGATGCGAAAGTACACGTGCTGGACCTTTTCTCCCTCGGCGGTCAGCCCGTCGCCGAACGACCAGTTGCAACGGACGATGCGTCCCGTCTGGCTGAAGCTGTGATCGGTGAACTCGACCAATGTGATCTGGTCATTCGTGTCGGGGATCCAGTAGTTGCTGAAGACGTTGACCTCGGGCAGGGCAGTGATCGGCCGGTCAAGGCTCTGATAGGCCGTCGCATTGGCTTTGCGAACACTCAGCCATTGAGCGGGGGGGATGGCGGTGAAGTGATCGGCCTGCGGTGGTTTCCAGCCCAGGAACGCCAGTTGCTCGTCTTGGCCCTCTTCGTGGTAGTAGCGGACGCGGGCGACACCCTTGCTCAGGGTGATCTGCCCGTTCTTCTGGCCCTTCTGCGACCCCTGCCAGCCGTGCGGCCCGGGCCAGGCGACAAGGGTTTCATTGTTGACTACGACCCAACTGCCGTCATCACTGGCCGAGCAGAACCCGTACTCGCCAGGTTGGTCGATCTGCAGGTACCCCTCGTAAATCGCAATGTAATGGTCGGAGGTGCCGAAGGGATTGAATCCATCCGATATTCTGCTGCGAAAAGCAGCCCCTTCCAGTGCGCTCCGGTTCACCAGTCTGAGCAGATCACTGAGCGTTTCGGGGTGGACGTTTTCGGCCTTGCGGTAAACCCGCAGGATGATCCCTCGGCGCATGGTCGATTGCCGCGGCATTCTCGGCTTGGGCTTCTCGGGCGGGATCTCGATGCCCTTGAGCTGTTGCTCCTGCTGCCGGATCCGCTGCTTGAAATCGGCGATCCTTTTGCGGTCAGGTTCGGGGATTCTCTCGGCCCGGGCCAGGTTTCGACGGAGCTGCTGGAGCGATGCCCTGATGGACTCGCGTTGCTCGAGCGCGGTCCGCCGCCGCTTCTGGTTCTCGTTCCACCTGGCCAAGGCCTCCTGGCCCGCCGCAAAGCGGGGGTTGAGCGTGTTGATGCGCGGCGCCTTCTCGTTGCCGTAGTAGAGCCAGACCGTGAGGAGCTTATCTGGAGGCACCGTGAGTTGCAGCAACGTGGCCAGGTCGGGGTCGTGGTGGAGAACCTCGAAGTGGTGCAGCCGGCCCTGGCCATCGATCATGCGCAGGTCGCGACCGTCGGCAGTGGTGCGTCCCGCCAGAGCCACCGTGACCTGGGCGACGTCGCCCTTGCCGGCGGGGCAATTGATGCGGACACGGTAGGGCCACTTGTCACTCCACCAGTCGGGCGGCTGGGCAAGCGCCGGCGCGATCAGGGACAACAAGGCCGCGGCGAATCCGCAAAGGCGCCCCGCGTGCCTCGCCGCCCGGGCATCTGGACCCGGAGGTCTGTCCATCGCCCGACTCTGCGTCTCGGTGCGTGACCGTCTCATTCCGCCTCACTCAACTGGAGGAAGTATCGCCGGACGGCGTCCTGGTACTCTTCAGGCACCGGTTCTTCCATGGCGTCGAGGATCTGTCGGCGATACTCGGCGGGCAAGTGGTAGGCCCGGTCGATCCGCAGCGCGACCTCGCGTGCCGCCAGGTCACCGGCCATCCTCAGGTGTTGGGATACCATCTGCTGGCGTTTGAACATCTCGGCATATCGGCCGTTGCCGGCGGCCAGCTCGGCCTGGTTCATCAACTGGATGCTCTTGTCGAGGTCGGGCAGGCTAAGACGCACCATTTTCAACTCACCGGCGACGCGCTCCGCCTTCTGTCGGATGCGCTGCTGCCAGTTTCTCATGAAATCCATGTCGTCCATGAGGGGCGGGGGGCTCTGGCCCTGGAGGCCCTCCTGGCCCGCCCCGCGAGCCTTGCCGCCACCGGTGGCCCCGCTGGTGGCCATCTGTTGAAGCTCCTTCACCACGCCCTGCTCGTAGGGGTCGTTGGTGATCCGGGTAGGCGTCTGGCGGCCCGGGAGTCCTTTGGCGGTATCCTCCACCAACTGGCCCTGGCTTCGTCCGGAGCGCCCATCGCCGGCCCGGCCGGAGAGCTCATGATCGTCCGGCAACTGGTTGCCGGTCACCCCCTGGGCGCTGAAGTTGCTGATCGGCCCGTCGGAGACCTGCCACCCGGCGGCGGACATCGAGTCGGCCCAGGCGCTGGTCACGTCCTCGGCCGCGTCGTTCAACTCGTCCTGTTCCTCGATCAGGTCGCCGATGAAGTCGTAGAGTTGGTCCGGCAGTTCGACCATGGGGATCTCGGGCGTATCCAGGGGTTCCTCCATCATCCATTTGATGTGGTCGGGCGAGTTGGGGAGCCACATCTCCATGTCCTCGGCGAGCGACTCGGCCATCTCGCGGCCCGCCTGCTCGCGGGGGACGGCCATCTCGATCAGCTCCGGCGTCAGGTTCTTGCTCGCCTCCTCGATCTGCTCGACCATCTCCTTGTAATCGTTGGCGATCGTGCGGTCGGCGAAGCCCTGCTCGGTCAGCTTGTTGATGTCCTCAACCGAGTCGGTGAAGACTTCGGCCCATTTGTCCTCGGTGCCCTGGAGCTTCTCGATGCGCCGCAGGTCTCCGTCCGTAAGGTCGTCGCCCTTGCGGGCGAGCTCCGCGGTCTCGGCGATGACCTTGTCCTGCTCGGGGATGAAGGTCCGGAGCTTCTCGACCAGGTCGCGAATCTGCTTGAGGGCCTGCTCGCGATCCTCGGGCGAGAGCTGTTCAATCGTCTGCTGCGCCTTGTCGGCCATGGCCAGGGACTTGTCCATCCGGCCGATCAGCCCTTCGAGGCGATCGATGATCTTGTCCATCGCCTCGAGGATGGGCGGCTTTAGCGGTGCGCGATGCTGATAGGTGCCCTCGTACTTGTCGAGTCGTTGGACGGCCTGGAGCATGAGCCCGTCCGCGAGGTCCACCAGTTCGTCGAGAATGCTGCGGTTGGGTCGCAACGACTTGCGCTCCAGGTCGATCGCGCTGACGGTGAGCTCACGGATTCGGCGCTGACGGGCCCGGATCGGCTCGACGGGGCGGTCCATCGCCAGATCGCTGCGGTTCTCTCGCTGGAGGGCAAGGATCTGCTTGAGTGCTTCGAGCAGTTGTTTGGCCTGGGCGACGAGGAGGGTGCGGTCGCCAGTTGGCTCGGCGACGGTGACAGACCAGGTTCGGCCCACTCCGAGGTTCGGCTCGGGCTTGCGGTGGTCGCTGGCCACCACGCGGTACAACAACACCTCGTTGAGCTTGAGGCCGAACTGGCTGAGCGACAGCGAGGTGCCCACGACCCGCTGGTTGATGCCGGCCTGCGAAACCTCCCAATGCTGCGTGTCGGACCACCCGCCGGTCCCGGTGCGGGTCTGCAGGACGAGGCGGGCAAGACCGATATCGTCGTTGGCCTCGATCGTCAGGGGGAGGCTGGCGTCCGGGGGCATGAGCAGGTCCCGCCCCGGGCGCGTGACAACGACCACGGGCGGCTGGTCGGGCTCGGCGGTCAGGGTATATCGCGGCGGATTGAGGTTGGCCAGACCGCGGGTGTCCGTCAGGCGGATGGCATAACCACCGCTGCGGGTCAGCGTGAAGCGAGCGCTGGCTCGGCAAGGGTCGCCTGGGTCGATGCTGAGTAGAACCTCCGAGCCGTCGAGCCTGTCCAGATGGCCGCTGGACAGCGGGACCGAGGCCGTCACCGCCAGCTCCACAATCGAGCCGGCAAGCGCAGACACATCGCCCACGTTGGGCTTGAGTTGCCGGTGTGTCCCACCCGCGTACGGCGGACGGGTGACGGTGATCTGAAGCCGCTCTACGTGCGGACGATACCGCACCACCGCCTTGTAGGTTGGGCTGAGGGATCGACCCGCGCGCACGCGGTAGGCCATCGGATGCCAGAGGGCCTGGAAGTCGTAGCTGAAGTCGGTCTTCGAGGCGGCGGTCATCTCCGTATGCGTCCAGTCGAGCTCGCCCACCCGATATTCGAGGTGGACCGTCTGGGGCAGGTGCCCGCGGAGCGACCTCTCGATGAAGGCGCGGATGTTGAGCGGTTGGCCCTCGATAAGCTCGACGTCACCGGGCGTGACCGTGGGCTCGGTAGCCAGGATATGTGCCGGCGGCCGGATGGGGTGAAGCAGCCTGGCAAAGCCGTTGGCAACCCATCGGGGGCGAATGGCCGCATACCCGAGCAGCAGCAGGGCGGAGATGCCCAGAGCGATAAGGGCGTTTCGCACGGGCCGGAAGTCAATCGCCAACCGGGCGTCGCGAACATCGAGGGTGTATGCGTTTTCGATGACGACCGCGCGGGCCATCGGGTCGTGCTCGGCCTGCCGGGTGAACAGGAACTGCACCGCGTTGATGAGCCGATTGCGCTGGCCGGGCACGCGGGACTCGTACATCAGGGCCAGCCGATCCGCGTCGGGCCGCCCGGCGGTCAGCTCGTACGTGATCACCGCGGCGGCGCCCAGGCCGCCTACCAGTAGCACAACCCAGCCGATGATCAACTGCCAGGGCGCGAGCATCACCAGGTTGTCCACCAGCGTCATCGCCAGCAGCCAGCCCAGCAGCCCGGTGAGGCCGGCGAAGATGAGAAGACCGAGCGTTCGGCCCAACCAGCGGCGCTGAATCGCCCGCACCATCGCCATGATGTGTTGGCCATCATTCATCCTTCACCGTTCATCGTTCATCATTCATCGTTCACCATCTCATCACGCCAGTCGGTTCTTGCGTCGCAGTATCCATTCGGCGCAGAGCAGGACGAGGAATACGGTTGCCAGCAGTTTGTCTCCCAACAAACGGGTTGTTTCGAGGGCGGCCCGCTGGATGGACTCGTGGGGCAACTGTTGCGCCCATGCTGCTATCTGGTCGGGCTTGATCGAGCGCCCGCCGCTCATTTGGGCGACCTGAGCCAGCCACTGCGGGTCCGGGCGGGGATCCAGCATCTCCAGGTCCGGGGGATCCACCTGCACGGTGGTGACCTGTGAAAGGGCATTGGCTTGGGTGTGGTTTGCGTTGTCGCTCGCGCCCGGGGCAGCGAGGTCGGCCTCAGCGGTCACGGTCAGGTCGAGGCGTCCCGGTCGCGGGGCGGCCAGGGTTGCGCGGTACTTGGCACCGCCCAGATCGGCCAGGGGAATGTTCATCTGCCCCCCGCTTTCGTCAACCGCGCGGGCGGTGACCCGCCAGCGGGCGGGATTGACTACGCCGGCCGCGGCGGCGTCGGGGTCCGTGTCGTTACCGGACGGGTTCGACTGCGACGGCCCCAGTTCGACGGTGAGCTTGATGGTCTGGCCGGGCTTGTAACGGTAGCGGTCGGTGGACACGAGCAGTTGCGGCGGCACCTGGCCCTGAACGGTGGCCAGCCAGCGCACCAGTTGTCCCCAGAATCGCTGGTAGAAGGAATGGTCACCGGCATATCCGCCCACAACCATTCGCCACCGCCAGGTGGTATCCACGGCAAAGACCATGGTCCGCCCCCGCCCGACCTGCTGGACCATCATCACCGGGAGTCCTTGTGCTCCCCCGGGCCCGATGACCTGCGGATTGACCGCGAGCACCTGGGCCCCGGGCTTGACCGCGGCGAGGCGGCAGCAGCCGAGCAACTGAGGGAGCGACTGGTAGAAGGCGGTGTCGCGCATGGGGTCGCCGGTGAGGTGGAAGATCGGATGTTCCCGGCCCGCATCGGTGAGCTTGAAGGCGAACGGCTGCTCGATCTGGGGACTGGCGGCGGCGCTGAACTCGGCCGGCAGGATGCCGCTCAGGTCGGTCCGGCCAAAACCTTTGGGGCCGAAGCCGTCGTACCCGCCGGTCAATACCAACCCCCCGCCGGAGTCGATCACCCACGAGCGCAGCGAGTCGATCTCGTTGGCGGCGAAGTAGGACGCCTCGACGTCGCCGAGGATCACCACGTCGATGTTGGCCAACTGCTCGGCTAACAGGAGTCCCTGCGATCCGCGGTCGGCACCGGGCCGGACCGTACGGACGCTCGAAACGAGGTTGATGTCCGGGTCCGCCGCCAAAGCCTGGCGGATGAACTTGCCCTCCCAGCGCAGGACCCCGTCGATGTACAGGACGGTCAGCGGCTTGGCTCGCACCGACAATGGGAACGTCTCGCGGTTGTCGGCGAGGTCGGTCTCGCCTGGCAGAGACCCGACTTGAACGGTATGAGTGAACTCGCCGGGCCGGCGGGGGATGAAATCGAGCTCGACCCGCATCGCCGGCGCGCCCGGGCGCAGTTGAATCGTGCGGGTGGCCACCGTGCGACCGCCGTCCCGGATGGTGACCGGGACGTTGGCTGCTTCCACCCGACCGGTCGCGGTGAGATCGACGGCCACGCGGACGGTGTTGTTCACCAGTGCGCGACGGTTGGCGGAGACGGCCCGGATGGCCAGGTTGGGCGGGTCGGAGGTGTTGGTGGATTCATCCGCGATCTCGACGGGGAATACCGGCACGCGCAGTTGTTCCAGCCCGCCGATGGCGGGACGGTCGATGGTCTCCGCCCCGTCCGACAGCAGGACTACGCCGATGAGGGGTTGGCGGCTCAGGTCCCGCTGCACGCGCAGCAGGGTGTTGGTGAGCGGGCTCCGAGCCCCGGCCGGCGCCTCCGGCAGGTCGTCCGAATCCACCGCCCGCCCCTCAACGTCGAAGAGCCGGACCTGATGTGTCTCTTGCAGGTTGGTGCGGATGTGCTGGTGCAGCAGCTCAAGGGCGCGGGCGTAGCGGCTCGGTGCATCTTCGGATGCTTCGCCTGCTGCGGCCGGGCGGGTCATCGACTCGCTGTCATCGAGCACGACCGCGACGACGGGTTTCTCCTCGACCGTGCGCTGGCTGACCCACGCCGGGTGCACGAGGGCCAACAGGAGGCAGAGGATCGCCCCGGCCCGAAGGGACAACAAGCTGACCCGAGTCAACCGGGAGTATTGCCGCCACCGGAGCCCCGCGGTGTATGCAAATACGACCGCAGCCAGCCCGACGACCACCGCCAGCCCGCCCGGCCATCCGAAAGCGGTTGGCCGGAAGATGAGTGAAGCGATCACGTTGGGCGGCACGGGTATCATCGCGCACCATGTCGTCCCGGATGGACGAGATGTAGGCCGGGTGATTCAGCGGCGGGGACACTTCTGCGGGTCCTGCTCATTCGGTTCGCGATCAGCGGTTCCAGCAGGACCAGGGCGAGCACCGTCCAGAGTAAAGCGTCCCAGACGCCGCGGCTCATCGGCCCGCCGGACAGCCAGGCGGCAGCAGGTGATTCCTCGCCAGCCGGCTCCAGGCCGGATGAGGCCAGCTCGATGGTCCTGAACTGCCAGAGTCCACCCAGTCTTGCCGCATCGGCTGGATCGAGCACTTCCGGCACCGACTCGCGGCGCGGCACGTTGACTGCCACCCAGGTCCGCCAGGGACGGCCGGCCAAACCCGTGGAGCCTTCCGGTAGCCGGACGCGATAGAAGCCGGGCTGGTCAATCGCCTCCGCGGGAAGGTAGGCGATGGGCTCTGCCCCGATGAGCCTCACCGACGCCTGCAGCCGAACGCCGTCCGGTCGCTCAACGTGAATCGGCTTATCGTAATCCCAGCCGCCTCTGAGCAGCACCAGTTCCTCGCCCGCGTGATGCACGGATTGAGCGGTGCCGGCGCCGGCCAGGTATCCGACCGTCCGGTTCATGAGCGGCAGGAACACACGGCGCAGCGGCAAATTGGTCCACCGCGGGTGCGGCGGCGTGGTGAACAGGATAACCTTCCCGCGGCCGAAGTTCCGCTCGAGAATCAGCGGCAACCGCCTATCCATCGAGGCAATGATCCACGCGCTGCGGGGCTCAACGGCAAAAGCGCGATACACGCTCACCCCGGCCAGGGCACTTCGCAGAGTGCCCTTGAATCGCTGAAGGATCGGATGACTGAGGTCGGCATCAAGCAGGTGCATGGGCCCCAGCGTGCCTTCAGAGGCAACGATGGAACCGAGCCTAGCGGGCAAGAGCCCACCCAGGGGGCGACTCTGGGCCCCCATGACTTCGTTGTAGAACCGCGGCTCGGCGAGATCCCCGGGGAAGATTACCAGCCCGCCGCCGGACTGGACGAACTTCTCGAAACGTTCGAGCTGGGCCAGCGGCACCTCGGCCACGTTGCTCAGAACCACTGCACGGTAGTCGTCGAACTCGACCGCCGGCAGGTCCGCCGGCTTAACCGAATCGACCAGGGTGGCGTCACCCTCAGCGTTGACGGCTTGCAGGGCGGTCTTGACAAAGAACCCGGCGGATTTGTCGCGGCGATCCCCGTTCACGTCCTGCTCGCCGTCCACCAGCAGCACGGAGAGGCGACTATCCACCCGCAGCGTGGCATAGAGGGTGTTGTCGGCAGTCAGGTCGTCCCGGCAATCCAGGTGCAACGTCAAGCGATGCTCGCCGGGCGTGTCAAATACCAGCGGGATGTCTTCAACGCACCGGCTCTCTCCGCGCAGCTCGATGGGCCGACGAACATGCTCGATCCCATCGACGGTCAGCACAAGCCGGGCTGGTGTCGTTTCGGGTCGATAGTTGACGAGTCGAACCTGTAAGAGGTTCGGCCGGCCGACGATGGCCGTTCCCTGGCTCAGGGTGATCTCATCGGCCACAATGTTGTTTTCCGTCGGCGGGGCGACCTGGGCAAGCGTGGCACCGACCGGATGGTCGGGCTGAGGCCAATCGGTCTGACCCCAATCGGAGGCCTGCATGTCCGTGAGTGCCACGAGCAGTCGCGTCCGCTGCTGCGCGTCCTCGAAGAGCTCGCCCGCACGCCTCAGCGCGAGCCGAACGTCGCCGCCGGCACACGTCGGCGACAACTGCTGAACGCTGTTCATGACCTGCAGCAGGTCCCCGGAAGGCTCGACCCGCTCAAGCCGGTCCCGCCCCAGCACCCGTCCGGTCAGCGTTACCACCGCCGCCCGATCGCCGCTGGTCAGCTCGTCCAGTGCGTCAAGGGCTGCCTTTTTGGCGCGATCGAAATGGCTGTACGCGTTGGGGGCGCCGGTTCCGCTCGCCCCACCCGCGC
>CAZOIA010000205.1:0-9786 GCA_964579675.1 uncultured Planctomycetales bacterium | reverse complement strand
ATGGGCAGATACGAGATCCAGATCCTGGACAGCTTCGGCAAGGAGGAGGTCACCTTCAGCGACTGTGGCGGAATCTACGCCCGCTGGATCAACAACCAGAACGTCGATGGCCACGCCCCGCGAGTGAACGCCTCAAAAGCCCCGGGCCAGTGGCAGACCTACGATGTCATCTTTCGCGCACCCGAGTTTGACGCGGACGGCGAGACGATCACGAACGCCCGCTTTGTGAAAGTCGTTCACAACGGGAAGGTCGTCCACGAGAACGTCGAACTCAAGGGCCCGACCCGTTCCGCGATGCGTGGGCCCGCGCAGGCCCACGGACCACTGATGCTCCAGGGCGATCATGGCCCGGTGGCCTACCGGAACCTCCGCATCCGACCGCTGGACTGAACCCAAAGAGGCGATCGCTCAGATAGATAAGGACAGGAACTCGAAGGTCACGTTGAGAGACCAGATTGAGAGACCGCGTTCAGAGACCACGTTTAGCCGCGACCCGAAGGGGAGCGCGTTGACCTTTAGCCGCGATCCGAACCCTTGACATGTCACCGCGGGCGTTCGCCCGCACATGCGCCCATTGCAAGTGGCAAAATGCCAAGGGGAAGGGGAACACGTTGTTTTCGCCAAGCCGCAGGCGGCGTCATCCGAAGCTAGAATCTCACCAGGTCATCGACGTGCACCGGCATGTCGGTAGCGAAGGATTTGTTAGCGGCGATGCCGACGAGGATCGAATAGGCGCCGTCGATGTGGGTGGCTGCCCGCTTGAGCGGGTCGGTGCCGGTCGGCGCAAACAGATCCTGGAGCAAACGCGCGTCGGCGCCCCCGTGGCCCCCTTCACTGGTGATCGCTGACAGCTCGATGGGCTTGCCCCAATGCGGGCGGAGGACAACGCGGGTCGATTCCTTCACGTCCACCTCCTTGCCATCCCGCACTTCCGGGCGGTTCGTGTCGTCCTTACCGCCGCTGACGTAGCCCGTCTCCACCACGTCCACTTCGAGGCGGCCACCGGTCCCGTTGAACACCACCCGATAGCCCTCCCACGGCGAGTAGGCCGTCAGGTGGTAGCTCATCGTTGCCCCGTTGCGGTAGCGGACGACCAGGGCCACGTCGTCTTCGATACTTATCCCGTCTCCGAAGACGCTCTGGTCACGATGGTATCCGTCCTCATGCTCGGCCTTGAGGTACAGCTCCCGCAGCTCCTCGTGCCGGTCCATGTGGAGGGCGAAGGGATCCTCCTTCGCGTTTTCGCTCCCGTGGGCGCGGTCGTAGAACCTTAGCTGGCCGCGCTCCTCGGCGTTCTCTCGGCCATAGAACTTGAGGCCACCGAAGCCGAACACCGTCTCCGGAACCGAGTCGATCCACCAATTGACCAGATCGAAGTGATGCGTGGCCTTGTGAACGATAAGCCCCCCGCTGTTGCGCTTGTCGCGATGCCACCGCCGGAAGTAGTCCGCGCCGTGGTTCGTGTCCAACAACCATTCGAAGTGCACACTCAGCACCCGCCCGATCACTCCGTCGGCGAGCAGTTCCCTGACCTTGCTGTTTCGCGGCGCGTAGCGGTAGTTGAACGTAACGGTCAAATGCCGGCCCGTCCGCTTGACGCAATCAAGGATCGCCTGGCATCTGGCCGCGTCAATGGTCATCGGCTTCTCGGCGATGGCATCGCAACCCAGCTCCATTGCCCGGATGATGTAATGGTGATGCGTGCGGTCGATGCTGGTCACGATGAGACAATCGACCTTCTGGTTCTTCATCATCTGATCGAACCTGTCCGGCATATAAGTCGGGACCGGTTTGGCACCCAGCTTGTCCGCGTGTTTGGCGTTGTAATAGTCCATGCGGGTCTGGTTGACGTCGCAGTACCCGACCAGCTCCGCCCGATCGGCAAAGTCCTTCAGGATCGCGGTCGTGTACATCTCCGAGCGACCGCCAAGCCCGACGACGGCATAACGCGTGCGACCTGACAAGCTTATCCTCCCGCTATCTGGAGGGGTCAGCCGATGACTGGGTTGTTGAACGCCGGGAAGCCTCCCCGGCGCCGGCGGGCCGGTTGCTGGCTGGAGGCGTTGTTCTTCTTCCCCACAGCACGATGCGATCAACGTTGCCCGTATCGTCGAACGAGCCGACGCCGATCCGCCCCCATTGAAGAGTTGTATCATGGGCAGTCATGGCCGGTGTGGTCATGTCGTCGAAGTACGCCTCAATCGTTCCGCTCTCAACCTTGCGTACGACCCGTACCTGGTGGTAGCCCTCTGTCCAGGGTGTGCCCTCCGTCCGCGTCTCGGCAATGGGTGCCCGGGGCTTGTCATTCACTATGTGAATGGTATTCGAGACTTCATCGGACTTCAGGCCGAAATGCACGTAGTAAAACCGCGTCGGCCCCTGGTGACCGAAGAACACGCACATGTCGCGATGCGCGTAATCCTTCGCCGTCGAACACAGCCAGACGTCCAGCACGAAGTCGGAGACATACAGATCCTTGAGCACGGATATGCCCTCGGGCGAGCGATACTTCGGTTTGTAGTCGCTCCTGGCGACCATGGCATACACACTGCGATCGCCGTCCTTGGTGAACTTCCAGGCCGCTGGGTCCGTCGGCATCCACCGATCCGGGCTGGGCTCGTCGAATTCCTCCGCCAGGATCAGCGGCATGCCCATAGACTCTTCGGGCGGCTGCCGTGAGGCATTCTTGACCGCCGGTGCGTCGCGCGAACATCCCGGCACAACCATGACCAAGATAAGGATACGTGGTTTCACATACATGACCGATCACCTACCAGTACATGATGTAGATCAGAAGATACATGATACCAGCGACAAGGCACCAGAAGCCAACCCGTTGGTGCCAACGGTAACGCCGCCTTTGCCCTGCCGAGAGACGGTTCATTGCTGGTTTCCACACGTACGGGGCCACCGCTGACGGGTTAGGGGCCCGCGTCAGCAGACTGAACACCAGCATGAAACCCCCCGCCACCAGCCACAGCACAAACGCGAAATTGAACAGGTGAACCTTACCACCGAACAGCGGCAGCGCCAAGAAGTTATCGTCCGTATTCCCGAAGGCGAAGGGGACCGCGACGAACGGGGCGATGAATATGAAGGTAGCCGTCGCCGCCCGATTCGTCGCCCGTTTCCACAATACCCCATACGTGAAGACCAGCATGATCGGGATCGCCAGGATGCACCACGCATTCTGCGAATAAGTGAAGATGTACTCGTACTTGGCTGCGAACAGCGTCAGGGGATAGGCGATGACGAGAGTGGCAAGACCCGCAAGCCGGCCCACTCGTATGAGCCGCGCGTCGCTCGAATCCGGTCGGACCCACCTCTGGTACAAGTCGTTCGCAAAGACGCTCGCCGTTGCGTTGACGATCGCGGCCACACTCGACATGATCGCCCCGATCACCGCGGCGATCACGAACCCCCGGAGCCCCGGACCCAGAAGCTGACTCACCAGACGGGGGTAGGTGGCGTTGGCGTCGGCAATGGCGGGTATGCCCCCCTCCTCCACCGGCACCGCCGCCAGATCGTTGGCAATGTACCCGGGAAACGCAAAGCACAGCGTCAGCACCGGTCCGAGAAAGGCAGTGAGCAGCACACCCATCCGTCCGTGCCGCTCGTCCCGGGCCCCGAGACAGGACTGGACATAGAACTGGTTGGTGCAGCAATACCAGACGTTGGTGGAAAGCATCAGCAGGATCAATCCCGGCCACGGCACGTACGGATCGTCGATCGGGCGGATCAGATGGTCCAGATCAGCCTGCCCCATCCGCTCAAAAAGGCCCGACAAGCCCCCGGGAACCCGCATCAGTCCTGCTGCCGCGATCGTCAAACCGGCCCCCAGCAACAACAGGCACTGCAGCGTCTGCGTCCACGCCACCGACAACATTCCGCCGTAAACCGTATAAACCCCCGTAAACGCGATCAGGATCATCGCTCCCCACCGCGGCTCGATCCCCAGGAAGTGATCCAGGGCGGTCACTCCCAGCGCCAGCACCATCACCAGCGTGATGCACGCGTTGTTGAGCACCGTATAGACGGCAAACATGAGCCGGGTCGTCCGACCGTACCGCTTCTCGAGGTACTCCGGAATCGTGGTGACCCCGCTCCGCAGGTAGAGCGGGAGAAAAATGAAGACCATCAGGACCAGCGACGGATACACCCCCAGGTCCCAGTTGGACACGACGATCCCGGCATCGCGCGCGTACCCGACCTCCCCGAGCATCTGCTCGGCACTGATGCTGGCCGCCACCATGGTGAACCCGATCACCCACCAAGGGAGTGATTTCTCCGCAACGAAGAACCCCCGTGACGACCGCTTGGCCCGGCGGGCGGAGAAGAAGCCGATCCCGAACGTCAGGACAAAATACGCGCCGATGACCGCTTGATCGACGTCGATCGCTCGGAGCATGCCGATGGGCATTGACCCGGTCTCCCTCGCACCGCGATCCCATGCTGCCGCCGGGAGTCTACTGGCGTTATCATCTGCGGTCCAATTGTTGAGTAAGGAGTTGGTTAGGCCAACGCCGGCCAGCCCTCTGGACTCGGGCCAGCCGGTGCGAACGAAGACCATACGGGCATCATTTCCGGTCCCGGGGGTGGAGGTACTCGTGCCCCACCGGGTCGGCGCCGGCCTCCACGTAGCGATCGAACCACTTGAACAGCCAGGTTCGCAGTTGAATCTTCAGCCCGCGGTGCTCGCCTGCATCGGCAAGGTTGGTGCTTTCGTCGGGATCGTTCTTCAGGTCGTAGAGCTCCAGGGGACCACCGTCGGCCCGGTGAACGTACTTGTGGTGGCGGGTGCGGATCATGCGGGTGTGTCCGTATTCGCCGTATATGACATCGGCATAGTCGTCCGATGCCTGGCCGCGGACCAGGGCGGCGAAGCTCCACCCGGGCAGGTTGCGGCCCGGCGACGGCGGCAGGCCCAGGTAGTCCAGCACCGTGGGCAGGAAATCGTACGCACTGACCAGGGCGTCCAACACGCGACCCCCCGGCAGGTGTCCCGGGTGCCGGAAGATCATCGGCACCCGGAGCGAGGTGTCGTACATGTTGCGGGGGTTCGTGCCGTTGCCCTTGCCCCAGATGCCGTGATGCCCGACACAGAATCCCTGGTCACTGGTGAAGATGACCAGTGTGCTGCCGCTGAGCCCGAGGTTGTCGAGATACTTCACGATCCGCCCCACCCCGCGATCGATTCCGGCGCAGGCGGCGAAGTACTGGGCGAGGGATTCACGTTTGCCGATGTGCCCGGTGCTTACCGAGGCCCACGGATGCACCGGCAGTTTGGGGATCGAATCGAACGGGCACTCCTTGAACAGACTGACCAGCTCAGGATCGTGGCCGCTCCACGGCCCGTGCGGCGCGTTGTACTGCACTTCGAGGTAGAAAGGCCGATCCCGATGCGCGTCCAGGAAACCGATCGCCCGATCGGTGATGCGGTCGGTCAGGTAGCCTTTGGTCTTGATGATCTCGCCCTGCCAGATCACCTCCGCATCCTGGTACCGGCTCGATCCTTGCGGCAGGACGTACCAGTACGTGAAACCTGCTTGCGGGTGCATGTTGTCGCCCAGGTGCCACTTGCCGACCAGTCCGCAGGCATATCCGTGTTGGGCCAGGATGTCGCTGAGCGTCACTTCGCCCTCAAGGCAATACCGTGCCCGCGGGCCGATGTTCTCCCACTTGATCCAGTCGTGGATGCCGTGCTGGGAAGGGATTCGGCCGGTAAAGAACGTGGCCCGGCTCGGGGAGCACACGGGGGTGGCGGCGAACGCGTGGGTGAGCCGGACGCCGTCGGCGGCAAGCCGGTCGATCACCGGCGTGTGAGCTTCAGCGTTTCCATAGCACCCCGCCGACCAGGCCCCCTGATCGTCCGTCATGATCAGCACGACATTCGTTCGCTCTTCCGGCGCCGCATCAGCCCCGTAGCCGGGGCCCATTCCTGCAAGAACGACCAGAACAACGAGCACGTATCGACTCATGGGTAAGCCTCCGATACCTCAAACCCTTTCCAGCACCGCGCGAAACTGGTCCTGCTGACTGACAAGGATAGACTGATGCAGCCGCCGGCGAAAGCCGGTGAGATCGTCGTCGCCGATCGGGATCCGGCACAGTGCTGCCCGTTCCAGCACAAAGTTGACCCCACCCTCTGCCATCACGCCCACGCGGGTCGGATCGCGCTCGACCCACTGGATCGCAGCCGGACCCACGTCGTTCCAGAACCCGTACGGATACGAAACCCAACTGGGAGTCTGGCCGGTCGTGTCCGCGAGCCAACGCTCGTTACGCTCCAGCTCATCGGCCACATCGTCCGGCGGGAGCCGGGCCAGCCGCGCGTGTGACCACGTGTGATTCCCCACCGTCCAACCGGCGGCAAGCAGTTCCGCGAGCTGAACGTGGTCCAGATACAGCGACGTCGGCAGGCGATCGTGGTGACGCCGGTATGCCGATATCGCCAGACGATCCGTCCAGGTCCGATCGTAGTGCTGTTTCAACCATCGCCCGACCGTCGCGGGTCTTGGCGGCCTGCGGGCAAGCCGGCGCGGCGCAGAGGCCCGGATCGTTTCAACCAGCGTGTCGGCACGATCCTCAGCAGCGAGGATGGCGGCCAGCACACGATAGTGCACGTGCCCCTCGGCCAGCGTCGCCCCGTTGAGAAACAGCATCGGCTCGATGCCCAGTTCGGAAACGATCTCGCGGGCATGGTGGTAGACCGAGGCAAATCCGTCGTCGAACGTCAGTACGAACAGCGGTGAATCGACATCATTCCGTGCGAGGCGAGCGTACGCGCAGGCGGGCGAGACCCATTGGCCGTTGTCCGCGAGGTAACGCAGGTGCTTGCGGAAGTTGCCCGGGTCCGTGCTGATTTCCGCGCGCCGCTGCCACGAGCGCTCGTGAGCCGGGCACAGATCGTGGTAAAGGAAGATATATACACCTGCGGGCAGCCGGTCCCGGCCCACCGGCTGTGCCGCCAGACTCTCAGACCACGCCTGCAGACCGGCCGGATCGCCCCGCTGCTCGATCGACTCATCGTATCGCCCATTGTGGTCGCGGCCGCCATTCGCTCGTTGCCGAACGTGACGGTCGGCAATTCGCCGGATGTCATACGTGCACCGCCCCGACGGGTAGAAATGCGCACGATCGCGGGCCACCTCCTGCACGGCCAGCCGCTGGTCCTCATTGATGCTCCGATCCGCCAGTCGGACCAACTCGTTCATGCCTGCCCAGTACACCCGGGCGGTCAGAGCATCCAGGTTGTCGCCCGGGCGCAGGTCAACCGGAACGTGGCTGATTACCGGGCCGGTGTCGATTCCGGCGTCGAGATAGTGGATCGTCGCCCCGATCCCGGACCAGTTGCGCTGATACGCCGCCCACACCACGGACTCACTGCCACGGTACCCCGATGTCAACCCGTAGTGCAGGTTCATCGCCCCGAGCCGGGGCTGCTCGAACCACCGCGCCGAGAGGATCTTCCCGCCGAACACGAGCACCAGATCGGGGGCGATGCGCTCCAGCCAGGCAATGGCAGCCTCGTCGTTGGGATCGGTCGTCACGTGGACCTGCTTGCCACACCACTCCTGCCAGCAGAGCCGGGGTTCGCCGTGTTCCATCCAGAGATGCCGATCAGCCGGCGTCAGGTCGAGGTAGACCGGCGTCCGGATGCCCACTTGCAGCAGCGCCCGCTTAGCCGACCGCTTCACCCGCGACCAGCGATCGCCGCCGGGCGTCCGCGGCGGGGCCGGCGCCTGCACCAGCCCACCCACGACCGCACCGCCGAGGGACCGGCACGCCAACTCGATCATCCACAGATGCCGGAATCGCCTTCCTGTCACCAGTACGACACGCGCCATGCCTGATTATCGGCCGTTGCAGGTCGCGTCTTCATGTATGGCCCCGGCGATCGGAACCGGGCCGAGCCTGGCAACTCGGCCGATCCGCCGCCGGCCCTGGTTGACCCGAACCGGAGCCGGCATACAATCGCCAGTGATCGGTTCCGAGGTCTTGCCCTAATTGCAGGCGGGGTCGGTATGCGGATCGCATTCGCAGGCCCACCACTGAGCGGCAAATCAACGCTGTTTCGGGCGGTCACGGGCCAGCCCCCGCCGGACCACTACGAGAGGGGTGATCATCTGGCCGTGGTCAAGGTGCCCGACGCCCGTCTCGACTGGCTGGCCGACAAGTACGCCCCTCGAAAGCCCATCCCTGCCACCATCGACTGCCTGGACGTCCCCGGGTTCAGTCACGAAACCACCCCCCAGCAGGCGGAGTTCCGCAATACCCTCCCGCACGTCCGTCAGTGCGACGCCCTGGTCGCGGTCGTGCGGGCGTTCGAGAACCCGGCCGTGCCCCCCTACCGAAACCGCGTGGACGCCAGGGCCGATCTCGAAGAGCTCACCGCCGAGCTGAGCTTCTGCGACCTGGAACAGGTCACCTCGCGGATCGAACGACTCGAAACCGCCCTGAAGAAGCCTACCTCAACGCACGACCAGGAGAAGCGCGAACTGGAGCTGATGCAACGCTGCCAGGAGGCCCTGGAAAACGATCAGCCCATCTCCTCCGCGATTCACAATGACGAAGAGCGCAAAGCGCTGTCCAGCTTCGCCTTCCTGACCGAACTTCCCCTGATCGTGGTGATCAACGTGAACGAAGACCGGGCCGCCGCCCCCCCGCCGTTCGACTATCCGCACGCTCAAGCGACCATTGCGCTATGTGCCGACAGCGAGGACCAGATCGCCCAACTGGATGCAGCCGATCGACAAACGTTCCTCGATGACCTGGGTGTCAGCGAGCCAGCCCGCGACCGCCTGATCCATGCGTGTTATGGGGCGACCGGGCTCATCTCGTTCCTGACCATCGGCGACGACGAGGTCCGCGCCTGGTCGATCAAACGCGGCACCCACGCCCTCGAAGCCGCCGGCAAGATCCACTCCGACATCGCCCGAGGCTTCATCCGGGCCGAGACCGTCGCGTTCGACGACCTGCACTCCGCCGGCGACATGAAGGACGCCAAGGCCGCCGGCAAAGTCCGCCTGGAGGGCAAGGACTACGCCGTCCAGGACGGCGACGTGATCCAGTTCCGGTTCAACGTCTGATGCCTCGTATACCGGAACCCTTTCACTTCCTCACGTTCTCACCTTCTCACGTTTTCACCTTCTCCCGTTCCCACTCTCTCGCGTTCTCAGACTGACCGATTCCAACGTAAGGAACCGCGGTCCAGCCAGACAACCTCTTCTTTCGGTAGTCCCTCATGATATTGGCAAGGAACATCGCTGATTCTGGGCCTTTGGGCGTCGCCTTGCCGATGAATCAGGCAAACCACATGCCTGATCGGCAGGGAGGACTCCCATGCCCAAGACCGCCACGGATGGCGACCGAAGAGGGCATCACCCGCCCTCGGCGATGTTCGCCTGTCCCAATCCCGACTGCGACCTGTTCAACCAGTTCGACGCCGGCAACCTCTCGGTGTGCGAGCGGATGGGCAAGGACCAGGCCATCCGCCGACTGTACTGCAACCATTGCCAACAGCGCTTCAGCGAACGCCAGGGCTCGCTCATGCAATACACCAAGCTGCCCGCCGAAACGGTCGTCCGCATCATCAAGTGCTTGGGGCACGGCTGCTCGATCGAGGCCACCGCGGACATCTGCGAGGTGGACGCCCGAACCGTGGAGCGCATCCTGGAACATGCCGGCCGCCGGGCGGCGCTTGGGTGCAGCACGCGACTGCGCATTCGGCAGAGGGTGCATGACACTTTGGGCGGCTTGTTGGAAGGCGCCGCCCCCAGGTGTTTC
>CAZOIA010000204.1:0-9790 GCA_964579675.1 uncultured Planctomycetales bacterium | reverse complement strand
AGCAGCTTTGCTTGCGGGTGCCCTTGCGGTATGCGATCGCCAATTCAGCCACCACGATCGTGCTCCTCAGTCTGATCGGGGCCGCGTACAAGAACTACGCCAATGCCCGGGTGGGTGTACCGTTTGCTGAGGCTTTGGGACTTGCCGCGTTTCTCATCCCCACCGCGGTTGTCGGCGGTTTTCTGGGCGGTCACCTGACGCACGCCGTGCCGAGGCGGGCGCTTCGGCTCATGGTGATTCTGCTGATGTGCTACGCGGGGATGGTGCTGATCCGGCGGCCGGCGCAGACGGCCCCGGTGCCGGCAAGCGCCGCGGGCTCTCATGGTGCCTCACGTCCAGCGGGGCCGTCGCCGTCGATCATGGCCGGGTCGTTGTCGAGGCCGGCATCTGCGGATTGTCGCGCATGGGCGCATGGCGCCATGCCGCCCCCGGTGCGCAGGTCTTGCGCGTGGCCCGAGCGGGTGCCTTTCGCCCTGAGCCCTTGCTGCCGGATCGGTTAAACGTCGGGGGCGCGATTCGCCGATAGGCGGGCAACGGGACGGCGCGGATGGAGCTGCGCTGCCACGTGGGCCGATCGAGGAGGTTGTGCAATGCGACGCGCCAGCTATCGCTCGCTTTCCCGCCCGTTGAGGCGCTCAGCAGGCGTAGGGCTTGTATTGGCCGCCATCCTGATCGGCGGGGTGGACGTGACTTGTGACAGCGACGCAGGGGCCACATTCCGGCAGGAAGCCACCAGTGCGATCGGGGACGGTGTCAAAACTATCCTCGACGGCATTGTGGACGGGGTGGTGGCCGCCATCGGGCAGGCCGGCGACGGCACCAGTACCAGCGATACCGCAAGTACCGATACGAGCCAGTAGGACCCGGTCGGCCGGCGGCTGCGAGAGAGCAACTCCGTTGTCCTTTTTCTGCGGTGAACGGTGAGTTCTGCGGGGGCGGAGGAATCGCGCCGCACCTGCGCCTGTGCGGGCAGATCTTGCGCCGGCGGGGCGAACACCGGCCGGTCAGCCCGCGGCCGGTTCCCGGCGAATCAGTTCATATTGACGGCGATCGATGCTCATCCGCAGCATCCGATACCGGTGGCCGGTTGTGGGAAAGTACTTGACCTGCTCGCCCGCTTCCAGGAAGCCGACGCGGTGATAGCACCGGACGGCGGGGACGTTGTCCGGGAAAACGACCAGGCTCACCCTCTCGGCGTCTCGATGCAGAAAAGCCTTGTCAAGCACGAGATCGACCATCACCCGGCCCAGCCCTCTGCCCCGGTGCTCCGGCTGGATCACACAGTGCCCCATCCACAGGTGCCGCTCCTGGACGGGCATGGGATTGAGTTCGAGGTACCCCAGCGGGTCGGTCACGCCGTCCCGCCGGAACAATAAGGGGCATCCGTTCTGCCCCGGCCACGCCATCACTTTGGCTTCCGTCAGCGGCGGCAGTGTCTTGGGGGCGAGTCGGAATAGTTCCCGGGCGTCCCGGGGCCACCCGGTAATGAGTGATGCTGCCTGCTTGTTGAAGCTGGAGAGGTAGTAGAGTCCGTTTCGGACGTGTACCACTTCCGTGGGTGACGGTGTCACGCTCATATCATGCCCGCATGCTCGCGTTGTGCCCGGCCACCATGATACCCGCGCTGTCACCAGAGTCCAAGCCCGGGTGCCCGCGGAGCGGACAGGTCGGTGAACTTGATCACCCGCGGACGAGGCTGGCGGGTGCGTCATTGCCCCCGTGGCTGCCGTTGCGATTTGTGGTCATTCAGTCTACAAGAGGAACATGACTATACCTGACATGTTTCTACGTGCGGTTGTTTCCGGAATGATTGCTGCGGCGGCGGGGGGGTGCGGCCTGTCTCAACCTCCGCTGGCATCGGACGAACAAGCTGCCTCAAGCCCGGACGTGCGCAAGAGCGCGCCACGGGAGGACACCCTGCGCGTGGCCGGCATCGTGCTCAAGTGGATCACCGCCGACAAGGATCGGAACTATCAACGGGCCGAGCCGCTCATTCGTGAGGGGGCCGCCAGGGGGGCCGACATCGTCATCACCACCGAGTGCTTGCTCGACGGATATGCCATCCGCGACAAGTCGATACCCATCGAGCAGTGGCGGGCGCTGGGGGAGGAGATCCCGGGCGGGTCGTACCTCGTTCGGTTGCAGAAGCTGGCCGCCGTGTTGGACATCCACCTTGTCGCGGGCATGGTCGAGCGGGTCGGGACGACGACCCACAATGCCGCCGTGCTGATCGGCCCGGCCGGCGAGCTTATCGGCAAGTATCGCAAGCAGCGGATCGGACATGAATCGCCCCGCAACACGCCCGGGGACGCCAGCCCGGTGTTCGAGACGCCTTTCGGCAAGATCGGCCTGATGATCTGCGCGGACCGCCGGCATCCGGAGTTGGTCAAACGACTCAGGGACAATGGTGCCGAGCTGATCCTTTGTCCCTCCGGCGGCATGTGGGGCCCCGTGAAGAACGACCATCACCTGCAGGCCCGCTCACGCGAGAACCGCGTCCCGATCGTGTTTGTCCATCCGATCGAGTTCCTCGTGACCGCGCCGGACGGGTCGATTCTCGACCGGCGGTTCGCCGGCAGCGATATGTCTCTCGACCCCGAGCAGATCGGCGGTCCGAGGGACGTTCACCTCGTCGCCATTTACGACCTGCATACCGGCCCGTAAACTCATGTCCGTCATGGGCTCGAAGCTGCGGACGGGCCCGCTTGATGCTGACATGAGCGACGCGCTGTCGAGGCAAGCTGAATGCAGCATGCCCGTTGATGGGTGCGATCACCCGGGAGGAACAGTGATGCGAGCGGCATTCCGGTCTTCACTGCGAACCAGACAGGCACTGATCTGTGCCGTGATCGGGGCGGGGCTGGTCTTCTCGTATTCGGTTCTGGCTCCGCCGGCCCGCGGCGTTCCGCCGAAGAAGCCGGCGAAGCGTCCTCCGGCCCGGCCCGGGCCCAAGCCCGGCACCGTGAGACCCTCTCAGCCCAAGCATCCCCCCGCCAAGGCCAAGCCCCTGCGACGCGCTGGCAGGTACAAGCGTTACGTTCGCCGCCCCCGGTACTGGCAGCCTCACTATCGCGTCAAGACCCCACCGACGATTTGGCGCGACATCGGCTACCGGTACTACGTCGGAGGGACGGGCTACGTGGCCGTGCCGACCGTCGTGCCCGTCGAAGCCGGTGAGGCGCCAGCGCCGCCTGCCGAGGGCCCGGCCGAAGAGGAGGAACTCGACACCTACGTGCAGATCCAGGAGCTGGTCGAGCTGGTCCACGAGTGGCGGACGATGAACGAATCGCCGTCTGTGCACCAGCGGCTGCCTTCTGCGGGGGCACCGGCGGAGCTTGCAGAGGTCATCGCCGAGATCAGGAAGCAGAACCACGAGTTCGACAAGCAGACCAGGGCGGCCATGCGCAAGCTGGCTGGCGGCGAGTCGGCGGAGTCGGAGCTGGAATCCGCCCGGGCGAGCCTGGAAAAGGTGATGGAACTGGTGGAGTCGCTGCCCCCGGGCCGCGAGGGACGGCTCGGACCGGCCGGAGAGAAACCACTTGTCCCCTGAGGCGAGCTTGCCGGCCACCCCGCTCGTTGACGAAGTCGTAGAACCTCTTTGAGATCGTCCACCCGCCCAAAACGAACACACCGAACGCGGCGGGCCGCCCCGGCTACCGCCTGTCACAATTGCCGTGGCAGGCCGGAGACGGTGGACGAAACCCTGCACCCGTCAATGAGGACTCCTGGCCGCTTCTCTTGTAGAGGTCACATTGGCCTGAGTTGACGGACCCTTTCCTGGAAGCGTCTGAGCTTGTCGCCGAAGCCGGCCGGTGCCGGCAGACAGATCGGGACGTGTCGCGGCTGGAACTGGCGGTCATATCGCGTATTGATGGCCGCCGTCTCCTCTTGAAGCCTGGCCAGCGAGAGCGCCCGCCGGGCGTAGACGAAGCGGACCGGCCTGCCCCTGTTGGTCAAGGTGCAGACCCGCTCGAAGTCATCGAGTGCTTCTACGAGTGCTTGGTGCTCCGCGCTGACAATCAGGACGTCAACGATCCCGTGCATTTTCTGAACGAGCGGTTTGAGCATCCCGGATTTGAGGTCATAGCCGGCCAGCACGTTACGTCCGATGTAGTACTCGGCGACTGGCGCCTCCATTCCGCGGTTGGTATGCAGGGCCATGACCGTCGCGTCCATCGGCACATGCTGGCGGACGTACCAGCTCGCCGCCTTGATGCCGGTGTCCGGCTGGACGTTGCCCCAACCGGTATGGACACCGGTATAGCGAGCGAGTCGGCCCCCGGCCAGGCAGTCATCGGCGCCGCCGATGCCCATGTGGCAGAGCGCCAAGACCCCGGCCGCCGCCACGCCGGCCCGGGCCCGTGAGTGAGCCGCCAGTCGCCTGCAGGTCGAACAGATCAGCAGCGTGCCCAGTAAGCCAGCGCCATAGATCGCTTCGATCAGGTAGGACCCCGGGTAGCCGACGGTCCAGGGGGTTACAAAGAAGACCAACGGCAGCGCACCGGCCCACGCCCAGATGGCGAGCAGTCCCCGCCGATCGCGCCGGGCAATCAGAAGCCCGCCAAAGATCATTCCCAGGCCCGCCACTGCCCCGAAAAGGTAGCCGAACTGCCCGATCCAAGCTCGCGCCCATTCGGCAAACTGGCCCGCCTGCCACCGGGTGGTGCCGCCTCGGTGTTTGGCGATCAGCCGGCCGAGTTGCCCGCCGTCCGTCCATCGCCAGCTCAGGTAGATCACGGTCAAGGCAGCCAGACAGGGCAGCAGGAACCCGATCACTGCCCATCGAATTGCCGGCCGGGCAGGCCGACCGGGGTCGCCCTGTCGCCGGTTCCTCAGGGCGGCTACCCAGGCAACCGCCAGGGTCAGCGGCAGAGCGAATGCGTAGCAGTTGCTCAGGCAATGGGCCAGCAGGGCGCACGCGGCGGTGACCAGTTGCCAGGGCCTCCGGTCGTCAAACCATGCCAGCGTCGCCCACAAAGCGAGACTGCCCGTGAACAGCCAGATGGTCAGATAGCCCCAGGCATAATGACCGTCGGTCACCAGCGTGGGGAGGACGGCACAACAGAGGGCACCGACAAGCGCGTCGCTGCGCGGGCAGCGGAATCTCCGCAGCAACGGCAGCGTGATCACCACCTGGGCGACGCTGACAATCATGACGGGAACGCGGGCGGATGCTTCGGCGATGGGGAGATGGAGCCGAGACAGCACTTCCGCGAAGCTGCGCTGAAGCACGGCCAGTACCGGCCCGTAATCGTGAGCGAACAGCCATTTGATGCCGAAGCTGTGCCGGACCAGGTAGGCCGCCGCGACCTGGTCCGAGGAGGCGAAGATGGCCCCGATGTTCCAGGCCCGCAGGAGCACTGCGAGCAGCAGGAGCAGCAGGACGGCGCCCGCCCTGGCGGTGCGCCGCCGGGTCGCGATGCCCGCCCGAGGCGGCGGGACTGCCGGGGCGGGTCCGGCAAGGCGGCCGGCTGTGGGAGGGAAAAGTGAGCTCATCTGCCTCTTGTTATCGGATGGCCCGGGGGCGGTCTTGGGTTTGAGCCGAGGAGGGCGAAATTAGCCGGACCAGCCCTCTCAAAGCACCGATAACCCGGGCATGGAAGCGACACTGGATTCGCCCCCGCAGGCAGGGGCGGTGGGTCTGGGCGCCCGGCCTGCAGCGACAAGGGAGGCTTCGGAGCTCCAAGCGGATGGCGAAGTCCGCACCAGCCTGGAGCTGATCGGTGAGCTCTACAACTACAACCACTGGATTTTCAACAAGGTTCGCCCGTTCATTCGCGGTCGGGTGTGCGAGGTGGGCTGCGGCACCGGCAACATCACCCGGTTCCTGCTGAACTACGAAGAGGTCGTGGGGATCGAGCCGTCGGCGGAATCGTTCCGGGAGGTGCGGTCGCGTTTCCGCCGACACCTGAATACGCGGTTCGTGAACGGCTTACTGGAGGACTGTCCCAACGACCTGGTCCCCCCCGGCGACTTCGACACGGTGATCTGTCTGAACGTGCTGGAACACATCGATGACGATGTGGAGAGCCTGCGACGCATGAGACAGTTGTGTTGTGAGAAGGGCCGGGTGGTCATTCTGGTTCCGGCGCACATGAGCATCTACGGGGCGTTGGACCGTTCGTTCGGCCATTGTCGCCGCTACAACCGTCGGTGCCTTGGCCGAGCGTTCGAGGCCGCCGGTCTGCGCCCCACATACAGCTTCTACATGAACGCCCTTGGCTACTTCGGCTGGTGGTGGCACAGCCGATTGCTGCGACGTGAGCAAATCCCGGTTCAGACGGGCCGATTCTTCAATCGCCTGGTGCCCCTCCTCGACGCCATCGAGCGGATCCTTCCCCCGCCGTTCGGCCAATCCCTGGTCATGGTTGGCACACCGGTGGTCCACAACCCGACATTGAGATACGCGCGGTCCGGCTATAGAATGAGTTGAGCATCATACCCGGGGCGTGCGCAGGGGATTCAGGGTGTGTGCCAGGGGTTCGGGCGCGCGTCAGGATACCTCAGGCAGCGCTGCCGACGAACCCGCTCGCGCCCGGTTTCGTATCCGATGGGTGGGAAGGCAACCGACGCGGTGACCGCGTGGCCTGGTAACCCGATATGGCCAAAGCGCGTGATTCTCTTGTCGCGACGATCGCGATCCTGGCGGTGTTTTCCGCCGAGGCGCCGGGGGTTCATCTGCGTGGTCGAATCATCCACGTCGGGTTTCCCGGGAAGGGGCCGGCCCTGTCCGGGCAGGGGGACGATTCCTACCGCGTCGGGTGCTGGACCCCGATCGTGGTCGAGCTGGCCAACGACGACGGGGACCTGTTCCACGGGCGGATCGAGGCGCGGCAGGCGGATCGGGACGGCGACGAGATCGTCGCCCGGCAGGACGTGTCCGTGCGCGGTACCCGGCGGCACTACCTTTACATACCCGGAGGCGTCTACAAGTCCCCCAGCCAGTTCAACGTGCGTGTCTTCGGCAAGGACGGCAGGCTCGCCGTCCTGTACGACGAGGGGAATCAATGCGTCGCCGAACTCAGCCCGCCCCGCCCGGCGAATCCGATATCCAACGAAACCCGGGTCATCCTCGATATCTCCGAGTGGCCGGTAAACCAGTTGCTGAGCCTCGTTGAGGATCCCCTTCTGGTGCGGGGACTGCTGAGGGCGCGAGGCTCCCCCCGTGAGTTGCCGGACAACGTTGCCGGGCTGGATATGGTGGATGTGATCGTGTGGGATGGTGCTGATCCCGGCGAGATCGACCTGCCGCAGCGCGAGGCGCTGTCGGAGTGGACGCGGCGGGGGGGCACCCTTGTCCTGGGCGTCAGCAAGAACTGGCTTGTGGTCAGCAAGAGCAAGTTCGGGGAGGTGCTTCCCGCCCGGCTCACGGGCGTGGCCAAGGTCGCAAGCAGCGCGTCTCTGCCCGGTGAGTTGACCGGACTGCTGTTCGGTGATCCCCATGCTGTCACGGATTTCTCCCCGCCGCTGACGTACTGCCCGGTGAGGCTGGAAACGCTGGCCTCTGACGCAAGCCCGGTGGTGCCGGCGGCACCGGAACCCCAGGACCCACTGCTGGTGACTCGCCGGCCTTGCGGTCGAGGCCAGGTAGTGCTCGTGGCGGCCGAAATGCGCGAGCTGTTCAAGCACGCCACGCGGAATGGGCCGTTTCTGCGGCAAGTGCTCGGCATACGCAGACACCCCTTGGGGTCGGAAGGGGCGGGCGTGTACGGCGAGGACCTGTTCCGGTACGTCCAGAAAGCGACGGCCTTCAAGGTCATCGCCGAGCTTTACTTCCTCTTCGCGTTCGCGTTTGCCATCGCCTACATTGCGGTGGCAACTGCGGGGAGCTGGACGTGGCTCAAGCGCAAAGGCATGATGCAACACGCCTGGGCGGTATTCGCGTTGATCGCGGTGCTGGCGAGCGGGGTGAGCCTGGCGGCAGTGAGACTTATTCGCGGGATCGGCAACCGCGTGGAGGAGTTCACGGTCGTCGATGGCCGGGCCGGTTTGCTCGACGCAGCGGCGATCAGCTACTTCGGTCTGAAATCCGCGTCGCACACGCTCCTGGACTTGAGCGTGCCGACTGACTGGCTCGACCCGGAGACTTCGGCTTCAATGCCGGGGGCGCTGGCCCCGCTGGCCCCCAAGCCCGACGCCTTCGAGGCAAACGTCTACGCCGCCGGACAGCGGTACGAAGCGGTGCCCGTTGTCGGCGAGCTGCGATCTGTTCCCCTCCGGGCCACGCTTAAACAATTCGAGGCCGTGTGGTGCGGGCGGATGAACGGCCGAGTCGATGCTTGGCTCCAACATGCCCGTCGCGACTCGTCCGAACTCCATCCTGCCAGTTGGATCGAAAACGACCTCGGGACCGCGCTGGACAACTGTTATCTGTTCGTGGCCAACCGGAGTTTCATGGAGGATCGTCCCAGCCGTTGCAATGAGATCCATGTCTACCCGATCGGCGAACTGGCCGACGGGCAGAGGCTGCTCGTGAAAAGCGTATTGGCCCGCCAAGATAAGCAGAAAAAGGAATCCGACCGCGCCTCGATCGAGGACATTCTGGACGGCCCGAAAGACTCGGGAGAACCGCGGCCCCTCGTGCTCAGAGAAACGCAGGAGAGCTGGCTGAAGAAGTTCCGCCGGGTGCACTACGGGGGCCTTGACGACGAGGACGAGATCAAGATCGATGCGGGGACGTTCGCCAGCGCGCTGCTGCTGCTGTCCACCTTTGGCGAACTCGACCCCGGCCAGTTCGAGGATGGCAGTCCGGCAGTCGTGCGATCACAGGGGCAGCGGCTGGACCGCTGGTCGTACCTGACGAGAGACACCGCCCTGTTCGTGGGTTTCAGCCGGGACCCGGGACCGGCCCGTCTCTGCTGGCGGAAGCCGGGCGCAGCGGGCACAAGGTGGAGGCCGATCCACCCCTCCCGGGCCTGCGTGATGTACCGGATCGCCATCCCGATCGCGCCGCCTTCGTAGCTCACCACGGAGGCACGGATAAGAACGAAGAGAAACGATAAAAGAATGATCCATGAAGAACTGACCAAGACGATCATCGGGGCGGCGATCGAGGTTCACAAAGCCCTCGGCCCCGGTTTACTCGAATCAGCCTACGAAGAGTGCCTTTGTCATGAGTTGCGATTCCGGGGTCTTGCCCACGAGCGCCAAGTTCCGCCCCCGGTCATTTACAAGGAAGTCCGACTGGACTGCGGCTATCGGCTGGACGTAGTGGTCGAGAACAGCGTTGTCCTGGAACTGAAATCTGTTGAGAAGATCGAGCCGATCCACGAGGCCCAACTTCTGACCTATTTGCGTCTAAGCGAAAAACAGGTTGGCTTGCTGATCAATTTCAATACCCCTGTTCTGAAGGACGGCATAATCAGGAGGGTGCTATGACTTCTTCTCTTCTCCGTGTCTCCGTGGTGAGATAGATGATCATTGAGACGATCAATCTGACGAAGCGTTACGGCGATCTGATCGCGCTGAACAACCTGAACCTCGCCATCTCCGAGGGCGAATGCTTCGGCTACATCGGGCCTAACGGGGCGGGCAAAACCACGACGATCAAGATCCTGGCGACGCTGCTCCAGCCGACCTGGGGCGAGGCGCGGGTGTGCGGGCACGTGATCGGGTACCAGTCCCGCAAGATCCGGCCGCTGATCGGCTACGTGCCCGACTTCTTCGGGGTCTACAGCGACCTGGTGGTGCAGGAATACCTGGAGTTCTTCGCGTCGGCGTACGGCATTACGGGCCAGGAGCGGGCCCGGATCGTCGGCGACATTGTGGATCTGACCGACTTGACCTATAA
>CAZOIA010000203.1:0-9825 GCA_964579675.1 uncultured Planctomycetales bacterium | reverse complement strand
CGGATATCCGACGAATGGCGTATTCCCGACGCGTTGTGGGAACGGATGGAGCCGCTGCTACCGAGAGTCCGACGGAGTCGCAAGGGCGGACGGTCTCCGGTTCCGTTCCGGCAGGTGCTCGATGGCATCTTCTATGTCCTGCGAACCGGTTGTCAGTGGAAGGCCGTGCCGCCGGAGTTCGGATCAGGCAGCACGTTACACCGGCGGTTTCAACAGTGGGTGAAGCGGGGCGTGTTCCGCAAGCTGTGGAAGAGCGGCTTGCTGGAATACGACGAACTGGCGGGCATCCAATGGGATTGGCAGAGCATCGATGGCGCCATGACGAAGGCTCCCCTCGGGGGGGAAAAACACGGGCCGAAACCCCACCGATCGGGGCAAATCGGGCACGAAGCGAAGCCTGCTTACCGATGGCGCCGGCGTTCCCCTGGCGGTGGCCGTCAGCGGAGCCAACACGCACGACAAGTGGCTGGTCGAACCCACGTTGGAAAGCATGGTGGTCGAGCGGCCTGAGCCCACGTCGCGTAAGAAGCAGCACTTCTGCGCCGACAAGGGTTACGACTAACCGGACGTGCGTGAACTGGTGGATGAATGGGGCTACACGGCCCACATCAAGTCGCGCGGCGAAGAAGAACACGAACGCCGGAGTATTCCGGGCTATCGTGCACGACGATGGGTGGTCGAACGAACGCATTCGTGGTTCAATCGCTTTCGCCGACTCCTCATCCGCTGGGAGAAGAAGTTGGCCAATTACGTTGCCTTACTCCACTTCGCCTGCGCGTGGATCACCTTACGCGCCGCAGGGGTTTTGGGATAGGCTCTTAGTCCTTTTCTCCGTGTCCTTTGGGTCTCCGTGGTGAACGTATTGATGAATAATGCAGGACAAAGTCCTGTTCTGCATGACAGATCTCGAAGATCGCAATGTAAACCGCCGATTGCCCCCTTGAGACCGCCAGCGCCGCCGCGCCCGTGAAGGTCCTCGGCCCAAACACATACGCTCTCGAGTCGATCTTCCTTCACGAATTGGACCATCCGTTGGGGTTAAGCCATCCCATCCTGGCGGACCATGTCGCGGCAAGCGAGGCCTGGCGCCGGATCACGCCCAGCCAGACGGGCTTGGGGGGCACGTTCGGGTTTGCGGCCGGTTAGCGGCACGTTCGCAGCACGCCGACGACCACCCCCTGGATTCGGACGTTGTCCACGTAGATGGGCGGGAAGTCCGGGTTCGCCGGCTGCAATCGGACGCGGTTGCCATCCTTGTAGAACTTCTTGAGCGTGGCCTCGCCGCCGTCCAGCAGTGCGACGACCGTTTCACCGTTGCGAGCGGTCTCGCGGCGCTCCACCACGACCAGGTCCCCGTCACGGATGTGCTCGTCGATCATGCTCTCGCCGCGCACTTTCAGAACGAAAGTCTCGTTACGCGTACGGAACAGTTCCTCCAGATCGATCTCCTCGGGGTTCTCGATCGCTTCGATGGGGGCACCGGCGGCAATGTGACCCACGAGCCGGAGCCTGGTCCCGGACTCATCCGGGAATACCACTCGTTGCGTAAGCTCCAAAGAGCGTGCCCTGTGCTTCGAGCGACGCAGGAGTCCCTTTTTTTCGAGCCCGGCGAGGTGCTCGAACACGGTGACTTTGGTGACGCCGACAACGTCGGCGAGCTCCTGCATCGTCGGCGAATAGCCATACTTGTGTTGATAATCCCGGATGAGCGTGAGAATTCGGAGTTGTTTGGGCGTCAGACGGGGAAACGTTCCTGCTGGCATGATTGCTCTCCATAGCCGGCTGGAGGCCCTGGGGCCCGAGCACAATGATTGGCCAATCGGCTGCTCTTCTCCATCGCCGCTTGCTGGGGCGAGTCAAGCCGCCCGCGGCATCAACGGCACGCACCGCCCGGTCGAACCGCGCCAAGGCCACCTGCTCCGGGGCCGCCCACGACGCACCCACGCCTCGCACCCCTGCATCCCGTTGCCCGGGACCGACCGCGGGCCCAGCCATGGCGGCGAAGCGGAAGTCCCCGCCGGGGCCAAAAATGCAAAGCGGTAGATCCGCGATCATGCCGGGGTCAGCCATGCGGGTCGCCTCCCTGCAGCGACGCCCCAAGCCCCTCCGATACCCGACCGCCCGTTCCCGCGCTGCCAACGACCGCCGGGTTTCGCCCCTGAGATGGCGGGCCTTACGCTTGGCAACGCTTGCTCGGTTGTTCACTTTTTGTACGGTTATAGTATACCCTAACTTGCACCGAACGGCAAGTAGATTGTGGGTTTTTTATTCTTTGTACCCGTAGGTCTTACGTTATCGGACGCACGTGCGAGCTGTTGCGGTCCGGCATAGGCCTTGCCGTGACAAACGGCAGGATGGCAGACCATGACCTCGTGCCAGTCCCCGGCCCGTCTGCGTCTCCTGGATGGCGCTGATTCAGGTCTACGGTGGCCTGTCGCCAGCGGGGCGCGTAGTACCGACGAAGCCCGGCAACGTCCATCCCACCCTGGGCGCCGACGATGATCTTCAATACGTGGTGAATCGTCTGCGTCAGGCCTGGCCGGACGTGGTGATTCATGTTCGTGGCGATGCCGGCTTCGGGATACCGCGGATGTATGACCTGTGTGAGCACCTGGGACTGACCTACACGTTCGGCCTATCGACCAATGCCGTGCTCAAAAGGGCCACGGAAACCCTGCTCCAAAGGGCGATCGAGCAGTTCGAGCAAACCCGGGAGCCGACCCGGCTGTTCGATCAGATGCTCTACCGGTCGGGAAGCTGGAAGAACCCGCGCCGCGTGATCGCCAAGGCCGAGTGCAACCGCGTCGGGACCAACTTGCGGTTTGTGGTGACGAATCGGCCCGGGCGGCCATCCTGCCCGAGACCTGCTATGACAATTACGTCCAACGAGGCGAGAGCGAAAACCGTCACAAAGAGCTCAAGAATGGCTTCTCGGGCGATCGGCTCAGTTGTCATCGCTTCTGCGCCAACTACTTCCGCCTCCATCTTCACTGTGCGGCGTTGAATCTTCTCATCCGACTCCGCCCGGTCATCGCCGATCCGCCTGCATTGACCACCCAAGAAGATCCAAGTGCGGATCGCGTCCCGGTGGCTGATCCGAGCTTGCCCGTGGAGGCTTAATCCGGCCCCGAACGGCGTCGCTTCCAGACCCGGCGTCGTCAAAAAGACCCGTTGGGCAAAGGACACATCGCCACTTGGCAAACGTTGCTGATCAAAGTGGCGGGCGAGGTGACTCAGTCCGCCCGACGCATCCTGATCACGATCCTCGCTCACTGGCCGCACTTGTCCTGGTTCCGCCACGTCTGCCAGCACATCGCCGAGCGTCGGGCTCGTGCCCAAGTTCCGACCTGACCCGGGAACAACCCGGCTTTTTGATGGGGGAAAGGGGGTCCTATGCGCTCACCCAACCACCCTTGGGCACAAGTGCTTCGCCGCCGCGGGCAAGAACCCGCTGGCCACACTTGGCAAACTCGGTATGAATAATCCGGGCTAGCCGGAGAAGGCCATCCAAGCCCCCGCCTATCGATGGTCTTGGGGAGCACAGTGTGGCTCTCAGCGGTTCGTTCAGCCCGCACAGTTCGGATCGCCCGGCACGTTCGCCCCGCTCATGCAGTCGCGGAAGATGCCGACGTCGCCCTGATCCACGTCCTCATCCTCGTCGAGCCTTGCTTCCAGGCAATCAGGCCTCTCTTGGGGGACACCTGGCCCACTAAAACAAGCCTGGAAGTAGCCGAAGTCCGATTGGTCCACGTCGAAATCGCCGTCGAAATCGCACGGAACCGGTATTGGGCAACCCCGCTCGTCCACGGTCACGCCGGAAATCGTGTCCGGGCAATCGTCGCACGCGTCGCCCACGCCGTCGCCATCGGTGTCATTCTGGCCGGGATTCGGTGTCGTTCGGCAATTGTCTTCCGCGTCGGAGAAGCCGTCGTTGTCGTCATCGTCGTCGCAGGCATCACCTGCGCCGTCGCCGTCGGTGTCCACCTGGTCAGGATTCACAACGTCCATGCAATTGTCGCAGGCGTCACCCACGCCGTCCTCGTCCGTGTCGGCCTGACCAGCATTGGGACTCGTCGGGCAGTTATCTTCGACGTCGGGAACGCCGTCGCTGTCGTCATCGTCGTCGCAGACGTCGCCTGCGCCGTCGCCGTCGATGTCAGATTGTCCCGGATTGGCTACCGTCGGACAGTTGTCGCACGCATCCCCGAGGCCGTCGTCGTCACTATCCGTCTGGTCGGGATACGGAACGGCCGGACAGTTGTCGCACACGTCGCCGAACCCGTCGCCGTCCCAGTCCGCCTGGTCAGGGTTCGCGACGTCCGGGCAGTTGTCACAGACGTCGCCCACGCCGTCCTCGTCCGTGTCCTCCTGACCGGGATTGGGCATCGTCGGGCAGTTGTCGCAGGCATCCCCTGATTCATCGTCATCAGCGTCTTGTTGGCCGGCGTTCGTCACATTCGGGCAGTTGTCGCAGACGTCGCCGACGCCATCGGCGTCACCGTCCGCCTGGTCCGGATTCGGGTCATCAGGGCAGTTGTCTTCCGGGCAAGTGTTGGCGGCAAAGCCGGGATCGCCGTGCCCGTCACCATCGGTGTCGGTGCACACGTCGCACACGTCGCCAACGCCATCCTCGTCGGCATCTGCCTGGTCCGGATTGGCGTCGTTCGGGCAGTTGTCACAGGGATCACCCACGCCGTCCTCGTCGCTGTCGGCCTGACTCTCGTTGGCGTTGATCGGACAGTTGTCCACCTCGTTGAGCACCCCATCGCCGTCGATGTCGTCGTCGCAGACATCGCCCGCGCCGTCCTCATCCAGATCCGCTTGGTCGAAGTTGGGTATGACAGGACAGTTATCACAGGCGTCGCCGAAGCCATCCTCATCCTGGTCCGCCTGATCGGGGTTGGGTGTGTCCGGGCAGTTATCAAAACGGGTTTCGTAGAGGTAGACGCTGTAAGGCTCCCACGTTGACGCGACGAAGAACATGCGCTGGCCGCCGCGGGCGAGAAGCGCGTCGGTGGTATAGGTGCCGTAGTAGGTCCATTCATGCCCGCCGTCGTACGTATTGGCTGCCAGCAATTGCTCCTGGCTCCATGGGCCGGTGATCTGGTCGGCCGTGTAGTACCACACGCCTCCATACGGGGCGGGGGTAGGCCTGCCGGTTATCAGCAGAAACTGGCCCAGGAACGGGTTGTACACGACGCAGAACTCGGCAATGGTGATCAGCGCACCCTGCTCGCTCCATGGCACCGTGTCGTAATTCTTGGCCAGGCTCCAGTCGGGATCCTTCGGCGGAATCAGCCACGGGGCCTGCTGGATCAAGGCTTCGTCGTCGGTCGGTTCCGACCACACGTCGCCGCCCAGGTAGTACTCCCAGTGGCGGTAGTCATTCGGCGTAACAAAAGCTTCGATCGGGATGCGGGCGAGCTTGACCCCACCGAATCGGCCGGACGGGCTGCCGAGCATGTAGATGTGATGGTCGTCGTAGTCGACAAAAAACGAGGCCATCCCGAAATGATAGTGCACTGCCGGTGCACCGGTCCCCGTCCAGGTGTAGGTGCTTTTGTAGGGGTGGAACATCTCGGTAGCCGGGTCGTACTTGACGATCTTGGAATGGTAGGTGTGGTGTTCATGCCCGGAGACTTCCTGGACTTCCATGTACTGACCGAACATGTACGCCTCGCCTTGCCAGTGCACCGTAAACAACGCGTTGGGAATCGGGTAGTTCGGTTTCGGGTATATCGCGGTCTGCGGCACATTCGTAACGGCCAGGTAGCCTTCGAGCGTAATCCCGTCCGCAGGGTCGAGGTCGGGCGTATAGGCGACCACGAAGTTGTGGCCTTTGGACGGATCGACTGGTGGTTCACTGTATGCGGTATCGCCAACGCTGAACCACAGTTTGTCATTGTAGAGGGTCACCGCCCCCAGATCGGTGCCGTACACGTTCATGAAGTTGTCGTTCATGATCGGGATGCCGGCATCGATATCCCACGCGCGCTGTGCACCGAAGACCTTGCCGAGCCGCGTCGTCGTTATCGGTTCGTCAGCGGATGCAGCCGGCCCGGCGGTCAGCAACAGAACAAGTGCGGCGTGGATTCCGATCATCAAGCGCATTGGCATTCACCTCGGACACTTATCGATTCTATTGAACACAACCAGGGTCGGCCGTGACATTCGGCCCGCTCATGCACGCTTGGAAAACACCGAAATCGTTCCCATCCACGTCATCATCGCGGTCCAGATCGGCATCCTGGCAATTCGGGTCGTCTTGCCGAACGACCGAGCCGGTCAAGCACACCTGGAACCGTTATTTCCCATTTACAAGATCTCAACCAGCCATCCTACCAGCACGAGCTACCTGATTCAACGGGAGACCGCCCGTCTCGCCACGGTTTGTGCCCATCTGGGCGCTCCATCGTGCACATTTTGCCACCACCTCCTCCGGAACGACGGTCTTGCGGCGTTTCCGCGCAGCACCAACCGTTCCCGGGTCGGAATCGACATGTTCTTCGCTCTATCGCGACGCTCAACAGCGTTGCACCAGCGGCGGCGGTACGCCGAACCACTGAATCCGCTCCAGTATTCTTGCGAACAACGCACGCGGCACCGCCACCTCGGCCATCTGGAAGATCACATATCGTGAGTGGGTCACGACCTTCGCGCCGATCTTGATCAGCTTTTCCCGCAACGCCTCCTTGCGCACTTCACCCATTGGATTCCCCGGATTTCAGCGGCTTGAGGTTCATTGTGCCTGTATTCATTGGGGAAATCGTCACCTCGTTATACGCTGCCGAAAGTGTCATCTGGGCAATCCGGGCGTATTGTCAGGTCGGCTCTTCACAGGACTTATGGTCGGTCCACTATCCCAACATGCGCTCGTATGTCCGGCGAGCGGAGGCGGGCTCAGAACCGGCCAACCCGCCCCCCGGCTCGGATGGTCAAAACCGGCCAAACCTGCCCACCGGGTCTGACCTGCCACGGGTGGCCCATCTGGCTGCTGAACTCGCCCTTGAGGGACAGGATTCGGGGGCTTGGGGGCCGTCCAGCCTGTGTGAGCCGTTCCGTGAGGTCATCGAGAAGAGCCTCGAACACGGGCTGAGTTATCAGCGGATCTGCAGGATCTGCGATCGGATCACGACTTTGAAGGTGGCTACGACAGCGTCAAGCGATTTGCCCGGCGTCTGAAGGCGGCCAGGCCGCTGCCCTTCCGGCGAATGGAGTGTGGGCCGGGTCAGGAAGTTCAGGTCGACTTCGGCACGGGCGCCCCGGTGGTCATTCCGGAAGGTGAGCTGCTGCCGGTTGGGATGAAGACCCGTCGCCGCAAGACCCACGTCTTCCGGATCGTCCTGAGTCATTCCCGCAAGGCCTACAGCGAGGCGGTTTACTGACAGACCACGGACAACTTCATCCGCTGTCTGGAGAACGCCTTCCACCACTTCGGCGGCGTGCCCCAGACGCTGGTGATCGACAACCTCAATCCACTTGCTTTCCCCGTTCCGATAGTGCATAATAGGGTTGCTGGCGGAGCTCTGCCGAACCTTAAGGCGGCTCCGATCAGGATGTCAGTCGGATGACTAAATGAAGGGCAACCCGGCGCTGCCGGGGGGCCCGTTGAAGAGTAAGCCGACGTGGTCGAATACCTGAGGGTGTTCCACCATGTCGGCTTTTTTGTTTGCGGTGGCACGCAACGGTCGCAACCACGAGGGACAGGCGCGATGGACAAGTCCAATTCAACCATGGCGCAGCAGATCGCCCAGGCGGCAAGTACTTTCGAGCAGCAGAGAACGGGCCACACCCCCAAGTCGGTGAATGTGGTTCTTAATGAAGACATGCTGGTAATCGCGATGCGCGAGGCCTTGTCGCCAGCCGAGAAGGCCCTGGCCAGGAGTCCGGCAGGTGCCGCTCAGATACAGGAATACCACCGGCAATTGTTCGCCAACGCTTCCTACCCTCTGCGGCAGGAGATCAAGAGAATCATGGGAGTGGAGGTGCGCGAAGCGACCGCTGAAATCGAGACGATGACCGGTGCCGTGGTACAGGCATTTGCGAACGGCACCGTGGTGCAGGTGTTCCTACTCGCCCATAGCATACCTGCGGAAAGCTGGAGCGGGAGCGGATCAGGCGACCAGTCATGAGAACGGAGGTTCTGCCATGCTGGTCTTGTCAAGGAAGACAGAGGAATCGGTTGTTGTCGGAGGCCACAAGGGCTTCGAGCCCATGCTCAAAGTCACGGTCCTTGAGATCAACTGCGGGAGGGTAAGCCTGGGCTTTGAGGCCAATAAAGATGTTCCCGTCCATCGTTGGGAAGTGTGGGAACGAATCCGCGCCAGCGGCCGGCCGGCAGTATTAGTCTTAGCAGCAGGCCCGAGCGAAGCCTCACGGTTGCTCAGCGAGAAGGTACACGACGGCAGGATGAGCCAGTGACCTGCTGCAAAAGGCCTGGAGAGCCGATCGCCGTATCGCCGGGCTTGCAGGTACCTGCGGAGATGCCTACCATGATCCGAAAGGACTCGGCGGCAGCGGCCGAGAAGAGAGACCTGAACGCTTACAGCGTCGGGCACGGCCACAAGGAGAACACCGATGAGCAAGACAACTGTCGAACGACAGGATTACGCATGGTTTGCCTTGGCGGACGCGGAGCATTGTCGGCTTCTGTGTTGCCGCTTGACCGAGCGTGGCACACCCCACGTTGACGAGTATGGTGCGTTTGAGAACACGTTGCCAGAGGCCGAACATGCGCGGCCGATGACCCAGGACGGCATGACGCACGACATCGAGGAGGAGGAGCGACGTTTCGCGGGTCAGATCGTGGAGTGGCTGCAGGAGAAAGCCGAAGAGCACGAGATCCACCAGTTGGCCGTATTCGCGACACCTCGCATGCTTGGCATGCTCCGGAAGGCTCCGCTCGGATTGCTCAAGGGACACCTCGAAGAACTCGAGGGCAATCTGATGCATCTTGAAGCTGGTCAGCTGGCAAAACATCCGATGGTCTGTAAACTGGTGCGGGCCAAGGAGGAGCCATGATGGAGCGGCATTCGGGGCCGTAAGCCATGATGCCCAAGTATCCTGATATTCACGTTCAGTTGACGGGCCATGACGGGGGCGTGTACGGCCCCCTGGCCCGATGCCTGGACGCGATGACACGGGCCGGGATTTCCAGCCTGGAGCGGGACCAGTTTACCGCAGAAGCCACCGCCGGGCATTACGACGACCTGCTTCGGGTTTCTATGGAATGGCTGGCCGCGGTGGAGTGATCAGCCCGGCGAGCGGGTCATCCGTCGATCGGGCAAGCCCGAAGGCCTGTCGGCTTTGACAGAGCGAAGTATCGCGGGCTGGCTGAGAACGACCACGTGAGGGGGAAACGGCGAACGCGGACGGGAGGTACGATCATGGTGAAACAATGTTCAGGTCAGCGGCGACAGGGGCGCCGTGAATCCGAATGTAACGGTCTCGTTTATCGATGTAAGGAGTGCGGGGCTGTTGGCTGTCGCAATAATGATTGTTCCAGCCAGAACTTCAAGCCCGATGGTAGATGCATGAAGTGTGGTGCGGCTGCGACGTGGTGGTCGAGGGCCTTCGTGCCTGGCTGATTAGAGACGGGCAATCGGCAGACTCGATGTTGGCCACTCCACCGATAAGGCGCACGAACTCGTCGTAGAATGGGACCGAAGAAGACGGTTGACATTGGGTCGCCAGGGTCAAATGGGGAATGCCCACTCCCATCGAAACAGATGATGCGGGTGATAGCCCATAAGCTCTTCACGGATAGAACAATCGCAGTATCTCAGTGATGAAAGCATTTGCCATGTTATTGATTACTCTCTCCCG
>CAZOIA010000202.1:0-9995 GCA_964579675.1 uncultured Planctomycetales bacterium | reverse complement strand
CATCCAGATCCCGACGACCCTTTGCACAAGTTCGGCGTGGATGACGGCGAGGGCTACGTCGAGGGTGAGAAACGATGGCGATTCATCGGCGCCTATCTCATCTACGGCCAATGGAAGCAGGCCATCGTCGGCGGCATCCGCAACCTGGCCGCCGCCTACGTCGTCACGGGTGATAAAACCTATGCCCACAAAGCAGGCGTACTGCTCGATCGCGTCGCTGACCTCTATCCCACCTTCGACTTCGGCAAAGAGGGCGTCATGTACGAGGGCCCGCCGAGCCGGGGGTACGTCTCCACCTGGCATGACGCCTGCGGTGAAGTCCGCGACCTGGCCCTGGCGTACGATCAGATGTTTGAAGCCTTGCGCAGCGACGAGACGCTCGTGGCCTTCCTGGCCGGTAAGGCCAAGCAGTTCAAGCTCGACAATCCCAAGGCGTCGTTCAAGGACGTCCAGCGCAACATCGAGCAGCGCATCCTCGAAGACACGCTCAGGAACCGCCGGAAGATCGAATCCAACTACCCGCAAACGGACATGGCCATCACACTTATCAAGACCGTCCTCGCCTGGCCCGACAACCGGCAGGAAGTCATGGCGCTGATCGACAAGATGCTCCAAACCGCCACCGCCGTCGATGGGCTGTCGGGTGAAAAGGGTCTGGCCGGCTATACCACCATCGCCCCGCGCACGATGGCCGAGCTGCTGGGACGATACGCCCGAGTCGATCCCGACTTACTGGCCGACATCTACAAGCGGCATCCCGAACTGCGTGACCTGTACCGCTTCCACATCGATACCTGGTGCCTGGAGCAGTACTACCCCCTGTCGGGCGACACCGGCGCGTTCGCCCGCAAGTACGATCACTACATGGGCGCGTCGTTCACCTCAGCTCCCGGGATCAGCCCGTCCACCTACAGCTTCTTCTGGAATCTGTACGAACTCACGCAGGATAAGGACTTCGTGCGCGTCATGTATCGCGAGAACGACAGCTCGTCGGACGGCCTGCCTTACGACCTGTTCGCCAACGATCCGGCAACCTTCCAGGCGAAGGTCCGCGAGGTCATCAGCGAGTCCGGGCTGGCCATCAAGCTGACCAGCGTCAACAAGCAACAGTGGTGTCTTGCCCTGCTTCGCAGTGGCGACGCCGGCAGCCGCCGCGTCCTGTGGCTCGACTACGACGCCGGCGGCAGGCACAGCCACGCCGATGGCATGAATCTCGGGCTGTTCGGCAAGGGGCTCGACCTGATGCCCGACTTCGGGTACCCGCCGGTTCAGTTCGGCGGTTGGGGCGCTCCTCGTGCCCGATGGTACACGATGACCGCCGCTCACAACACCGTCGTCGTGGACGGCAGGAACCAGGACTCCGCACGCGGCCGAACCACACTTTGGGCCGATGGGAGGCGGTTCCGGGCGATCCGGGCGTCTGCGCCGAAACTCGTCGGCGCCCGGCAGTACGAGCGCACCGCTGCTATGGTCGACGTCTCCGATCGCGACTTCTATGTGCTGGACGTCTTCCGCGTCGTCGGCGGGACGGATCACGCGAAGTTCATGCACAGCCACTTCGGGCAGGTCACCCCGCACGGCCTCGACCTCAAACCGGCCGGTGATTACGGGCATGGCACGCAGATGCGCAACTTCCAAACCGACCCCGCCCCGCGACCGGGCTGGAGCGTCGATTGGAAGATCGAGGATCGGTATCAGTATCTGCCCGCCGGCTCGGACGTCCACCTTCGCTATACCGATCTCACCACGGGCGTGGAGGCCGCCGTTGCCGAAGCCTGGATCGTCGCCGGGCTGTTCGACTCTTCCCAGGAGGCCTGGATCCCCCGCCTCATGGTCCGCCGCCAGGGTAGGGATGCACCGCTGGCCTCCACCTTCATCGCGATCATCGAGCCCTACGAGAAACAATCGAACATCGGCCAAATCCGCCGTCTGCCACTGCAAACGCCTGAAGGCGAAGTGTATCCGGAATCGAACGTCGCCGTTGAGATCCAATTGGCCGGCGGGCTCCGCGACCTGCTGATTACCACCGACGTCGAGAACCCGCTTGGCCTCACGCCCGCCGCAGATGAGAATGCCATCGTGACCCAGAAGGAATCCGGCGTTCAGCTTCAAGGCGAGATGTGCTTCGTGCGTTGGGGCAACGACGCAGCGGTCCGGCGCATTGCAATGGCTAAGGGGCTCTCAGTTACCGTGGGCGACATCTCCCTCAAACTGCACAAGGTCGGCGACTTTGTCGAAGTCCGTTTCGATAACCAGCGCCCCGAGGTGGTGTCCGGCAACCCGAGCGATGTCCGAGAGATCACGATCAAGGGCCGGAACGTCTTCAGCAGACCGTAGAATGGGGATCCTGGCCTCGGGTTTCGAGGGCGCGAAGCTCCTCCGGGGCAAGATGCCGAACGTTGGCTTCGCCGGGGAACCGGCCCGCCGTTACGTCATCGACGTATCGCCTCAGTGCGTCGGCCGTGCGCGCATTGAAATCGTCGTACTTGGCCACGTGGCGCAAAGCGAAGGAATTGGCCCCCAGCAGATCGTTGATGATGAGCACCTGGCCGTCGGTATGTCGGCCGGCACCGATCCCGATCGTGGGTACGGTGAGCTTCTCCGTGACAAGCCGGCCGACCTCCTCGGGAATCAGCTCGAACACGATAAGCCCGGCGCCTGCCCTTTCCAGGCCCAGCGCGCTCTCGACAAGTTCCAGCGCGGAGGCACAGGTCTTGGCACGGAGCGCCTTCTTGTCGTGCAGTTGCGGGTTCAAGCCCAGATGACCGCACACTTCGACCCCCTGGTTTGCCAGATGTCGAACCGCGTCCTCTTTCGGTCCTTCGAGCTTGACCCCGTCGGCACCGTGGGAGAGCATCAGGCGGGCGTTGTCCAGGGCCATGGCCGGCGTCTCACATGACATGTAGGGCATGTCCACGAGGAGATAGGCGCTGGACACACCGCGGCGTACAGCCCGCAAGTGGTGAACCATGTCGTCCATCGTGACCTGCCTCTCGCTCTCGTATCCCAGCACGTTCGTGCCGACGCTGTCGCCGACGAGTATCACGTCGATACCGGCGTTGTCCTCCAGAACCGCCGTCGGGTAGTCATAGCAGGTCAGCATCGTAATCTTCTGGCCGCGCTGCTTCTTGCGTTTGAGGAACTCGAATGTCTTCTTCATGATCGGGACTCTTCTGGCTCACTTGCTGCGGCTGAATGCTGAACGTTCTACCCCCTCAGCTTGCGATTGATGTCGAACGCCAGGTCTGCGATGTCAGTGATCCTGGCGTTGTCGTAGCCGACCACCATCGACCGGATCCGATTGTGCAGCGGGCGGGTCCATTTGGCGGGCAGGCGATCGGCACCGAGCATCGCACCGACCACCGAACCGGCCGTCGCCCCCGTGCAGTCGGTGTCCCAGCCGCCCATGACCGTGATGCAGATCGTCTTGCCCAGGTCCATCTTCCCGTGGAGCAGACCCATGATGACCAGCGCCGCGTTGTTGATCGTGTGCACCGGGTGGTAGTGGCCGAACCTGGCAAGGATCGCTTCGAGCGTGTCCAGCCAGTTTCGGTTGACGTCGGCCCATTCGACCACCTCGCGGACGGCCTGAGCCAGACGCGACCCGGCGGGGATCTCCGACAGGCCGATCTCGATCACCTCGTGCAGATCGTCGCAGACGGCGGCGGCGGCGATCATGGCCGCAAACAGCATCTCGCCGTAGATCCCGTTACGCACGTGCGACAGAACGGCGTCGCGATGGGCGAACTCGGCCGCCAGTTGGGGCATACCGGCCGCACAGTAACCGAAGCCGTCGGCACGGATCTGGGCCCCGATCCACTCGCGGAAGGGATTGCGATACACCGGCACCTGCTCCAGCGGCAGGGCGGCTACCAGGTTCTTGTACGCCACACGCTCGGCGGTGAAGACCTGGTAGTAGGGCAACCGCTCCTGCCATTCCCGGGCTGCGTCAGCGGTGGTGAACTTGCGACCGTACTTGCGCAGAAGATGGACCCCGAGAATCGTGTAGTCGGTGTCATCGTCCCGCTCCATGCAGGTGAAGTTGCCGCGTGTGCAGTACGTGGTGCCGGCCGGGTGAAACGGGCGCCCACCTTTGCGGATGGTGGGGGCATCGAAGTAGTTGTTGAGCGGGAATCGCCCGCCCTTCTTGAGCGCCTTGAAGATGCGCTCCCGCTGCCAGCCCTCGACCGGCTTGCCGAGCATGCAGCCCGCACATCGCCCGAGAAACGCCCCCCGCAGCCGGTCGCGCACCTTGCGGGCCGAAACCGGCGACTCGATCTTCCGGGGGCCGCGGGGGCGGAGTTTGCGGATGCCCCCCAGGTCATCAGGCTCAGCCCGGGCCAGCCGGGCATCCGGCTTCAGGGCCATCAGCCGGTCATACACGGCACCGAGTTGCCTCACACTCTTGCCCGCCTTGCGGATGCGATCCTTGAAGCCGGTGACCCGGCACCCCTCGTGCCGGCGTTGGCGAACCTCCTCCTGCAGCAACATGATCAGTTCGTCGGCGCTGTGCACCCTTGGCGTCTCCTTGGGAGCAGTTCCGGTGTCCGAATCGGCTTACTGCATGCGGCCGTTGTCGGCGCGAGGCATCATAGACGTTACTCCAGTGATTGCAATAAGTTGCGTCTACGCCCGCCCGTAACGACCCTCGGAACCGTCGCCCCAGGCCATCAGCCTGCGTAAGCCCTACAGTCTGCCCAGGTCCCCAGGCAACCAGGAAGCGTGTAAGTCCTTTGTTTCAGGCGGGTTACAAGGTCCCATATGCGGCGGCCCGCCGTCCACCTTGCGGAACGGCTGTTGCAGCCAACCCGGGCGGGCACGGTTCTTCTAGGCTCCGTGCATACGTGGGTTCAACAGATGAGAGCAATCGCCGTCGCAGTCTACGACTTCTTCGCTCGCAAGACGAAGATCATCGTTCTGACCATTCTGACGTACGCCGCTCTGTGTTAGGGGGTTCGTCCTCGGTCGGGATGGGCGGACGTTCCGCTGCCGGAAGGCTCTGCAGACACTGCCAGCACAACCCCGTTATCTGAAACCGATGTGATTGCGCGTAGAACCGGTGCCGCTGGGCCACCGCCTGGCGCAGCCGGGCCACGTCCGCGCTGTCGAACTCGATGATCCGCCGACAGTGTCGGCACACCATGTGGTCGTGCGGGTCCCTGCCGAACGTATGCTCGTAGCGGGCAAGGTTATCCCCGAACTGCACCTGCTTGATGATGCCGCAGTCCACCAGCAGAGGGAGTGTACGATAGATGGTGGCCTTGGCAATCCGCTTGCCCGCCTGCCGCAACGAAATCAACAACTGCTCGGCCTCGAAATGCTCGTTGTTGCTCAGCACCTCATGGAGGACCGTTTCACGCTCCCGAGTGTACTTCAACCCGCGGTCGCGCAGGTATCCCCGGAACATGCTCTCAGCGGTTCGGGCAACGTGTTCACTAAGCGGTTCTGACATACCGGAGCTCTCGGAAGGGTTGCCGGGTTCGAATCCAGGATAACCGCCGGAGCACGGTTTTCAAGCTGAGAGTGCGTGGATCGGACCGTCCAAAACGCCACTTGCAGCTTCGCAGCACCCGTGCCCCGAACGCCTGCACGCTCCCCTGCGGGTCGCGGCTAAACATCATCCCGCGCTCCCCTTCGGGTCGCGGCTAAACGGGGGTGTTACGGGCGCCCTGGCCCTCCACTGGTCACCCCCTCTCTTCCTCGCCACCCCTCTCTGTTTCCCCGTCTCTCCGTATCTCGTTTTCGCCCTCTCCCTGGCGGGCAACGACAACGATGCCCAGTTGATCCGCGCGTTCGATGAGTTCCGCCCGATCAATGGCAAGCGTCCGGTGGGCCTCGAACACGAGGGCCTTTGCTCCGTGGCGGTGCAGGTTCTCGATCGTCTCCAGCCCGACGGTGGGCACGTCGAAGCGCGGATCCTGGTCGGGCTTGGCGACCTTGATGAGCGTCCAGCCGCCATGCCGGCAAAGCTGGCCCGCCCGTTCGATCATCCGATCCGTCCCCTCGATCGCTTCGACGGCGATGACCTCCTGCTCCTTGACCGCGATGGACTGTCCGATGTCCAGCCGGCCCATCTCCTTGGCGATCCGCCAGCCGAACTCGATGTCGAGCTGCTGAGCCCGCGATGGGCCTTGCCGGGTCAACACGCCGGGGCCGGGCAGATGCTCCTGACAGTACTGAACCGAGTTGGCCAACGTAACGCCCTTTCGTTGCATGTGATCGGCGGCGGCCCGCAGAATCGTGTCATTCCGGCGATCCGCCACCCCGAAGAACCACAACCGAATGCTCGTAAGGTCGGGCAGGTAGCGCAGCAAGCGAAACCGCCCGTACATCTCCGACTTCGTCACCCCCCCGGCCATAACTGCTTCACGCACGTTCGACCGGCGGAAGATGCGGATCCACCGGCCCAGGCGCACGACTCCGGACCAGTGGAAGCGGTCGGCACACGTGCGCAGGGCCGGGTCCGCCAGTCCTCTCAAGCCGACGACGACCACCGACCGACCGGCCCGCCGGGCCCCTTCAGCCACCAGAAACGGGAATCGGCCCGCCCCGGCGATGATACCCAGTGGGTTGTCGAGCGAATCCAATGCCATCCCTGCTACATGCCTGGGTGATTCCCGACGCCAACGCCGAGGCAATTATGAACGAGGAATGATGAATGAAGGACCGGGGCCTCATCATCTTCCATTCATCATTCATCATTCATAATTCATCGTTCATCATTCATCGTTCTCTCGCTGTTTCATCAGCCGATCCAAGTCGCGCCGTAGTCGTCGAACCTCATTCTTGAGTTCGGGCAGCCTCTGAACGACGGCGACCTGCCGTTTGCAGTCGTTGATCGGGACGGCCGGCTGACCCAGCACGGTCGTGCCAGGCTCGACGGTGTTGGTGACACCGGCCTTGGCGCCGACGGTCGCGTTGTCGCCGATGGTGATGTGCCCGACGATGCCGGCCTGGCCTGCCATCGTGACGTGCCGCCCCACGCTGACCGAACCGGCCACCCCGACCTGGGCCACGAACAGGCAATCGTCGCCGATCTTGGTCCCGTGTCCGATGGCGATCAGGTTGCTGAACTTCGTCCCGCGGCCGATCACGCTGCTGCCGAGGGTCGCCCGGTCGATCGTGCAGTTCGCGCCGATCTCGACATCGTCGTGGATCACCACGTTGCCGATCTGAGGAATCTTCACCCACTTGTCGTTGACGGGCGCGTACCCGAGCCCGTCCTCGCCGATGACGGTTCCGGCATGAATCGTCACCCGGTCACCCAATACGCAGTTCTCATAGATCACGACGTTGGGGAAGAGGGTCACGCTGCGGCCGATCCGGCATCCGCGAGCAATGTAGGCGCCGGGGTAGATCGTGGCGTCGTCGCCGATCTGCACGTCGTCGTCGACGTGAGCACCGGGGCCGACGTTGGCCCCCGACCCGATGACGGCCCCGCGGGCGATGAATGCCCGGTCGGAGATGCCCCACTGCGGATGCTCGCGGTGCCCGTGCAGACGCACGATCGCCGCGGTCACCGCGGCGTAGGGGTTGGCCGTCCGCAGCGCGTTCAGTCCTCGCGAGACACGCACCTCGGGCTTGACCAGCACGGCGGACGCCCGCGTGGTAGAGAGTTGGCTCTCGTACTTGGGATTCGCCAGGAAGCTGAGCTGCCCCTCGCCGGCATCCTCCAGCGTGGCGACCGACGAGACGGTCACCGAAGCGGCACCGTCAACCTCACAGGGCATACCCTGAGATGTCAGGAACTCCGCCAGTTCCGCCAGTGTGAGAATCATCTGGATTCCACCGCGCCGCCATTGTCCCAGACTGCAAATGAACAAGCTATAATAGGGCCGCCCCGGCGAAGGTGTCAATCGGACACCGGGCCGTAGCAGGAAATGGGACATTCTACTCTCTGCCGGGGTGGTGTGCGTCTATGGGCTCCCGCGCCAGACGAAGGATGAGGCGATTTGCCCGAATCTGCATGAAAGTAGAACGTCCTCGTCTCTGACAGGGCTTGTGACCGGTGCAGGTATGATCAACCGCGAGGTGTCGAGAATACTGGCTGAGATCGCCGATCTGCTGGAGATCACCGGCGGAGACCGCTTCCGCGTCAATTCCTATCGTCGGGCGTCGCGAACGATCGACGAGCTGACCGAAGACGTGGCAGACCTGGCCAATCGAGGCGAACTGCAGAAGGTCCCCGGGATCGGCAAGGGAACCGCCGAGCGCATCGTACAATACCTGAAGACCGGGCATATCGCCCTGCACCAGGAATTGCTGGCATCCATTCCCTCCGGCCTGCCCGGATTGCTGAACGTCCCCGGCCTGGGGCCGAAGAAGGTGCAGCTCGTGTATGAGAAGCTGGGCGTCGGGAGCATCGCGGATCTCCAGGCTGCGATTGCGGACGGGAAGGTCGAGAGGCTGCCCGGCTTCGGAGCCAAGAGCGTCGAGAAGATCCTGGAGGGTATTGCCTTCCTGGAGCGATCCGCGGGCCGGACGCCGTTGGGTGCCGCCCTCCCGGTGGCCGAGGCCCTGCGCGAAGCGATCGGAGCGCTCCCCGGCGTCGGACGGGTCGAAATCGCCGGCTCCGCCCGCCGGGGGCGGGAGACGATCGGCGATCTCGATCTACTATGCATCGCCGGCCAGGGCAAACGAGTCATCAAGGCATTCACCCAGCTCCCGCAGGTCACCGGGGTCCGGGCCGCCGGCGACACCAAGGGCTCCGTCCTGGTGGCAAGTCCCCCCGGCGGCGAGATCCAGGTGGATTTGCGCGTCGTGCCGGCCGAGTCGTTCGGGGCGGCGATGCAGTACTTTACCGGCTCGAAGGAACACAACGTGCGCCTGCGCGAGCTGGCGGGCAAGAAGGGCTGGAAGCTGAACGAGTACGGCCTGTTCGACGGCGACAAGCCCATCGCTGGCCGGGAAGAAGCCGGGATCTACAAGAAGCTCGGACTCAAGCTCATCCCGCCCGAGTTGCGGGAGGATCGCGGCGAGTTCGACTCCAAGGGCAAGCTGCCGGACCTGGTCGTGCTCGAAGACATCCGGGGTGATCTGCACGCGCACAGCACCGCCAGCGACGGGCGGAACACCATCGAGGAGATGGCCCGGGCCGCCAAAGCGCGCGGCTACCAGTACCTCGGCATCACCGATCACTCCAGGAGCGCCGCCATCGCCGGCGGACTCTCGATTGATCGGCTCCTGGAGCAGATCGAGGAGGTCCGGGAGGTCAATCGGAAACTGAAGGGCTTCACTGTCCTGGCCGGTATCGAATGCGACATCCTGGCCGACGGCTCGCTCGACTATCCGGATGATGTTCTCGCCCGGCTTGACTGGGTGGTGGCGAGCATCCACTCCGCTCAGCAACAGGACCGGGCCAGGCTCACCAAGCGCTCCATCGCCGCTCTGGAGAACCCGTACGTTTGCGCGCTGGGCCATCCGTCGGGCCGGTTGCTCAACAAGCGCGACGCCATGGACCTCGACTGGGAACAGGTGATCGCCGCCGCCGCCGGGACCGGCACCGCCCTGGAGATAAACGCTGCCTGGCAGCGACTCGACCTCAAGGACCTTCACGTTCGACAGGCGGTGGACGCGGGATGCTGGCTGGTGATCGGCACCGACGCCCACAGCATTGAACAGTTGGACCAGATGCATTTCGGCATCCAGACCGCTCGCCGCGGCTGGGCGAACAAAGACCGGATCCTGAACGCCAAGCCACGGGCCGATCTGGAGAAGTGGATCGCCGCGAAGCGGAAGTAGCGGCGCTCGGCCGGCCGGCTGCCAGGGAACGGCCCGGACGCAGACCGGCTTAATGGTCGGCTCTCGTCAGATCTTGGCCCTGAATGCACACGCAACGCAGAATCGTTCGCCACCGACCTTGACACCCCGGGCCGGCGATCATATACTTACCTGTTCTCGACACAGGATCGTTGGTTGTTGTCTGGTAAGAAGTTACGTTCATTCGGCGGTTCAGGCGCAGGTAACCTTGGCAAAGAAAACAACAATTACCAAGA
>CAZOIA010000201.1:0-10008 GCA_964579675.1 uncultured Planctomycetales bacterium | reverse complement strand
CTACGGAGAGGGGGTCCGCTTCCTTACGGGCGCGGTTCGGAAACACCTGGGGGCAGCGCCTTCCAACAAGCCGCCCAAAGTGTCATGCACCCGGATGGACAAGTCCCGCGGAGGGAATGCAGAATAGAGACCCGCACGGGCATGAGCCCTGTCTACTCAATCGGTGCAGGATGGGTCGTAGGGGATGTCGGCCCCCGACAGGCAACTGCGGAAGATGGCGAAGTCGTCCGGATCCACGTCGTCGTCCTCATCGAGCAGGGCCTTGGTGCAGAGCGGATTCCCCTGCGAAACGCCGGGGCCGGTGAGGCAGACCTGGAACTGGCCGAAATCCTCCATGTCTACATCGCGATCCTTGTCGAAGTCGGGAATCGGCCGACGTTCGACGCCCACCCACAAATCGTCGAAACCCGCGATGTACCACGGCGGGAGCAGGTAATAGTCCTCCCACTTGTGCTCGGCAAACAGCGTTGCCTGGGGACCGGCGGCGGTGAAGGGGACAGGAATCTCTTTCCACGTGTGCCTGGTAAACCGATACCGCCCCCAGATGACGGTCGGGCCGGCGGGGTCGGTGCCGCCGGTGGGATCGACACCGATGCGCGCGACGGCCAGACCTTCGATCGGATCATATTCAGGAGAACCATAAGCGTCGGTCAGCACGTATCCGCTGAACAGGTACGGGCGCCCGGTCTGGGTCTGGACGGTGCGGTAGATCCCACCCGTCTTGGGTGAATAGTTGCCGACGGTTCCGACCCATTTCGGGCCGGTCCGGGCGTAAACACTCCAGGCGCCGCTGTCCCATTGCCCGTCGAAGTCGCCGTACTCCGTCCAGCCTTCGATGGGATTGTTATTGGAACCGTCCAGGAGGTCGCTATAGGCAACCATCGTGACCTCGGCGGTGGCGAGCCCGTCGGAGGTCACCTCGACCTGCTGGGTGACCGTCTCGTACGCGACCGCTTCCATGCGGAGGGTATGCCGACCGGTCGGGGCATCGGCGAAACTGAAATCCCCCGACTCGTCGGCCCACGTGCTGAGTCCTGAGGGTTCGAGGATGACCTTCGCGCCGGCCACCGGTCCGCGCTGGCTTTCGGCGTGGCCGGTGAAGGTTGCAGACTCGTTCGGTGTCGAAACCGCCACCGGTGTGCTGCGGCGCACGTTGCGAGCAGGGTTGTGGGCGAGGATCGACATCTCGTAGCTGGTATCGGGCGTCAGGTGGTGAACGGTGATCGTGTGCGAGGTCTTCATGGTTGCCTCAGCGGGCACGATCGTCTCGAACACCGGCGAGCCGGTCTTGTAAACCACCGTGCCCGTCGTCGCCACGTTCGTATCGAAGGCGACCTCGACTTCGGTGCCCGAAACCGGCGTGAAGGACGTATTGGTCAGCACGATATCGCCGAGATCGCGCTGCCTGGTGACGATGCAACCCCTGATGTCGATCCCGTTTTCCGGCGTGCCGTCGAAGTAGGCCTGCCCCTGGCTGTAGTCGTCCGAATCCCCGTAGATGGCAAACGGCTGACCGTCGGCGCGAACGAAGCGGACGGCGTAGGTTCCGCCCGGCGACAGCGGGGCCTCGGCTGGTCCCCACACGGCTCCCTGGAGCAGGCTCGCCGACATCTCGGCGTGCTTGGCCACGCCGACCTGTGGACCCGGTGGGTAACTGCCGCTCCACTGGTGCACGCTCACCCGCATCACGTATCCCTCCTGCCCTGCGAGCATCATCTGGGCGATGCGCAGCTCCTGGCCCCGGGTGACGAAGGTCTGGATGAGTTCGGCAAAGCTGTTGGATCGCCACCAGTTGGTGACCCGGTACTCGTCGAGGAATCCGTTGTCGCGAGAGGTCACCGCGACACGGAGGTCAGCCTCGGGGATCGGCTCACCGTCCATCCAGGCATGGCCGTTGGGATACTGGTTGGTTCGATAGGAGAACGCCGGCACCCAACTATGGCCGGAGATGAGATCGAGTCGTACTGCGTACTGTCGGCCGGGAATGGTCGGCACCTCGCCTGGCGTCCAACGGGCGAACGCGGGGAACAACGACCCGTTGACCACGTTGCGTTGCGGGCCGACCTGCGGGCCCTCCGGGCCGCCCTCGCGAATGGTTACCCGGACGCAAGAGCCGCCGTCGGGCGAAATGACCGTCACCATGGCCACATCCGTGCCCGTGGCCACGAACGTCTGGGCCGCCCACAGGCACCCGCCCAGGTCCGTGAGCCCGACACTGTCCATCGTGTTGCGGTCCCGGAGTTGCACGTCCACGGTGCCCGAGGAGGGCACCGTGATCATAGGGCCGATATTGTGCCGATAGACACCGTGTTCGCTGGCGCCGACCCGATACTGGCCGGCCTTGACGTTGTTGATGGTGAAGTCGCCCCCCCAGGTGAAGCCGAGGGCCCAGGCATCGGCGGCGTTTTCCCCCACGCCGGTCAGCCAGACCCACGACTCGTGAACGCCGCCCCCGAATTGCCCTTCACGCCGGCCCGTCACCGTTCCCGAGAGGGCCCGTTGGGAGGCCCCTGCCTCCAGGAACATGCCTACACACAAACCCAGCGCAATCCTGCGAGACATCTTCTACCCTCACAATCTAATCTGTCTCCGAGCATTTTCCGCGACGAAGCGATCTACTTCATTATACCAGAATGGGTTCGTGGCAGGTGAGAAAGGCTCACCGGGCGTACAGCCAGTCGCGCGACAGGGCGACGACCTTCAGGCGGCTGAGCCCGCCGACTTTCGGATCGCCCGCGCAGTAGGACAGGATGACGCGGTCCCTGGTGAAGGTCATCGAGGTGTAGCAGTACCAGCCGTCGGGATCGCCTTCAATGACCCGACTCGGAGTCCAGGTCCGTCCCTCGTCCCTGCTGATGGCCACGCACAGCGGGGTGCGCTTGCCGGGCGGGTAGACGTGCCAGCCGGAATGATCGTTCCAGACGCACAGCAGATCGCGAGTCCAGGGAATGCGCTCGATGGTGGCGGGGCTGCAGGGTGAGGCCAGTTTGCCCGCCCGCGGCTCGGACCAGGACGTGCCGCCGTCGGCCGAGAAGCATTCGTACTGCACACCCTGGGTGGTCCGCATCCACATCCAAAGCCGACCGTCGTTCAACTCCAGGATGCCGGGCTCCTGGAGCGTGGCGCTTCGCTTGGGCGGCGGATCGACGACGGTGGCGTCCGCGCGCCAGGTTCGGCCGCCGTCGTCGGACAGAAAGGCACGGGGGATACCCCTGGACGTAAACGTCTTGCGCGTGCCGTCAGAGCAGGGATGCAGGGCAGCCGGCACGATCAAGCGCCCGCTGGCCAACTGCACCACCCGGTCGTTGTTGACCACGTGATACCCGTCGGTCACCGTAACGCGAACCGGTTCGCTGAGCGTTTCGAGGTCATCGGAGGACCGCCGCAGGTACATGTTGCAGTCGTTCCATCCGTTCTTGCGCAGATAGAACAGCAGGAGCTGGCCTTCGGGCGCCCGAACGATGCTGACCGACATGACGTTTTTCTTGCCCTCGTTTCTGACCAGAATCGAATCGCCGGTCCAGGTCTTTCCTCCGTCGCTGGAGCTGCGCATGGCGATGTCGGCGGCCGAGCTGTCCCCTCCGCCGCCGGTGAATCGCGTGTAGACCAGGCAAAGCCGCCCGTCCTTGAGCTCGACGACGTCGCCTTCGGAACTCCTCGGGTGTTCCTTCGTCGGCTCGATCACGAGCAGGGTGCGGACCCCGTTTGCCGCTTGGGCCGCAGTGAATGACACGACCACCAGAAGCATCGCGACCGATCCCCAGGCAGTTGTCATGGCAACCCCTCCAAGTGCGCCGGGTTTTGGAGAATGGTATTGGCATCCGCGTCGGCGGCGGATTCGGGCAAGATCGCACCGGCGGTCCCTGCCTGCAACAGATTGTGTCGAACCAGGTTGTGGGCACATTGAGCATCGAGCTGGACGGCGGCCTTCATCCGCTGCGGGTCCCGGCGATCGAGGATGGTATTGTCGGAAATGCGGCAACGGCGGCAGTTCTCGAGATAGCACCCGCGAACGGCGGGATCAAGAACCTGGCAGCTCGAGACCGCCATATCCCGGCAGTGGACCATCGTGATCGCACCGCCGCCCGCCTCGTCGCCGTAGCGGCAATCCTCCATCACCATTCCATTCACACAACACCCGGCGCAGTCGTCGAATCGGATGCCATCTTTCATACGCTCCTCGATCCCCGGGTTGTGGTCGATCGAGTTGCTGGAGACGACGATGGTTCGACACTTGCGAGCGTGGATACTCAGCTCGGCCGCACTGTAGATGCTGTTGCCGGTGATCGTCAACCCGCGGGTGTGTTCGAGGTCGATGTTGACGGTCTGGCTTCCGATCAGGTTCCCCGCAATGGCGATGAGACCCGACTTGTCGGCGGTCTCGGAGGGCATACCGACTATTCGAACATTTGCGCCGCGTGGTGAGGGGACGGCCTGGATCGTGTTGCCGGAGATGGTCAGCTCCCGCATGGTGCCCCGGGTAGTGTCGATCCAGATGTCGGCCGAGCCCTCGGGGTCGTCGTCGTTGTACTCGATGTCGTTGCCGGTAATCTGCAGGTTGCGGACCTCGCCGCCCGTGATCAGGATGCCCGCCCTGGCGTTGTAGCTGATGTGGTTGCCGATGATATTGACCTGGTGCAGGTTGACCCGGTCGAAGTGGATGCCGACCTGGCGGTTCTCGTACAGGTGGGACCCCGAGAGGATGAAGTTCCGGTTTCGCTCGACGAGGTGAATTCCGCACCGGCAGCGCCGAACGAGCACGTTCGTGATGACGCACTGCATCGTCCTTTCCAGGCGAATGCCTTCGGCCTCGGGGTGCGCCCCGACGATCTCGATGCCCGAGATGATCGGGAACCGTTCATCGTTCCAGGTATGATCCTTCACCGTTTTGGGGGCGGCGGTGCCCTGATGATCGCCCATGACGTGATAGGCGGGACCGGGACCGGCCATCACGATCCGGGCGGTCCCGTCGGCGCCCCGGATGCCCATGTACCCGTGCCGGGTGAGGTCCAGGACGATCGGTCGCGTGATGCGATAGGTTCCCTTGCTGAATTCGAGGACGCCGTCGCCCTCGTCGATCGCGTGCTGGATGGTATCGCTGTCGTCGGCGACGCCGCCGCCGGCCTCGCCGAAGTGCTTGACGATCGACATTGGCGGATCACCTCATGAACGGTGCGGGCTAGAGCTTGCCCGCGTCGATCTCCTCTTCGGTCGCCACACCCTCGCGGGCGGGCGGCAGGTTCTTGTACCAGAACTTGTACATACCCAGCAGGCAAAAGACAAAGATGCCGAGCGCCACCCAAAACGCCTGGAAGTTCCGGACGATGGCGAGCATCGGCAGCAGGAACAGCGTAACCTGCCAGCCGAGGACGAACGGGATTGCCATGAGATCGTTGCGGTGCTCGTGGACCACGATCGCGCGCACTTTCGGACGGAGAACTCCCTTGAGTGGCCCCCACAGGCCGAACGGACGCGTCGTCTTGTAGAAATGCTCCAGGGTTCTGGGATCGGTCGGTGGGGTGAGATAGGTTCCGACAACGGTGCTGACCAGCGCGATCCCGGTGACGACCAGGAACACTTCTATCGGGCCCAGCTCGATGTACCCGAGTGTGGTCAAAGCCCGCTGAACGCAAGCGGCGGTCAATCCAACGATCGTACCGATAACAACCCCGCCAGCGTTGAATCTCCACCAGTACAGCCGCAGGATTGCCGGTATCACCAGGCCCGACGTGAGTCCCATGATGATCCAGTCCCAGATGTCCGTGATGCTCCTGGTCGTCATCGACAGCAGGAAGCCGCCGACGACCATGATCACGCCAAACGCGTAGCTGGCATAGATGAGCTCGCGGTTGCCCGCCCTGGGGCGCAGGTGCGCCTGATAGACGTCTCGGGTGAACAGGCCGGTGGTCGCGTTGACGGTCGAGTCGAAGGTTGACATTGAAGCTGCTATGAGCGCGATGAGGAGCAGGCCGCGAAAGCCGCGCGGAATATCGAACAGCAGGACGGCCGGCAGGATGCGCTCGGGGTTGATCCACCCCTCGTAACCGACCATCCGGAGCTTGGGTTTCCATTCCTCTTCGCCGAGCAGATCCTTGAGTTTCCCGGCGACTTGGGGGTGCTTTTCGGGACTTCCGATGATATCGGTGACTCTCCCTTCCCAGTCTTCCTTGGGGATGACCTTTCTCACGATCGCCGCGTCGTTGAACGCCTCGGGCTCGTTCGGGTACTCCTGTTGGACGAAGTATTGCTTCAGCACATTTGCGGAATCGCTCAAGGTCGTCTGGTCGGGGAACTTCTCCTTGACCAGGAACACACCGAGAACGGCAAAGCCCATCATCATGGGCCAGCGGAACATCATGAGCCAGGTCCAGAGGAAGGTCAGGACGCCGCACTCGCGCTCGTTGCGGGCGCCGAAGTACTTGGGGTCCCCGCCGCCGCCGATCCCCATCATGACGTTCTTGAGCAGATAGAAGAACGTCAGCATGATCAGGGGCGAGTAGTCCCCATAGCCCTCGGGCATCGGGACCTGGCGGGGCGGCAGGGCACTGGTCCAGTTTTCGTTGTGGGTGACCTCGGCCGCCAGGTCGCTCAGGCTGCCGTCGTAATCGGAGATGGCCTGGGTCGCCAGTATCGATATGAAGACGACCGCAACCAGGATGATCAGCGACTGGAACATGTCGGTGAATACGACGCCATAGAAGCCCGACACCATGGTATATATCGTGGCGATGACGATCAGCACGAGGGCGCACTGGTTGGGTGAGAAACCAGGCACAAAGGTGGAAAGGAACATCCCGACGCCCTTGACCATGTAGGCGAGCATTCCGATGGTGAAGATCATGCCGGCGAAGGCGGCCACCAGGCGGGCGAACTGGCCGCCGGCACCTTTGCCGAACCGGTAGACCTGCCACTCCGCCCCGGTGATGACATTCGACCGGCGGTGCCACTTGCCGGCCCAGATCAGCATGAAGACCAGCACCAGAACCGCCCCGCCGCGGAAGGCGATGTAGAGTCCCCGCGGGCCCAGCAGAAACAGGAACGAGGTGATGACCATCGTCCCCGTGATGTCGAGGAACGAGGCCATCCCCGAGATGCCGAGCGCCCACCAGGGCAGCTTCTTGCCGCCCAGGAAGTAGTCCTCCAGGCTCGCGGCGGCCTTCTTTCTCAGGTAGAGGCCGAGACAAACGAGAATGCTGAAATAGACGACAATGACGATGTAGTCTGCGGTGTGAAGGTAACCCAAATCAGATCTCCCGTGTCATCGCGGCAACGGGGTGGAAGCGACGTCAGTCCGAGCGGCGGCATGAAGGGTATGAGCAAGCAAACAGGGCGTCAAGTTCAGGAGGCAACTCGCGCAGACAGGTTGCCGGGACGTGGTCAACGGGAATCCGCGTGGCCTTTTTGAATACCACCTTGCCAACCATCGCCTCCGGTTGACGCCCGGCGCAGTCACGCCAATCCGTGGTAGTACGTCCAGGCTTGCCTCAGGGCGTCGGTTGCTGCACGCCGAACGCAATGACCTCGTTCATGCTCCCGCTACGGAAGCCTCGGAGGTCGATCGTGACGTAAGCATAACCGAACTCGCGAAAGGCGGCGTCGATCCTGGCTCGCGTTTCGGGCCGGCAGGCCTTGTCGATCTCCACGGGCGGCACCTCGATCCGGGCCAGGTTGCCGTGGTGGCGAACGCGGCATTCGTGAAAACCCAACGAGTGGAGGAAGGCTTCGGCCCGCTCGATCTGCCTGAGCTTCTCCGGCGTGATCTCCTCGCCATACTGCACGCGGGTCGCCAGGCAGGGGCGGGCGGGTTTGTCAGAGGTGGGCAGGTTCATCTGGCGGCTGAGGGCGCGAATGTCGGCCTTGGTCATGCCCGCCTCGGCACAGGGGGCCCGGACGTTGTGCTCGCGGCCAGCCTGGATGCCCGGGCGCCAGTCGTTGTAGTCGTCCACATTGACGCCGGCGGCGACGGCTTTGAGACCACGCTCGACAACGAACCGGTCGAGCCGGGTGAACAGCTCCAATTTGCAGAAATAGCAGCGGTTGGCCGGGTTGGACCGATAATCGGGATTCCGCATCTCCTCGGTCTGGATGATGACGTGCTGAGCCCCCATCGTTTGGGCCAGCCTGACTGCCTCGTCGAACTCAGCCCGGGCCAGGCTCTCGCTGTCGGCGGTCACCGCCACGACGTTTTCCGGGCCCAGCGTGTCGATCGCGACCTTCAGCAGGAAGGTTGAGTCCACACCCGCCGAGAACGCCACCGCCACCCGCTCGAGCGAACGGAGGATCGCCTTCATCTTCTCCAGCTTGTCCGCGAGGGAAACGTCACTCACGTCCGGGGCTCCAGTCCGGCCCTGCGATCGCCCGAGACAAATCCGCCCGGCCCTTGATTATAGGCCTCGGCGATTGGCGAACCAAGCGGCGACGTGGCGAGTGACATGCGCGGGAAGAAGCCGAGGGAACTCGTATGGTCTCAGGGGGCAATAGTGGTTGCCGGCATCGTCGCGGGCTTCGCGGCGGGCGCGGGCTTCGTGTCGGGCGCGGGCTTGGTGGTGGCTGCCGGCTCGCTGGCGGGCAGTTCTGCGGGCGCGACGATCTCCAGCCTGGCGACGCGCTCCTCCAGGTTGGCCAGCAGGTCCCGGGCGATGTCCTGGTAGGGGTTCGGCTCGGCATCGATCACCTGCTGATAGTGCTTGCGGACCGTCTGGATATTGCCCTGGCCGGCGACAAGAAGTGTCTCTTCGACGCTGGCGAGACTCATCCGGGCGCGGGCGGCGACATCGGCCCGCTGGCCGAACTTCTCGAGCAGGCGCTCGTAACTTCCCCGCGCTTCCTTCAACAGCTTGATCTCCGGGGCGTTCTCCACGGGGCGGGTGGTGCTCAATGACCGCTGATGACCCAGGCTGGCTTGCAACTCCAGGACGAGCGGGCCCAGATCGGAATTGTCCCCATACCCAGCCGCCAGGCCCCGAGCACGATCCAGCAAAGCCGGATCACTCACAACGTCTCCAGAACGGATCTCACTATAGCTGTTCCAGGCGTCCAGCTCGGCCCGATTCCGATTACGCTGGACCAACAGCCCGATCACCAGCACGAGTACCACCACGACCACACCGCCAATCAGGTAAGTGGCGTTGCGAGCAGCGGCCTCATAGATCTGTTGAAGATAAACGCTGAGTTCGTTCGTCTTGAGTTCTTTTCGTCTGGTATGTTTCATGGCACAGGCTGCTTGGGCGGCTGCAACGGTTCCCGGTTGAAAGGTACGACAAGGACGTTGATGATGGTCTTCCAATTGAGTTTACCGGCGGGCCTGATCTCCACCGTGCAGGCTTCCTGGTCTTTCTCGAATCGGATGACGATGACACCCTTGAAGTTCTGATCTGAAACGCGGTCCCAGCCCATCAGGGGCATCTGCTCGCGGTAGAAGTTGCGGACGGCATAGGGGTCGGCATTTCCACGGTACTCGTGGCGGGCCAGGCGCCGACCGGCGGATTCGTGGTCCATGATCATGTCGTCCACGAGTTGAAACCGCTGGGGGACGGGGACACCCTCAAGGAACGGAACGCCTCGTGGATTCAGACGTGAGACGTCCGGCCCGCTCGACTCGCCACACCCGCTCCCAAGACCGGCGCCCAGGGCGAGGAGGGCCAGCCGGCGGCAGACCCGGCCCACCGCGGACGGCCCCGCCCACCGGGCCGGAGCCGGGCAAGCGCCTGCCCGCACCGTCGCTGTTTGTCGTTGGGATGCTCTCATGGCTGTTTCTCCGCGGTGCCAGGCCATCTCCCCCGACCAGAGGTGCCCGGGCCCGGAAACACGATCCCAAATGCAATCCGCAGCACCGAAGACTAGCGGAAAAAGCCGTTCTCAACAAGCTCCCCGTACAAGATCGGGACCGCCGCTCCGGCCTGCCCGGCAGTACAGCTTGAACGGATGGCCCCCGGGGCGGGGCAGGTTTCGGTGGGTGCGTGACAGTTCCGGCGGGGACCTTCGGGCGGAGAAGGGGACGGCACCTTG
>CAZOIA010000200.1:0-10023 GCA_964579675.1 uncultured Planctomycetales bacterium | reverse complement strand
GCCCGACCACCGAGGTCCGGGTGGTGCACGACCAATTCGAGGGGGCACCCGTTACCGCCCAGACCTGTGGCAACATGTGGGAGAATATCCTTGCCCGACTCAAGACGCTGCTGGAGACGGGCAAGCCGCTGGTCTTCTCTTTCGAACAGGTCCGCCAGCAGATGGAGGAAGAAACGGGCGAGCGGGAACCTGTGCAGCGCTACAACCCGCTGGCGTTCGTCAAGCACATCACCTTGTACGTGTCGGACCTGAACGAGGTCCGGCCCTGGTACGAGGAGACCTTCGGGCTGCCCCTGTCGGGCTTCTCGCAGGATTGGATCACGCTCTCGATGGCCGTACCGTCGATCACGATCAGGCAGGCCCGCAAGAGCGGGGAACGGCCGGGCCAGGTGGTGATCAATTTCGATGACCCGAACGTGGAACGGCTGTACCAGCGGCTCCAGAGCCAGGGCGTCAAGTTCGACCAGCCGCTGACGGACCGGAAATACGTCAAGGAGTTCTCGTTCGTAAGCCCCGGGGGGTTCCGGTTCTTCGTTCGGGGGCCGGCCACGCCCCCATCTGATGAGCAGGCGCCCGGTGCGACCCAGCCGGCGGGGACGACAACCCGCCCGGCGGGCAAGACAGCACGCCCAGTGGGCAAGGCAGAAGACCCGGCGAGGGGCAAGTAAGTGGCGGGCCGCCGCGGGTCCGCTAAGGCGGAAAGCGAGTGACGGGTCGGTTGCCGGCGGCCGGGGGGTGCATGACACTTTGGGCGGCTTGTTGGAAGGCGCCGCCCCCGGGTGTTTCCGAACCGCGCCCGTAAGGAAGCGGCCCTGGCGCATCCGCAGATACTCCCCTCCCTGACGGTCGGGGTTCGGAAAAGCGAGGTGCCGTCCCCTTCTCCGCCCGAAGGTCCCCGCCGGAACTGTCACGCACCCGCGGCCGGGCGGCAATGGGCAGGCGGGTTGACGGCCGGCAAGGCCATGGTATGATTAGACAAGGTTCGGGTGCGGTTCAAGGTGTCACGGCGGGCCGCACCCCATCAGGATTGGGCGTCCAGAGTGACCGGACGCGGAACGAGTGGACTCGGACGGCATGCGATCCATGACGCGCACAACCGCTTGACATGGCATTTCGCGGACGAGACCGGCGAAATGCAAAGCTCGCGCGTCCGCGGATCGGATGCCGTCTTTTGTGTGCGTGGTGATGCCCCAGATCACGCTCCCTGACGGCAAGACGCTTGAGGCTCCCGCAGGAACCACTGTGGCTGATATCGCCGGCATGATCGGTCCCCAACTGGGCAGGGTCGCGCTGGCGGGCAAGCTCGACGGTGAGGTGGTTGACCTCGACCGGCCAGTGACGAGGGACTGCCGACTCGAGATTCTCACCCCCGATGCGGACAACGCGGACAGTCTCCACGTGCTGCGGCATAGCTGCGCCCACGTGATGGCAGAGGCCATCTGCCGGCTGTTTCCGGAGGCCCAACTGGTCTACGGTCCCCCGGTTGACAACGGCTTTTACTACGACATCGATCTGGACCGCCCGATCACGCCTGAGGATTTCGAGGCGATCGAAGCGGAGATGGCCAGGATCATCAAGGCGGATCGCCCCCTTACCCGGTACGAGATGGACCGCAGCGAAGGGATGGCGAAGCTGCGGGCAGAGGGCAGCCGGTACAAGATCGAGAATGCCGAGCGGGCGGACGGCAGGCTGAGCTTCTATATCACCGGGACCGAGCGGGGCAAGGATTTCGAGGATCTGTGCCGGGGCCCCCACCTGCCGAGCACCGGGCGGATCGCCGCGTTCAAGATCACCAGCGTCGCGGGGGCCTACTATCGCGGCGACGCCAGGGAGAAAATGCTCCAGCGGGTCTACGGAACGGCCTGGCCCAGCAAGAAGGATCTGGAACGTTATCTGCATCGCCTGGAGGAGGCGAAGAAGCGCGATCATCGTGTGCTGGGCAGGCAGCTCGACCTGTACAGTGTGCATGAGGACATCGGGCCGGGTCTCATCCACTGGCATCCGAAAGGGGCGATGATCCGCCACCTGGTGGAGAACTTCTGGAAGGAAGAGCACCTCCGGCGAGGTTACGATATCGTCTACACACCGCATATCGCCAGCGAGCGAATCTACCATCGCAGCGGTCATCTCGAGAAGTACGCCGACATGATGTACTCGCCGATGGACATTGACGGCGTGAACTACTACCTCAAGCCGATGAACTGCCCCGGGCACTACATGATGTACCAGAGCGCGATGCGGAGCTACCGCGATCTGCCGATCCGGATGTGTGAGTTGGGTACGGTCTATCGGTACGAGCCCTCGGGGACCCTGCACGGTATGCTGCGGGTCCGCGGGTTTACGCAGGACGACGCCCACACCTTCTGTCGGCCAGATCAGTTGGGCCAGGAGCTGGACCTCATCCTGGAGTTGATGGACCTGATGATGCGGTCCTTCGGGTATACATATAAGGCGTACCTGGCGACCCGTCCGGAGAAGTACCTTGGCACCCTGGAGGAATGGGACCGGGCGACCGACGAGTTGCGGGCCGCCCTGGAGCGCCGAGGCCTGCCCTACAAGATCGACGAGGGCGGCGGCGTGTTCTACGCCCCGAAGATCGACATCAAGCTGATCGACTCGCTGGGTCGAGAGTGGCAGGGTCCCACCCATCAGGTGGACCTGCAGGCGGCCAGGCGCTTCGGCATTACTTACGTCGGACCTGATAATGCCCCGCACGAGCCGGTCATCATCCACCGGACGGTGTTGGGCAGCATGGAAAGATTCATCGGCGGGCTGATCGAACACTTTGCGGGGGCATTCCCGATGTGGCTGGCCCCGGTCCAGGTGTTCGTCGCGTCGATCAGCGAGAAGAGTGCCGCCTACGCCCGGTCGGTGCGGGATCGGTTGTTCGAGGCGGGCCTGCGGGTGGAGCTGGACGTCAGTGCCGAACAGATCGGGCCTAAGAAGCACAAGGCCCGCAAGCAGAAGGTTCCGTATATTCTGGTGGTGGGCGAGAAGGAGTCAGCCCAGGGCTCGGTGAACGTCAACGATCGTTCGGGCAAGACGCTCGGGAACGAATCGGTCGATGCGTTCATCGCCCGCTGCCTGGAAGAAGTCCGGGAGCGAGCCGCGGGTGCGGCCGCATCACGACCGGCGGGTGCCGGATAAGCGCCGGCGGGTGCCGGCCGCGTGGAACGCCAGTGGTGGGCCACGTTGAGAGGAAGTCTTCTGTACTTGTGAGGATTGAGCCATCGCCCAGATTCGTCGGTGTAACGAGCAGATTCGGATATCGCCGGTCCGGTTGGTCGATCAGCAGAACGAGCAGGTCGGTATCATGCCCACCGACGAAGCCCTTCGGCGGGCGCGGTCGGCGGGCCTGGATCTGGTGGAGGTCGCGCCGAACGAGCGGCCGCCGGTGTGCCGGATCATGGACTACGGGAAGTTCAAGTACTCGCAAAAGAGGAAAAAGCAGAAGCATCGCGAACAGAGGCTCAAGGAAATCCGCCTGCACCCCGACATCGGTGAGCATGACCGTGAGATCAAGCTGAACCGGGCGATCGAGTTTCTCGACAAGGGCGATAAGGTTCAGTTCACGATGATCTTCCGCGGGCGCGAACGATTCCACAAGGAAATCGGCCACGAGATTTACAGCTCGATCCTTGAGCACCTGGGCGAGAAGGTGAAGGTCGAGCGTCCTCCCCGTAGCGAAGGTCAGCGGATGGTCATGGTCGTGGCGCCGGTCAAGCGATAATGCCGTTTCCGGCAAGAGAGTTTCGCGTTACCTCCGGGGTGGCACGGGTCAACGCGTTGGTGAAGCAGCTTCAGCGGACGGTCCACGGGTCCGCGGAAAGCCGTGCCGGGGGGGCTAACGTATCCCGTTGACCCGTGGCGGTGCCAGCCACCGGGAGAATCGTGCGCGGCGCACCCGTGCCACCCCGGGTCAACTGACTGACTGAAAACGGCACTAATGCTGCTTGCGACACGAGAAAGTACACAAACAAGAAAGGAGCAGGTGAACATCCCATGGCGGACTTGATCGCAGCCCATGGTGGTCTGGAAGCCCCGTTGAACCGGACGGTGCCGCCCGAGCGCCAAGAGGAGTTTCGCAGGGAGACCGCCTCGCTGACCGCGCTGCCCGTGAGCGAGGCCGATCTGTCGAGCGTTTATCGGATCGGAGACGGGGGCCTCAGCCCGCTGACCGGGCCGATGGTCAAGGAGGTCTACGATCGGGTCCTGCGCGAGGTGAACATCGACCTCGACGGCAAGAAGTATGCCTGGGCCATCCCGATCTCGCTCCCGGTGGACAAGGAGCTGGCGTCGTCGCTGAATATCGGCCAGCGCGTCCGACTGACAAACCCGGCCGGGGAAACGGTCGGGGGCCTGCGTATCGACGACATCTTTCCCTGGGACAAGCCCGGTTACATCGAGGGCGTCTACCAGACCAGGCGGATCGATCATCCCGGCGGGCGGATGGTGATGGATGATCCGCGCGACATGCTGGTCGGCGGGGAGATGCAAGTGCTGCCTCAGCCCAGGCATCCGGAGTATGGCCAGTACGTGCTGCCCCCTGCCCGGACCCGGGCCCTGTTCGCTGAGCGCGGCTTCGAGCGGGTGGTCGCCTTCCAGACTCGCAATCCGCTCCACCGGGCCCACGAGTATGCTCTGGTCTACGGGGCAGAGGTGCTCACCCGGCAGGGTCACTACGCGGGCGTGGCGCTAAACCCCCTCATTGGTGAAACCAAGTCCGACGACGTCAACGCCGCCACCCGTATGCGCACCTACCGCACCCTCATCGAGGAGCGCAAACTCGGCGAGGGCGACAAGGACGAAGCCCTCTGGGCCGAGAGGGGCTACGACATCAACGACGTCGCTCTGCTGCTCGGGCTCGATATCAAGATGTTCTACGGCGGGCCTAGAGAAGCGATCATGCACGGCATCTACCGCCAGAACTTCGGGTTCACCGACATCATCATTGGCCGCAAGCATGCCGACGCCCCCTACGACGACGGCTCCGACATCTGGGATCCGCTGGACGCCCAGCGGGTCTTCGATCAGTTGAGCGGCGAGCTGTTGATCAAGCCGGTCAAGGTCGGGTTTGCCGCCTATTACGAGGAGATCGGCCGCGTGGGACTGGTGGACGAGTGGAGCAAAAAGGGGTTCAAGCCGATCCCGATCAGCGGGCGGGACGTTCGTGAAGCGCTGGCGGCGGGCAGACTGCCCGACCCGCGGGTGATGCGGGAATCCACCGCCCGAATCCTGATCCAGGCGGGCAAGAGGAATCTGTAGGCGGCTCGATGTGGTTGCTCAAAGAGTATGAATTCTCCATGGAACTAAGCGAGGAGACAAGCTGTCTACCCCCCCCAGGAAGCTGTCCGCTGGCCTCTATTGCCGAGGGCGTAGTGTCGTCGCTGGGCCGTTTACGAGCGTCTGATCTGGGGAGATGATCCCACATGCCAGCAACAACGCCAAAACGCCACCGCGTGATATGGCATCGCTACCGCCGTTGTCCGATTGACTGCCCGATATACCTGGACCACACCATAGCCACGCTCAGCGATTTCTTCGCGGTCTTCCACTCACTCCTTGAGCCGAACAAGGTATTCTGGTTCCGGGGCCATTCTCATGTAGACCACAAACTTGCACCGTCTGCCCTCCGTTATGGCCAAGACGAGAGCAGAGAACGGGCACTTGCGCTCGTGGCTGACATGAAGCGCTTCTTGGAGATGAAGTTGTCGCGGCCCCCTGCGACAGATGACGACCTGGGATGGATGCAGGTTGCGCAACACTATGGGCTCCCGACTCGGTTGCTGGACTGGACTCAGAATGCGGCAGTCGCGCTGTTCTTTGCATGCTGCAACGATCCCAATATGGATGGTCTGGTGGCCATCTTGAATCCAATCGAACTCAACCAGGAAGTAGACCCGAGGGCACCGCGCATTTTCAACTGGGAGAAAGATGCAACGATCATCAGGCCATATTTCAGACTGGGCGGCCGCGTCAATGCCAGGGGGAAGCGGACGATTGCGATCAACCCGACGTGGAACACAGAACGCATCGCCATGCAGCAAGGAGTGTTCACATTGCACGGCTCGCGCAGCTTCGCATTGGACCGAAAGCAGGCCAGCTCGCTTCTGTATGTCCCGATCCTGCGGGAGCACAAAGAATCGCTGCTCAATGAGCTGGAGCGGGTTGGGATTGGCGAAATGTTCATCTTCCCCGAACCTGAGCACATCTGCGCTCATCTGCGGCGGACAGCAAAATTGTGAGGTGAGACATGGCAGAGCACATCCCATTCATCACGGGCGAAGATGGCGCTAACCTCGTCAGGCAAGTGTATCACGACTCGGATATCGTCAGAGTACCCCTGGACCGCGCCACGCGGTTCCTTCCCCTCTTGCCTAAATCATCGAAGGTGTGGTTGGACCCATGCGTAGAGGGGATGGATGACCTAAAGACGCGGCGCAGCCAACCAGGGCGGAGGAATACCTGGTTCGACTTCATGGGTCAGTTCCCCAACTTCCAAAAGATCGGCGCGCCCAGCTACCATGCGGGGCCAGTCTCGTCGGAGGTCCAGGCCTTCGTAAAGGCAGTCATGGATAAGTGCGCCGCGACGAACAAACCCGCGTGGATCACAGTCCCACAGATCCCGCTTGTCAACGACTCGAGCCGGAACAAGATCAACCGTGCGCTGGCAGTGGCCACCGGCAAGTGGAAGAGCACCAGTGGGTTTGCAGGACGGCTGATTCTGCCTCTCGTGTTCACACACCAGGAGCAGCTCAACGGGAAAATGGCGCGGAACCCCAAGGTGCAACAAGCCGAGCGGTATTACCACGAAGCCCAGGCGGACGGCTTCTGGATTGTGGACAAGAGTCTGATGGACGAAAGTGGTTCGTCCATGCTGAGAAACAAGCGATTCCCTGGCATCATCGATCTGCACAAGGAACTCAACGAGCGCATCTCGTCCAAGATCAGGGTCGCAGGACCCTATTGGGCTCTGAACCTGGTGTTGTGGGCCAGCGGACTGGTAGATCATCCAGCAATCGGCATCGGCTCTGGTTACCAGTTCTTCATGGCTGGTGGCCACTCGAAGCAGGCCAGCGCGAAGCTGGCATTGCCTTCGCTTCGGCGGCGCGTTGGCGTTGGGCTTCAACTTAAAACATGGCTCAATGAAGCAATTGCGGAACTCTCGCCATCGCACCCAGCGCACGCGGAGTTCAGTAAGATCAAAAGCCAATACACGGTGCTGAGTGAGTCGAGTCGCGCAAGGAAGCAGGTGGCTGTCTTCTATAAGCAATGGTTCGACACCATAGCTTCCACGCCGAAAGCTGGACGTTCGATGGCACTGTTCCAAGACCTTTCGGCAGCTTATGCGTTAGGCAAGTCTCTTCCCAATTTGAAGGAACAGGGCACATCACGGAAACCGGAGGCCGTGGCAGAACCGCTGATGCTCAGTTGCCTCTAGCGCGAGCGGGTACGCCAGAACTTCTCCACGCAGTAGAACTGGATGGCCTTGTCTGTCCAAGCCTGGGTCGTTCGTGCCGGAATCAGAACCTCACAACCGCGTCTTGCTACACTCAATAGCCCAACGCCGGCATCGAGATAGTCCGACCATCGTGACGCGCTTGCGGCCACGCGCCGAGCCACCTCCGCAGGAAGGCCGACATACGACTCTTCGGTGAACCCAAGGTTGTTCATCGCCTGGCGCATCGCTTCCTCGATCCGCGACAGTTTCAGCTCAATGGCAACCAGACGGTCTTGCAGAGGCATCCAGCCGTTCAGCTTGTGGAGGCGCCCGCGGCGGGTGCGTTTGACGAAGCGGTCAGAGATGAGCCGATTCGTTTCCTCGGACACGACGTCCTCAGGAATCGACGGGGCGCATCGCTGAACCAGCCTCTCTATTGTGATGGACTTTCGTTTTTTGCCGTCAGGGATCTGAAGCAACACCACCGCACGGGTGATCGAACTAACTGCCCGAGTTTGCTCCAACTGGAGACGGCGAGCCACCTTCCTTTGGTCAAGACTGAGGCCAACGAGGTCGCAAATGCCCCACGGTGTCACGAACTCCGACTTGACGGACATGCCGTTGGATTCCATCCACTTGGCGGCCGCCATTACCATGTCGGATTCTTTGGCGAACATCTGGCCAGCCTTATCCCGGTAGAGAGACGGGACAACCTCAACTACATTGTATCATCGGATTATATGCGAGGAACAGATGAATCTGTATAAACCATAAGGGGGGACCTGCAGAGGGCTCTTGGCCCTTGCCGGAACGCCCGGGCGAAGCACCTGCCCTGGGGAAGGTTTGCCAACCTCGAAGGCTGGTTCGGAACGAAGCTTGCGATAGCCAAGCCTCATGGAGTAGGCTCAGGCCATGAGGCCGCCGGAGAATCTCATCCAGGTACTGAACTCGGCCCGCCGGCCGGTGGTGGTGGGGCACGTGAACCCGGACGTCGATGCCCTGGGCGCGATGCTCGCCTTGGCCCGGGCGATGCCGACGCCCGACGCCGCCATCGTTCTGCCGGACACCGCCCTGAATCAGAAGCTGCAGTTCCTGCTGGATCTCAGCGGAAGCGTTCCGATTGCCGACGGCGGTCGGATTGCCGGCGCCGATACAGTCATCGTCCTGGATACCGCCGGCACCAACCGCGTCAGCTCCGCCGGCACGTGGGCTGCTCTGGCCGACAAGTTCGTCGTCAACATCGACCACCACATCACGAACGCCGATTTTGGCCGAATCAACTGGGTCGTAGCTGGCGCCAGCAGCACGTGCGAACTCGTCTATTGCCTGATTGCCGCCGCCAGTTGGCCGCTCGATGCGGTTACCGCCTCACTGCTGTATGCCGGCGTCTACGCTGACACCGCCGCCTTCTCGCTGCCCAATGCCGGGGGCGAGACGTTTGACGCCGCCGCCGCCCTGGTGCGGGCAGGGGCGGACGTCGAACGCGTCGGCACCCGGCTGTGCCGCTCCCAGGAGCAGCAGGAGTTCGATCTGATCCGCACCGTGTACCACAACACCCGATTGGCCGCCGACGGGCGAATCGCCTACAGCACGCTGACCCATGACGAAATCATCGCCGCCGGTTGCACCCCGCAGGACATCGACGACCAGGTGTCGATCCCGCGTTCGCTGTCAGGGATCAAGATCGCCATCCTGTTCTCGGAGGGTGAGCCGGGTCTGATCCGCATCAACCTGCGCGGCGAGGCGGGCACGGCGATCTTGCCGCTCGCCCGGGAGCTGGGCGGCGGCGGGCACACCTTCTCGGCCGGTGTCCGCATCCGGGGCGACATGGACACCGTCGTCAATCGCGTCCTCAACGAGGCCGTGAGCGAACTGGCGGATCGTACGGGTTGACGCGCTCCCCTTCGGGTCGCGGCTAAACGGTTAACGCGCTCCCCTTCGGGTCGCGGCTAAACGGTGAGCGCGCTATCCCGCGGCCTGTCAATCAAACGCCTGAACGAAGGGCCACCTTTGCCGCGGTTTCCGTTCCTTCACCGGGTTCTCCTCGACGTACATGATGGCCTTGCGGATACCCGCTTCGCGGTTCAAGAAGACCTTCCAAAGGCCGCGACCCCACATGGTGGGCGGGCGTCCGGCAGGTGTCGAAAAGCCGGCGAGGGGATGGAGATCCTCGCGGACGATTTGCCGCGTTGCCTCACCTTTCAGCAGATTCGCCACCTGCTCCACTGGGTAAGCGTGGCGAGCGATGACCAGGTGCACGTGCTCAGGAAGAATCGAGCAGGCCCAGATGACCAGCTCGCTTTTCGCGGCGAACGTCCCGAAGCCCCTTCCGATGGCCCGCGCTTGTTGCCCGGTGAACTTGACCCGTGGGTATTTCAAAGCGCCCTTGGCCACCTGGCGTGCGTGGTGATCATGCGGTAGCCACGCAACGGAGCAACGCGTATCAGTTCCGGTAGCCCGGCCGAAACGAGCCAGCTCCCACGCCCCGACGAAGTCCGACCAGGATCCGCGAGGATCATTCGGGAGCCAGAAGCTGTAGGCAGAAAGGATCACGTGGTAGCCGAGTACCATGATTCGTGGTG
>CAZOIA010000199.1:0-10055 GCA_964579675.1 uncultured Planctomycetales bacterium | reverse complement strand
GGAAACACCTGGGGGCGGCGCCTTCCAACAAGCCGCCCAAAGTGTCATGCACCCTTCAGCGGTTGGCCATTATCAGGTCGCCGATTCGCCGACTTGAGCCTGGGTGGATGGGCGCACTGACAGACCTTCTGAGAGAAACTGGCCGCATCGACGGCCCAGAGCCGATATAAGTTGGCAATCCATTCTCGGAGTTCTCTTCGATGCGGGAGCGTCGGTGCGCGGTTATCTATCGGTTGACGCTGGTCATGTCGGCTGGCGTGCTCCTCGGCGAGGGATGTATTGGCCCGACGGACCTGCAGAGGGCATTCCTGGAGAGTTTCAATTCTCTGGTTTACCGGGCGATCGAGCTTGGCCTGACTAACCTGTTCTGCTTGCCCCCCGCGGCGTGATCAGTGCCCCCGGCACGGACGGTGGGGAACGGTATTGGGTCTGCAGGCTGGCGACTGAGACCGGCTTCCGCGCCGGCGTCTGTGACACCGTCCGTGTTTAGAAGGTGCTTCATAACCCCCGGGTGGGAGCGGCATCTTGCCGGTCGGGTTGACGGGCTGGAAGCCCGTCCCACAGTTATGAAACAGTTCCTTAGCGGCTTCCGGCGCGGTCGGAGCCGGTTCCGCCACGATCAGAGCTGGTTGCGGCACGATCAGAGTCAGAGCCGGCCTCTGTGAGGCCGGTGCGGGTGCATGACACTTTGGGCGGCTTGTTGGAAGGCGCCGCCCCCAGGTGTTTCCGAACCGCGACCGTAAGGAAGTGGACCCCCTCTCCGTAGCGCGCCCGTAAGGAAGCGGCCCTGGCGCATCCGCAGATACTCCCCTCCCTGACGGTCGGGGTTCGGAAAAGCGAGGTGCCGCCCCGTTCTCCGCCCGAAGGTCCCCGCCGGAACTGTCATGCACCCGGCCGGTGTTTCCTCGGACAGGCAAACCTCACGCCGCCCTCGATGCATGCAATGCTAGGCGGTACCGGGCAAGGAGAAATGAGCCCACCTCCATCCGAACGGCCGGGCGGCGAGCACGGCACAGAATCCGGCATAGCAGACGCACGCCCGGTAGGCCTGCAACCCACGTTATACGAACGCCCGGGCGGTGGGGTGGAGACATTCGTCGAACGGGCAGCCCGCTACCGGGCTGAGCACGGGGGCTTTCCACCCGGGACGCGGCCGCGGTAGGATGGGCACTTGACAATGAGCAGGAAATCGGTTATACTGAATATCAGATAAGCCGATTGCAAGATACCCGGAGGTGATGCCATGATGAGCGAAGCGGTGACGATCGGGCGACGCGGGCAGACGGTGATCCCGGCGGCCCTGCGCCGGCGGTTCGGAATCGACGAAGGAACGCTGGTGATCTTCGAGGAAACGCCGGACGGCATCCTGATCCGGCCGGCGGTGGCCCTGCCCGTCGAGCACTACTCGCCCGAGCGCAAGGCGGAGCTGCTGCTGAATAACGCGACCGACGCCAGGGACTATGCCAAAGCGGTCGGGGCCGTCCGGGCGATGGGTCTGGACCCCGAGACGATCGCGCACCGCAAGCCGAAAGGGGCGTAGGTCGTGACCCGGGTGTTCCTGGACGCCAACGTGCTTTTCTCGGCGGCGTATCGGAAGGACGCCGGGCTGGCCAGGCTGTGGCGGCTGAAGGGCGTCGAGTTGGCCACGTCCGAGTACGCGGCGGCCGAGGCGAATATGAACCTGGACACGGACGAGCAGCGGACACGTTTGGCCAAGTTGTTGACCGGCGTCGAGTGCGTGCCGGAAGTGGCGGACGCACCAGGCTTGCCGGACGACGTGAGCTTGCCGGACAAGGATACGCCGATCCTCCAGGCGGCCATCCGGGCCGGGGCGGAGTACCTGCTGACCGGTGACGTGAGACGCTTCGGCCCGTATCTTGGCAAGACGATCAAGGGCGTGACAATCCTGAGGCCGGCCGACTACCTGGGGCGGCGGCGCAAGAAGCGGCGCAGTACCCGGCTGAATTGAACTTACCCGAGCGGAAACTGCGAATCGGTGACCGGGCGGAAGTGCCTGAATTACCGCAGCTTACGGGTCAGTACGGAGTAGTTCTGAAAGGTGGACTGACCCCAACGGGATTCCAACCCGTTGGAGCGGACGGGCCAGATTCACCGCAAGCCCTTGACTCCCAGCAAGTTACAGCAAACGACGGAACCGCGGCAAAAGCCGACTGTCGCGGATACTGCACAAAAACGGCCACCGGGGCGACCCCGACTGACCCTGCTCTAGCGGCCGTGATAGCCGCCTGGCCAACCCTGCCGGCGGGGACTCGCGGGGCCATTTTGGACATCGTGAAAGGGAGGGTGTGACTGTGGCTCCAAAGCCTGGGTTCACGAGCCAAGAGCTGGAGATGCTTTCGTATTTCCGCCGGCTTCGGCCTTGCCAGCGCGAGGGCGTCATCGACGGCGTTCGCAAGCTGTTGCCCGCTCCACTGCGGCATGAACGATCAGGCACTCAGCCTCCAGCAACCACGCCCACACGCCCTAGAGACTAACGCCCGGGCGCGTGGCCCGGCGCGAACGAACCGCATGAAAGGAGATGTCATGTCGAACGAGAACAAAAGACCGCAGTCGGCCGAATCAGGCGAACCTGTCCGAATTGATCCGGGGCCAGTCACCGGTGACCCCCCGTATGAGCTTCCCGGCAGCACGGCCCTGGCGTTGCTAGCCCGGGCGTTCCTTCGAGGAATCGACGCCAACACGAACGAGGGCGTGTCCACCACGGTTCGGCAACGCGTGGCCCAAGAGATCCGGGGCACGGCTGCCGCTCTATCGAACCTTGCGGACAGCCTGGAACCGCTTGCGGAATAAGGGCATAGGAACCACGACGGCATAAGCTGAATCCGGCAGCAGGGAGCGAGCAACCCCCCGAAAACCAGTCCCGCGCCCATCGCCTCTCAGGTGGGGAATATTACCCGTTTTTGGGTGCACAAGGTGGAGAAAACCACCCTTGCGCGCGGCCCCGGCCGATCCTGCGCGCTATATATGGGTCCCGCTCTCAATCTCGTACAGGAGTGCCCAAAAGGGGACCCGCTCGATTTTTTTTTGCGCGCAGCCCCTCACATTGTGTCAAATAGAGTCCCACAATTTCTGACACATCCATCTGTGTCGTGGGCTGAAACCGTGTTGACCGTCGGCGCGCCGTCTGCGAAGATGGAACCGGCCGAAGTTGCGGCCCAATCAACATCGAAACCTAACCCGCGTCCGCCGTATGGGTATCCGCAACACCTGGCCCGGCAGGCGTGGGTTTTTTCTGCGGATATGGGGGCGTGAGGAACGGAGGTAGCCATGAGCATGTTACGATACGCCGTCTTTCTGTGTCTCGTTGTCGGGTGCTCGCAGTCCCGGCCAAGCTCCATAACGCCAGGAGCAGCGAAGAAATACATCATACCCGGCGAGACAACGCAGGCCGAGGTCATCGAGGTTCTCGGCACGCCCAACGTCATCACCCGCAAGGATAGCGGCGAGATGTGGGTGTACGACAAGGTATCAAGCAGGCAAACCAGCGTGGTTTTCGGTGGCGGCGGTCTTGGTGGGGGCTTTGGTCACAGCGGTTTCGGCGGCGGCGGTCTTGGTGGGGGCGCCAGCTCGACCGAGCGCTCAGAAACCACGGTCATGCTCATCATCTACTACGACGCGAACGATATCGTACGCGACTACAAGGTTACGCAGACGAAGTTCTGAAAGGGGCCGTGTCATGCTCAGTAGGCCGGCACCAGTGGGTATTGCGCTGCTCGGAGGTCTGTTAACGGCAGTTGGCTGCGCCCCGCCATTGACGCAGACCGAGGTCAAGTTTTTGGAAACCCGCGAGCTAGACCTACCCTACGATGAGGCATACAGCGCGGCGATGAACGGAATCATGTCGCTAGGCTTCACCATCGACCACAGTGACAAGGAATCGGGAATCGTGACCGGGAAGCGCCGCGATTCACAGGTCGGGCCGAAAGTGATGGCGGGGATCGCCTTTGGCATCATCGGTATTCTCGCCGTCGGGGATCGGGATGAAGCAGTGACGTTCATGCTATCTGCTGTTGAACCCGGCGTTACGCAGCTTCGGATGAAAGTAGTCGTCAACGGGAAGCCGGTCATTGATCGTCAGTTGATGACGAAGATTTGGCAGCAGATTGAGCGCGAGGCGATGCTGGAATCACGCCCATCGGACCGTGAGCCCGCGACGCGCCCCGAGGAAGCACGGTAGAAGGGGGGTGGGACCGCGAATAAAGAGCCGTCGTGCCAGGGGCGGCACGGCGGCTGAAGGAATACATCGCATGAGCAAGTCTGAAGGAAACCGACTCGCGCGTCAAGGTCCAGCACCCGATTTTCCGCTTCAACCTGGCATCGAGAGCACGTCAAGTGACCGTGTTTGGAGCGTTGATCGTCGGCCGAGCAAGGAGAAGCCCTGCACACTGAAGGATTTGCTGCCAGAAGTGGCCAAAGCCTATCGTGAGTATCTGTGCATTCTTGAGACGTGCCCACCGAGAACAGACGATCGAGTGGGTATTATTCACACCGAAACTGCCAGTAAAGCACTCGATAGGGTGGTGGCGATGTCGGATGCTTTGATCGCATCACTTGGGAACGCGGGATTCATCACGAGACGCACGGACGAAGAGATTGCCGTGTCCGGCCTGGCTGACAAGAGAGCGCATATCGTCGAAGAGGTTTTCCGGCACTTTGTGCACAAACGACACCGGGCTTCCACGTTCAGGGATGATGGCGCAGCCTGGGTAAGCATCGGATTCCGGGAGCAATTTCGGCAGATCACTCAGCAGATTGAGCAGTGGGCAGGCGGCAGGGGGGAGGCAGACACGCCGGCCGATTCCAAGATCCCGCGCCCCGATCCAGTAGCTGTAGCCGTGGCGTTAAAGAAAGACCATCCTGGATGGTCGGATCGTAGAATCGCCAAAGCCGCGGGGTGTTCGCATTCTGCCCTCTCCCGATCCGACTTTTATCAGCGGGTCAAGGCACGGCTGACAGAAGCCGAGAGGACCCCCCGCCGCGGCTGGAAGGACGCCGAGACCGGGACCATCGAAGCTATCGACGAATAGACCTGGGGTGGTGCACGCACCACATCCCGCACCACTGCCTCCACAAACGCCAATGAACACGGGCGTTTTCATTCCTCACCCGCACCACCAAACACCATTTTGCTGATTCTACGGGAGGCGCGAATCGTTTGGAGGATCGGCGGTGAAGAACAGTCTCGACCTGGAATCAGCTCGGCGGGAGGCTTCGGAGAGCCCAACCGCCTGGTTCGCTACGTTGGAGTTGGCGCGCGCGAGGCAGGATTACCAGTTGATGGCGCAGGCAGAGCGCGAGCTGGAGCGCCTGGGCGTCGCGGTCCAATTTGCCCGCCCGGAGACCCGTCGGCAGGGGGGCGATCGTGATTGAGAAAAGTCCGCACCTAGCCGGCCTTCTCGATGTCAAAGGTGTCGCGCGCTTGTTGGCGGTCTCGATTCGCCAAATCTGGAAGATGAACGCCACGGGCCGGATGCCAGCACCGATCAGGCTTGGGCGCGCGGTTCGATGGCGACGCGCCGAGCTGGAGGACTGGATTGCATCCGGCTGTCCACCTCGGGAGCAGTGGGACGAAGCGAGGGGTGCCAATGCGGAGTGATGCGAGAAAGCCCGTAGGAAGCGTTTCCAGCCCCGTCACGCCACGCGGCGCGCCTGGGCCTACTCAGGGGGCGGCCGAAACCGCCACGGGGCGTTTCGTGCGACTCCCACGCGACGTGCTCCGACGAACGGACTTGACCGCCATCGACAAGATCGTCTTTGCCGAGTTGGTGAACCTCATGGGCGACAAGGGGGCCTGTTGGCCGGGCCAGCGCCACGTTGCCCGGGAATGCGGGATTAGCCTGAAGGCGATCAATCGGGCAATTCACCGGCTCCAGGAGGCGGGTCTGATCGACGTGGAGCGCCGGGGGGGATTGAAGGGACCACCTGAAGGCCGGACTTGCCGGTATCGACGTTCCCCCAGAGACAACGTTCAACGTTCCCCCAGAGACAACGTTCAACGTTCCCCCAGAGACAACGTTCCCCCAGAGACAACGTTGTCTTTCCGACGTAGGCAACGTAGTCTTTCTGTCCATCCCGACGTAGTCCCAGAGACTACAGAGGAGATCAAGGTAAGAGATCAAGAGAAGAGACTTACTACGGCACACGCCGAAAAGCCATCATCCAAACCCCGCGCGCGCGATTCGATTTGGGACAGCGTTTGTGAACTGTTTAGCTTGAAGCCGATCACAAAGGCCGACCGGACCCGGATCGGCCGGATCGTGGCTGATTTGAAGCTCAAGAGCGCGACGGCCGGCGAAATCCGGGTGCGGCTTGAGCGCTACCGGCGGGAGTGGCCCAGAGCGGCGGATACCCCCGAAGCGCTGGTGAAGCATTGGGACCGATTCGGGCAGGACAAGCCGGGGCAGGCCAACCCTGCCCGAGTGCGAACCGGGAGCAGCGAATATGAGAAATGCGTCGAACGAATCTAGGGTCCGCCGGTGCTGCCCGGCCGTCCACCGGGACCGGGATCAGGTGGACCCGGCGGCCCGGGAGCGTGTGCGCCAGATCATCGAGCACGACGGGCCTTGGCCTCTGACCATTTTAGGCGCGGTGGGCTGCGGCAAAACGTGTCTCGCCTTGTGCGTCGCCGACTGGTGGGGGGGCCATCGGGCTCCCGACGTGTTTTATTGGACCGCCTCCGAATTGGGGGGGATGCTGGCGGATGCCAAGTGCGGGCGGCTTTACTACTCCAGGGGGGCACCGCGGTCTGAACGGGCCCTCCTTGACGATCTCGGTCACTACGGGCTCGTCGTCATCGACGAGTTGGGTCTGCGGAGTGAGCCATCCGAGACGGAATATGACGCAGTTAAGCGCACGCTCGATGTCCGACAAGGGCGGGCGACAATAACGCTGGCCAACCTGTCGCTTGCCGAGATCGCGAACGCCTACGATGAACGAATCGTCAGCCGACTGGCGGCGGGTACGATCTTGGAGATGCGAGGTCCCGACCGCCGACTCCGGGGACATGAACCCGCAAGGTCGGCGGGTGAGCGCATGCTGGCGGCGAGCGGTTCGCCGAGCGGAACGTGAGCACACGAAAGGAACAAAGAATGGCCGCAACATCACGATGGCTGCCGAGCTGGTGGAATGCGAACATCCGCCAACAGAATGTTTCCGCCGGGCTGGACCCGGAGACGGGACTGCCCAGAGTCGGCAGCACGAGCAAGGCACCCAGCCGAAGCAAAGCCGGAACCAAGGCGCCGTACCAAACCGGCGTGATGGATTGGGCGGCCCAAACCTACCCCGAGATTATGCCGGGCATGAGTCCGGAGACCGGGGCGGCGGCCCGAGGCGAGGGGGCGGCAGGCGAGTCGCGCGAAGACATTGAGAGGGCGGCGAGCGGCTTGCAGAATTTCGCTGGTTACCTCAGCCGCCCGTATGGTGCCCTCCCCAGTACGTTCCCATCCGTGGCCGGCAGCGCCCGGCAGTTTCTCGGCACGGGTGGCTCGGCGGTCGGCCAATTCGAGGCCAATCCGTTTGTGCAGGAGACGCTTCAGAGCGTGAGGGGCCGATTGCAGAGCCCGGAGGCCATTGACGCGCAGACGGCGGCTAGGCTCAAGGCGCAGGCCGCGGATACCATCCTCGGCACGAGCCGGGCAGCCGAGCAGCAGGCCAGAGAGGAAATGGCCCGTCGCGGGATTTCGGACTCCGGCCTGAGCGCTGCCCTTCAGCGACAGGCGGCTCAGGAAACGGGTCGGCAGATCAGCGCTTCCGAGCGGGACATCGAGATTCAGCGAGCCCTGGCCAATCGCGAATCGGAGCAGGCCATCCAGGAGCTTGCGGCGTCGCTTACCGGCCAGATCGGGCAGACCGGGCTCGGAGAGCGGGCGCTTGAGGCGGAAACCCGGCTCGCCGAACTCGGGCGGGGCCTGCAAGCGGCGGAGTTGGGATACGAGCCCTACCGGCTCGGGCTGGAGGGAATGCGAATAGCCGCACCGCTTGAGGCCCAAGCGGCGTCCCTGATCGCAGATCAGCCCCGCTTCGTTCCCGACCTCGTAAGCGAGCGGGACCGGCAGGACATGATTGAGTACCTTGAGGATGCGATTACCCGCGAAACGGACGCGGAAATGCAAGCCCTTTACGCCGAGCTGCTGGGCATGTTCACTCAGGGCATCATCGGGGCTGTTGGCCCGAAAGCGATGTCACTCTTTTCGTAGCGCGACTGGTGGCAGGCGAAAAACCCGAGAAACAAGGTTGACATGACGCCAACCGTGGAGTATACTTGCTACATGGCCAAACGGAAACCCACGAAACTGAGTGACCAGCTCCGGCAACTCGTGCGGGATAGCGAGCACACCGCGTACCGGATCTGCCAGGAAACCGGCATCGACAAGGGGGCTCTGTCTCATTTCCTGGCGGGCCACCGGGGCTTGTCGATGGACACGGTAGACATCCTGGGGCGGTTTCTCGGCCTCGAACTGCGGCCGGCGCGGAAAGGCAGGTGAGCAATGGCGAGCGTGTTCAAACGCAAGTACGCAGCACGCACCGGGCGCATTGCCGAGTGCTCGCGTTACACCGTCGCATTCAGCGATAGCTCCGATTCCTCTCGTGCTTCAAGCATCGTGCGACAGGTGCCCGGGTTTGCCCACAAGGCGGCGAGTATCGAGTTAGGCAACAAGCTCGAAAAACTGGCCGGCTTACGAGCAGCCCGGGAGCCGATGGACCCCGAATTAAGGCGGTACATGGACGCCCTGCCGGCCAAGTTGCGGGGCAAGCTCGCCCGCTGGGGGCTGTTGGACCAGACGGCCGAGGCGGCGGCCAGGCCCTTGACCGAACACGTCGCGGCATACGAACAGGCCCTACGCGATGGCATCGCATCGGCAAAGCAGAGGGGCCGGCCGGCGACGCCGAAGCACGTCCAGAATACGGGCAACCGGATCAGGACCATGCTGGCCGTGATGAGCGCCCGGACATTCAGCGACATCACGCCCGGAGCCGTCGGGCGATGCTTGCGTAAGCTTCAGGAAAAGGGGGCGCGCCGGAAGGGCGTCGGCGCCAAGAGCTGTGCCCACTACTACGGGGCGCTGAATGCTTTTTTGTGCTGGTCGGCGCGGGAAAAGCTCTGCGGTGAGCACCCGCTACGGGACATGACAAAACCGGATGCGACACCCGATGGCCGACACGCACGCCGGGCGTTTGAGCCGGACGAAGTGTCACGACTGTTGCAAGCGGCTCGGACGGGGCCGGAACATTTCGGGATGACGGGCTCGGTGCGTGCGGTCCTATACCGGCTGGCAGCCGAGAGCGGCTTGCGAGCTGGTGAACTGAGAGCACTGAGCCGGGCGAATCTGAATCTGGACGGTGCGAAGCCGACAGCGACGGTACCCGCGGCATCCGCCAAGAATCGACGCGAGCGGACCGTCCCGTTGAAAGCAGACATGGCGGCCGATCTGCGCGCTCTGGTCGGATCGAAGCTGCCAACGGCCCGAGTGTTTCGGCTGCCGCGCCCGGAAAACATGGTCAAGATGCTCCGCGCCGACCTGGAGCGGGCCGGCATCGCCTATGAGAATGATGCGGGACGGTATGCCGACTTTCACAGCTTGCGAGTCACGTTCGCGACGAACCTTATCGCCGCCGGCGTCAATGTCAAAACGGCACAAGAGCTGCTGGGGCACAGCACACCTACAATGACGCTTGGCGTGTACGCCAAAGTGCTCCGCGGCTCACACGAGGATGCCATCCGGCGATTGCCATCTTGTGACCGGCCGGACCGGGAAGCCGGACGGGCAACTGGAACGGACGACACGACGCCAGGGCGGCTGCCGACTGTCGTGAAAACTGCACAAGACAGAGATCAAGACTACGCCCCTTCCGTGCGCGACGGTGCACGCCAACGCGGCAAGGGCGATGCTGCCCGGCCCGACGCAAGTAATAGCCATGACAATGACTTGCAGCGCACCGCATTGCACGGAAATGCACTTAGAAGTAGAGAGAGGGAAATGACCCCAACGGGATTCGAACCCGTGTTGCCGGGATGAAAACCCGGTGTCCTAGGC
>CAZOIA010000198.1:0-10059 GCA_964579675.1 uncultured Planctomycetales bacterium | reverse complement strand
GCGTGTGTCCCGAAGAGCCGCGGGCTTCAGCCCGCGCGGCCTTTCGGCAAAGGGAGAACGGGATGCACGCAAACGTTACCTGCTCTAAGAGCAGCGGTAGGCGGAAAAGGGGTCAGCAAAGCTCCCGGAAAAGTCGATCGTACGCATCGACCGCCGCCTCGACCGTGTGGTGCTCACGGAAGTACGAATGCGCACATTGTGACAGGCGCGAGCGAAGCCCGGCATCGGAGCGGATGGCCTGCACGGCCTCCACTAGCGATCCAACGCTGTCGGCAATCATGCCGAGACTGTGCGCGGCAACCACACCGTCCGGATCGAAGGTTGTGATTACGGGCACGCGGTGGCACCAGGCTTCAAGAAATGTGTTCGGAAACCCCTCGCCGCTACTCGTGCAGATCAGGGCCGAGGCTCCGTCGTAGTACCTGCCCACCTGGTCGTGGGGCACGTATCCATGCATGCGTACGTTGGGGACCTTCGACGCGCGCTCCTTGAGACCCTGCACGACACTGGTGCCGGGCCCGTCGCCAAGGACCTCGAAGTCAATCTCCGGACATCGGCCGGCCACCTCCAGGAGCCAATGGAGTCGCTTGTCCGACACAAAGCGGCCGATCCAGAGCATCCTGGGGCGTCCCTGAGTCGTACCCAGCCACTCCGCCGAAGCGGGCATTGCGCAACTCCGGATCACGACCGAATCAACCCCAAAATGCCTCCGGAGGCACCGCTTCTGCGCCGCGGTCTGAGCGACCACATGATCAGCCTTACGCAAGCCATACCGATAGAGAACACGCTCACGCAAGACGGGACAGTGCGGAAGATCGGGCAGGGCATCTGCATAGGAGCTAACGGCAAAAACGAACTTCCGACGGTTCCAACGACAAAAAGCAGCCACGATGCCTGTCAGCGAATCGCTTGTGCGCTGGTAGTAAACGTCCGCGTCGGCCCGCTTCATCGCCGACCACATCCGCGTCGCTCGGGGATGAACAAACCGCAGGCCTGGCCACCCGGCCTCGGGGCGATACGCCCGGTACACGGTGATCCCTTCAAGGTCCTGCCCGTCCGGCTGCCCATAATCCAGCGTCACGAAGCTGACCCGGTATCCGCGCTGAAGCAAACCGCGGGCAATCAACACCTGCTGCACCTCAGCCCCGCCGATGTGCTTCACGTCCGACCGGCTCGACAGGAACGCGTATGCATCGGGCGCAACGAAACAGATGGCGAGCTTTGCGGCGATGCGGGAAGATGCTTCCATACCTTATCACGCCATATTATGAATTGCGCTGCGCATCATCCCACCCATGGACGGCAGGACACTTCGAAGGATCGCAACGTATCATCCTGACCGGATCAAGGATATTCTCAAGTATCGTCTCCGCCCGGCCGGCGACGAACCCCGGAACTGCCCGCAACAAGGACAGAAAACACCGCTGCCAATATGGCATCCGGAACGTGTTCATGTAGTATCGGCGATCGTCGCGAGATGTCTCGACGCGCCGAAGTACCGCCGCTGCAAGCCGAAGCAGTACCTGCGGCCTGGCAAAGGCAAGGAACTCCGCCTCGATCTCCGGCGACGTCTCCCTGGCAAGAAGAAGCGCCCGGTCCAAATGGCGAAGCCTCAACAGGAAGTTCCTGCGATGGGGGCGCGAAACAGCCTCTGGCTCGAAGGAATACAGGGGCTCCCGGACATAGCCGACCGTTTGGAGTCGAACTCCGATTCGATACCACAGGTCCGTGTCCTGGCCCAGGCGAAGCTCCGGGTCAAAGTACCCGGCTTGCTCGAACACCTCGCGTGCGATTACGAGGCCCGACGTGTGAACCGCGATGCTCCCGAGAGCCGGGCCAAAGAACCGCATCACCGACGTCCCGGTGTCGTGGGCATCCAGACAATCCACGCGGAAGACCCGCCCCTTCTCTCGGACGTGGTAACCACACGCGCACCAGCGCAGTTCCGGATGCTCGCGCAACAGGCCAACTTGGCGTTCCAGTTTCTGGGGGTACCAGTAGTCATCCGCATCGAGAAACGCGATCCAGTTCCCTGTCGCTTCCTGAATGCCGCGGTTCCGGGCCACCGCCGCCCCGGAGTTCTCCTGCCGAAAACACCGCACCGGAGGAATATACCGCTGGATCAGGTCTGGGCTCTCATCGGTGGACCCGTCGTCAACGACAATGATCTCGTGCGCGGGATACGTTTGCGCACGTACGCTTTCCACCGCGCGCAGAAGGAAGCGGCCGGCGTTGTAGGCGGGGACCACAACGGAAACCCGCCCCGTCCACAAGTGACCAAGATGCTCGGCCTGCACAATAACGCCTCTCTTGTGGCTGAAACCACTGGGGCCCCAGGAGCTTACACCTGTTGGCGGGGTTCCAGGACTTCCTGCGCGACTTCCACCACACGCTTCTGGATACGCGACCATTGATAGTGAACTCTAACTTGCGCGTGTCCAGCCTCGGCAAGCGCACGACGCGCGTTTTCGTCCCGGAGTAGTCTGACGCACGCGCTAGCGAACTCTTCCGCCGAGTCGCCCAAAGTAATATGTTCCCCATCAATCAGATTGAGGCCCTCCGCACCGATTGTAGTCGACACCACCGGAGTCTTGAGTGATAAGGCCTCGAGGATCTTGATGCGGGTTCCACCTGCATACCTGATAGGTACCACCTCGATTTGCGCAGCCCTCACATGCTCGGCAATTTCGTCGACCCGACCAATGACCTGTACAGCCTGCCCGTCGTGTAGGCTGAGAACCTCTAGGGGGGCCGCAGCACCGATAATCTGTAAGTGCGCATCCGGAGCGCACCGACGGATTAGCGGGAGTACTGCCCGACAGAAGAACTGAACCGCATCCACGTTAGGTCTGTAACTCATGCGCCCCACATAGATCATACGGCCAGCAACACCGTTGTTGAACTTTTCATCCTGATCGAGCGTGATGCCATTGGGCAAGACAGCGACACTGACATGAGCCAAGTACTGTCGGTCCTTCTCAGAGCAGACCAGGACATGTCTGAACCGTGACACCGTTCTGAATTCTGCTAGCCGCCAGGCGCGCGCCTCTAAGAACGCCCGTAACTCTTGTCTGCCTGTCCGCTCTCCTGTCCTCAGCTCGCGCAGTTTCTTGCGATGCTCCACGTCGTCCAGGTCAAGCACGGCGCGATCGCCACCGGGAACGCCGAGCATCCAAGCCGTCTGCAGACGGGCAACCCACGTCAAATCGTAGGAGCTCCGGAGTATCTCCTTCACCTCACCAGCCAGAGCACCGCTGGGAATCCTCCTTCGCTCCTCCGGAAATCCCGCACATTCGCGAAGCAGATTCCACCCTCGCTGAAACCCACCTGAACGCGCCTTGAGGCGAGACTTCTCAACAGTCTGGACAGCTCCGCGATGACATAAGGGTCGGATAGCGTGAGGGAACCTGTCCGTTTCTGCGGAAAGGCTAACAACGTGGACTTCTCCAACTTGCGACAGGGCCTGTAGAATGCGGTACTGCCGCTGTTGCATGCCGCTCTCAAGCGGCCACGGCATCCGTGGTGTCAGATAGAGGATCTGCTTCATTTGGCGGAACCACGCGAGAGGGACTGCCCCACGCACCGGGTCCCATCCTGACATATCATTTGCGCATCCCGTCACGCTTGACCAAGACAGAGCGTCCTGCACGCCTTGTAAGAAACACCTCAATGGCCTCGTGAAATCCGGCTAGGTCGCTTATCTCGCTGACGTTCACTATGCGATCCTCTCTCGATGACACGCTTAGCGCACATGCTTCCAGGTAGAAACCATACTCTTTCAACCGATTGAGGAATCCCGCATAAGCGGCGTCGCCTACACGCTCCTTGATCAGCTTCGGATGTATCTCGATGAACAACGTCAGAGACACGGCCTGTGATATCACCTCCGCCATACCGTTAAGAACCTCTAATTCGTAACCCTCAATATCCATTCGGATGACGTCAATACCACTTGCGTTGATCCCCTTGTGCTCTACGAAGTCATCCAGGCTGAACGCAGGGACCTCGACCGTGTCAACGAATCTCACATAGCTGTCCATCACACGCGTGCGACCGAGTGTGTGCAGATTGGACCGGTCTGCCAAATACAGGCACTCGGATCCTGTCTTATCGCTGATGGCTGCACACTCAATATCAACTACGCGCTCATATCCATTCGTGGCCACGTTCTTCCTCAGGATTTCACAATTACGAGGGGCCGGCTCAATGGCATAGACGCGTCCGGAAGACCCGACCCGTTCCGCCTCCAGGAGAGCATAGTAACCGATATTGGCGCCGATATCCAGAACGATCTGGCCGGGACGTAAGTACGACTTGAAGAGCTTTGTGGCTTCCTGTTCGCGACAACCGTGCAGATACAAGTCACGCGAAATACCCGCGTCACGAAGGTCAATATACATCTCGCAGCGTGAGTTGCGGAGACGGATTCTGGCTAGTCCATCGCGCGCGAACAAACGGCTCGCTCGGAACACCACATTGTGCACGAATCCTCGCGGGTGGCGCAGTATCCGCAAAACCTTTCGCAAGACCCTCATCTGTCGTTCCTCATCCACTGATAGTAGAAGCGCGCCGGCGGGATCGGTTCGGGACGCTCCCGCGTTCGGGTGCCGGTCGCGCCACGGGCAGAGTAATCACCGTAGACCGAATGACAGAGGAGCACTTGGTCTCTCTGAATTCGCACGAGCTTTCGATTGGGCCGTGCTCGCCTTCGCGCACCCGCCCAAGCACAAAACAGAACCCAGCGGCGCCCAGCGGGCAAAAGGCCCTCGGTTCCCCCAGCACAGACAACTCGCCCGCCAGCCCGACCGCGTACAGCCAGCTAGCCAAGAGCAGATCGAGAAGCGAGGCGAGCCGGAATGACCGCTCGCACTATCTTTCGTCGTTCCGCTCGGTTGAGACCCACCACGAGTATGAAGGGAACAAACATCACACAACTAAGCGTCGCTATCGAGAAGACTCTTAAGTATTGCGCCAGCAGGAAGGCCGATGCGGCCAGCAACACGCCACCCAGGAACAGCGATGGTAGCAGGAGATTGGGCAACGCATGCTTGACATAGAAGTCGATCACGCCGATCTGCAGGGACCGACAAGCGTACATCGGCTGCGCGAGGAACTTGATCAGTATCGTAGGTATCGTTATGCCCAAGGCAACCCCCATCAACTCGTACCGGGCAATGAGGGCACTTGTCAGCACTAGGCAGAGTACACCATGAATACCGTTTGTGATCGCATAGTACTTGTGCTGCGACGTGCCAAAAAGATAGTTAGTCGTGGGAATGCTCGCGCAGGTGAATATGTTACCGACGACCAGAACCTGCATTAACGGAGTGACGTACGTGTATTGTGGTCCCAGCCAGCGCTCGATAAACGCTTCGCCGAGGATCATCATGAGCCCACCGATTAGGACCGATGCATACGTGGCGATGCGACAGGTGAAGAGATAAGTGGAACGCATCGCTTCAGCGTCACCTTGGCCCTCCTGGCGGCTGAACACGGGCCCCATGACCGACAGTAGTGCCACCATAAGCTCGACCACGATCCGACTGAGTCGGTTCGCGATGGCGAAGGGCGTCACCATACTGACCGTCCGAAAGGCCGTGATGACAAGCGGGCTGATGTGAAAACGCAGGAGATCTGCCACCTGTGCGAGAAAGGTAAAGAACCCATAGCCAAACAAGGTCTTCACCCGGACCCAGTCAACGTTCCGCGGCCGGATCGTCAGACCTCGATGAATCCAGAACGCGAAGAAAACAAGGACCGATGCTGCCGCGAGCTCCGAACCAGCCGAAACAACCGCCAGGGCCAAAAGTCCGTAGCCCCAATGAAAAACCAGGATGACCAGCGGCGCCCGCAAGAGCGTCTCAGCAATCCGCACCGAGCTGGTCAGGTCGTAGCGAAGATGGCTGGTCAAGAGACCATTGAACGCGCGAATAGGGAACTGGACGGCCAGACTCACACCCAGAATCAGGATCAACCAGGTAAGCAGATGCGCGTCGGCCGGATAACTCGCAATGTACTTACTCAGCCAGGCCAGAACGAGGGAGACCAGCAGGACGACGACGCCAATCCCAGATAGGAGATAGAAACTCGTCGCGAAGAACCGGCGAAGATCGTCCTCGTCCTCGGCCCCTAGCGCCCGGGAGACAAACCGCCCCACAGCGCTCGTGATCCCCAGATCGAATAGGCCGTAGAAACCCAGAAACGTCGCCGACAACACCCAGATCCCATAGTGCCGATCCCCGAGCTCCCGGATGATGATCGGCATGAGCACCAGGCCGACCACCATGTTGACAAGCTTGGCCAGCAAACGCATCGCTGATCCACGTACTAGTTTCTGACCGGTGCCGCTCATTCACCAAGTCCCACCGAAGATGACCGTCGAAGGTCTGGTCCGCCTGTGGGAACGTCGGGGGTTCGCCGACTGCGTTGCCGAGCGGGCAACGCCACGGCCGCCTGCCGCTGCCGATTGTGCCTGACAAATGAGGTTGGTCTGGCGGGGCGAAGCGACGGAGGCGCGATTGCCCCTGCCCGGGCGACCAGGCCGGCGATGCACCAGAAGAAGAACATGTTCTCGTGGAATCCGAAATGCTGGCCCGAGAGACCCTGGATCAGCATGGTTGAGGCCGCCACGACCCCGGCCAGCCCCGCCAGATTGAGTATGCGGTCACCGGGTCTTTTTCTGACCAGCACACATCCCGTGACGAGCACGTAGACCAGCGGGGCCAATACAACGGGCAACCCGAGGGCTCCGACGTCCAGCAGAGCCTCAAGATAAGCGTTATGTGGGTGCGGGGCGCCGTAGCCGATCATCGCGATATGGGCCTCCAGGGCAGGCGACATGACAAAGCCACAGAGACCGTAACCGATGAGCGGTGATTCAGCGATACCCTCGATCGCGGCGGGCCAGATTTCGGTCCACCGGCCCGCGGTGACTTCTTCCATGTCGGTTGTGGTATCGCCGGTGACGGTCTGGACGCCAAAACCCGTGAGCAATCGAGCGGGGACGGACGGGAACGCCACGCAGACACCGGCCGCGGCAAGGCCTATCACTCCGAGCGTTTTCCACGCGCGATTGACGAGGCAATACACGACGCCGACGCCCGCAAACGCGATATACCCCGCCCGCGAGTACGTGTAAAGCAGGGCCATCAGTACGACAACTATGACCGCCGGGGCGGCTAGTCGAATCCATTTTCGGTTCTTCATGGTGTGCAGGATCGCGAGGGTTATCCAGAACGTCGTGCCCAGAAACACGGCGACGTCGTTGGGGTGGATGCCCGTCTCCCGGCCAACCCGGTCGCGGCGCCGCGCGCTGGCCCCCATCAAACCGGACAGCGGCATATGCTTGTTGATGATCAGGGCGTACACCAATCCGGTCAGCACTACCGCACCGATCCCGAGCCAGAGGCGGCGGCGGGTGCGGGCACCGTCCATCAGCATGAAGCCGATGAGAATGTACCGGCAGGGAACGTACAGGTAGTCGATCAGGAGCGTGGTTGCGTCATAGCTGCCTGATTCAACAAGCCCGGCCATCACCGCTCGGCTCGCAAAGGCGTCCAAATCCAGCAGGGTTCTCGAAACGGCAGCCAATCCGACGACCACGTACAAGCCGAGCACGATGAGCCAGCCACGAGGGATATCCCAGCGCCCTTCTCGCGTAGTCAACCACACGAGGAACACCGCACACAACGTCACCGACCAGAAAGTCACCCCAGGTATCGAGGTCAATCGCGGGGTGGCCGGATACTCTGAAAACGCCGTGAGCACCACAACCCCGCACAGCGCAACATACCAGTCGCGCCGTGAGTATGCGATCAGGCCAAGAATGAGCACCAGGAAGAGGCTGTATCTGATCATGTTGTTGTATGATCACTCCTCACGATGGCGAGTAACCCCTCGAGCTGTGCTGCACGGCCTTCTCGAATGAGCCGCTGCGTGCTTGCCCGGCAGATCCAGTTGGAAGGTCGCGTGGATCAGGTGCCGCAGGCAGCCGAGCCGGTCATGGCGGCGCACGATCTGCTCGAAGAACACCGCGATCCGGTAGATCGTCACCGAAAAAAGGAAGTAGATCGGATGGTGTGAGACATACCTGATCGACACGGTAGTGAAACCGGCCCTAGCGGCCAGCCGCCGCAGTTCCCGCGGCGTATTCGCCCGGTAGTAGGTGGGGTAAGTATCCTCGCCTTCGGTGCCTGAGACAATACGATTAACGAACCGCCGAACACGATGGGGCAGCAAGCGGCCAAGAAGAACGGGAGGGAAAAACTTGTTCACAGTTGTAACGACCATTCGGCCGCCGGGCGCAAGCACCCGGGCGCATTCGGCAAAGACGGTTTCGGGATCGCGAAAATGCTCCAGGGCATCTCCACAGGCGATTACATCTACCGAATTGGGCCTCAGCGGCGTTTCGTGGGCGTCCGCGCAGAGCAAAGCACATCCGGACGAAGGATCGGCCTGGAGGCCAACTTCCAGATCGAGGCCAATCGCCCTGCCAAAGGATGGGGCCATTTTGCGAAGCTGCCTGGCATCCCTGCCACAGCCAATCTCGAGCAGTACCCGATCCTTCGATGCGAACGACAGGAGGCTCTTCAGATGCAGCACATCCGGCCAGACTTCACGGGGATACACCCGGTTGCGTATGGCCCAGCATTTCTTGCGCGTTGTCTGCAGCACAGGCTCGATCCAATCATGCGACGACGCTTCTTCGTGGGGCGACGTCCTCAGACTCCGCCGGAGACCGCCCCTTTCAATCCCGACCACATCAAACCTGCGTCTCCGCCGTGAGACCCTCAATGGCAATCGGCCGTTCCGAGCGGATGCTCTCCGCGATAACGAACGTGGTCAGCGTGGTCGTGACCGCTTCTGAGAACGACAGCCCGCACTCGGTCCCGGCGCTGACCGCGCGGACAAAGTCAGCAAGCTCGACGCCATGACCCTTTCCGGTACGCCCGGGCCGAACTTTCCGCGTCTTGCCTGAGGCTATCAGGCGTGCCAGGTGCCAGTTCTCGATCACGGCTGCCCGTCCCTGCCCAAAGACCTCGATCCGTTCCTTCTCGAAGTGCGGATCACCGTTGGCGACGTAGATGAGCGTGCCCAGCGAACCGTCTTCCATCTTGAGCGTGGCCACGCAGTTGTCGTTCTGCATGCCGGGCACGTCGCCTCCGATCATCTCGGCCCACACGCGTACGGGCGGACATCCGCAGACGAACTGGATCAGATCGACAAAGTGGCACCCCTCGCTGATGATGCGCCAGCCGCCCTCTTCGGCGTCCTGATACCATGAGTCAGCGTCGAGCTCGCCCGCGTTTACCCGGCAAATCACCTCGATCGGGCTGGATCGGCCAGCAAAGAAGTCACGGACCGCAACGCTCAACGGGCTGAACCGCCGGTTGAAACCGACCATGACGATCCTGCCCGTCTCAGCATGGGCGGCAACGACTTCGTCGAGCTGCTCGCGCGTCAGAGCCAGCGGCTTTTCGACGAACACGTGCTTGCCGGCCCGCACGGCTTCGGCGGCGAAGCGGGCGTGGGTATCGTGCCGCGTAGCGATCACAACGGCATGGATCGTTTCGTCAGACAGCAGTTCGTGATAGTCGCTCGCACTATACTCGAAGCCATGACGCCGGGCCGCACTCTTGCTCGACAGCCCCCCGGCCGAGCAGATCGCCCGCAGACGAGCACCAGGTATCCGCTTCAAGGCCGGGATCAGTGTACCGGTCGCGAAATTGCCCGCGCCGATCATGCCGATACCGACCGGCCCCTTCACTGGCTTGGCCTCAACCCTGGGACCGGGCAACGTGACCTTTCGCTTCAGCGGCGCGTCGGCGGGGTATTCGAACAGTATCCCGGCGGCGTGTTTGCCCGGCAAGTCGTGCAACTGCTGATAGGCATGTGGTGCATCCTCGATCTTGAACACCTCGGGGCAGAGCAGGCTTGGCTGAACTTGGCCAGTGCTCAGGAGACGAACAAATGCTTCGAGATTGCGCCGAACCGTCCAGCGGACATAGCCGATCGGGTAGTCAACTCCTTTCTGCTCGAAGAATGATACGGCGACCACCG
>CAZOIA010000197.1:0-10227 GCA_964579675.1 uncultured Planctomycetales bacterium | reverse complement strand
TCTCCTCCGCCGCGGCCATGATGGCCTGGATCTGCTCCATGTTGTTGACGTTGAACGCCGCGACACCATAGTCGTTCTCCGCGGCGTGATCCAACAATGTTCGCATCGGTACGAGTGGCATGTCGCTACGCCTCCTCTAGAAGGTTCCTTGCAACTCTTTATCGGCACTGCGGGCCCGCCAGAAGGCAGGTCGGACGGGTCGAACGGGGAGTTTAACAATATGTGGCGGTGATTCCACCCGTGGCAGGTTGGCAGCGGGCTCCGGGCGGGGCTGGCAGGTGCGGCCTCGCCGGACGAGGCCCGGAGGTCAAAGTCAGTCATCAATACATATCGTAAGTGTTGCTCCTGCATAGACTTATGGTCGCCTCTGGCGCGGTTTGGCTTCGTTTCGTGCAGGGCCAGCATGTTGATTGTTGACTCAGGAAGTGGGCGTCGGGGCGTTTGCAGCCTCTGAAGCTGATAACCCGTTGGCTGGTCCGAGCCATCGGGAAACCAGGCTCGCAAGAGCAGTCGTCAGCTCCTGAGCCTGCGTTCCAGGTGGCGGATGGCCAGACTCAGCAGGACGGCCAGGGCGGCGGCGGGAACCGCTCCCAGCAAGGTCAGCCGGGCGTCATTTCGAGCGAGTCCACGGCTGATGAAATCGCCGAGGCCGCCCGCGCCGATGTATGTGGAGAGCGTAGCGATCCCGACCGTCCATACCGTCGCTGTTCGGATGCCCGCAATCATCACCGGAAGAGCCAGGGGCAGTTCCACCATCATCAGGCGCTGGCGGCCGGACATGCCCAGGCCATTCGCCGCTTCAATCAGCTCAGGTGAGACCTCCTTCAGGCCGGTGTAGGTGTTCAGGATGATGGGAAGCAGGGCATAGAGAGCCAGCGCGGTAACGGCGGGCACCGGGCCCAGCAGCCCGTAGATCGCAAACAGAAAGGCAAGCATGGCCAGGCTGGGGATGGTCTGCACGATCTCGGTGGCGGCCAACACGGGCGCGCTCGCCCTGGCAAAACGATGAATGCCAATCCCCGCTGGTACTCCGACCACCAGCGCAATGAGCATCGCCAGACCAGTAAGCCTCAGGTGCTCCAGCGTCTTGACGAGGACCTGGCCGCGTCGTCTGGCCGCGAAGCTCAGGATGTTGCTCGATGGGGCTAGCCGATCGGCGCGACCCTGCGCGAGCACAGGTGTGCTGCGGGTTGCCCTGGCCTCGATCCATTCCCTTGCAACGACTGCGGGGCCCCTGCTCAACTCGTCAACGGCGTAATTCATCTGTTGCATGATTTCATCGCTGATTGTTCCTGCCAGCGGTGTCAATGCGGTTTGTATTTCGGGATGCTGGCGCAGGAAGCTGCCGCGAATGACCGGGGCGGCGTCATAGGGTGGGAAGAAGGCCCTGTCGTCCCGCAGGACCCGGAGCTTGTAGGCTACGATTCGACCGTCCGTAGAGAATGCGCAGATTGCATCTACCTGCCCCCCGGCGAGGGCTGCATACATCAGGCCGGGGTCGACATCCGCCGTGTCGCCGAACTCAATGCCGTAGGCTCGCCTCAAACCCGGATATCCGTCCGGGCGAGCCATGAACTCGCTCGTGAAGCCCGCCGTCAGATCGGCAGCAGATTCAACCAGATCACTGATGCTTTGCCATCCGCGCTCCTCAGCGAGGTCTGCTCGGACGGTGATCGTGTAGGTGTTGTTGAAGCCCACCGGCGGTAGCCAGAGAAGGTCGAAGCGCTGGCGATACTCGTCGGCTATAATGCGAAAGACTTCATCCGGGTGGTTCTCTGGTTGCCTCTTGAGAATGTCGAGGAGAGCCGTCCCCGTGTACTCCACATAGATGTCGAGTTCCCCGGCCACCAGCGCGGAATGACAGATCCCTGTGCCTCCCAGTCCGAAACGCCTCTGGACCTTCAGGTCTGTGTATTCCTGGAGGAGTTGGGCAAGCAGCTCACCAAGGATCTCCTGTTCGGTGAAGTTCTTTGAGCCGACGACAACCGTGTCTCCAACCTGTGCCCGGAGCTGTGCCGGGAGCAAGAGCACGACAATGTATACCAGCGCTGCTCGATGGATCATCGCAGATGCTCCGAGAAAGCTGCCAACTGACTCCTTGGTTTCCCAAAGAGGTTTTTCACGAATTGAGTGGCGGGCTTGCGCAGCAGCTCTTGCCTCGTCCCAACCTGGTGCAATCGCCCCTCATGGATGACCGCAATGCGGTCTGCGAGGGTGAGGGCCTCAAAAACGTCGTGCGTAACGAAGAGTATTGTCTTCTTCAGTTGTTGCTTCAAGCGAAGGACTTCCTGTTGAAGAGAATCGCGGGTCAGCGCATCAAGGGCGCCGAACGGCTCATCCATCAGGAGGTAATGGGGATTTGTCGCCAGCGCACGGGCAACGCCGACTCTTTGCTGTTGTCCTCCGGACAGATGCCTGGGATATCGGTGGGACAGGGCGTCGGGGTCCAACTGCACGAGTTCCAGGAGTTCGGTGGCCTTGCGGCGGCGCTCGGCTCGGCCCACGCCGTTCAGCCTCAGGGCTACGGTCGCGTTTTCCGCGATGGTCATGTGAGGAAACAACCCGATGCCCTGGAACACGTAGCCGATGGATCGACGCAATTCCAGAACGTTCATCTCCCGGATGTTCTGATTGCCGACTTCGATGAGCCCCGCGTCGGCCTCCACGAGGCGGTTGATCATCTTCAAAGTCGTGGTCTTGCCGCAACCCGAAGAACCGAGCAGGACCAGAGTCTCGCCGGTCTGGACGTCGAGAGTGAGATCCCGCACCGCGTGGGTCCGCCCCCCATCAAATGACTTGCAGACGTGACTCAATCGGATCATGGAGGGACCTCCGCCCGTGGGCAAAGCCGTGCGCCCGCAGAGTCGCGAAGCGCCTGATCCGGCAGCCTGCCTCCCGGGCACACGAAGCATACCTGCGGCTTCGTGACCGAATAGTAGCCGATTTGGTTTCGACGCAAAACAGGCCCGGCGGGCCGTCGTCCGACCCCTGGGCTGTTCGGAGCAGGAGGAAGAAGTCATAAGTCTTTCCAGGAAAAGGTCTTATGACACCGGAGCAGGCGGAGCATCGACCTGGGCGTCCGCTCGGAAGCTTCGGCGCTTGACAGATCTTGCTTCGTTTTCTAACATTTCGTCCTTGCTCCAATTGTCACGGGTAGCGAGACAGGTGATGAGCCACAACCTGACGATCGAGAATCAGATCGTGGCCGGCATCCGGCGCATCATTCGGGCAATCGATCTGCAGTCCCGGCGCCTGGCTGAGGAATTCGGCCTTACCGGCCCCCAACTGGTCACGCTGCAGGCAGCGGCTGAGCTTGGCACGGTGTCGGCGGGCGTACTGGCCAAGGCGGTTCACCTGAGTCGCCCGACGCTGACCGGCATTCTCGACCGCCTGGAACGGCGGGGGCTGGTCACGAGGTCGCGGGATGAACGCGACCGTCGCAGTTGGCTGGTCACGGTTACCCCGGCAGGCCAGCGGACGCTCGACGACACGCCCTCTCTCCTCCAGGACCGGTTTCGCCTGGAGTTGGCCAGACTTGAGCAGTGGGAACGGACCACGATGCTGGCAACGCTCCAGCGGATCGCGTCGATGATGGAGGCCGAAGATCTGGAGGCGGCGCCGGTGCTTGTGACCGGATCGGCCGACGCGGCCGGAGCCTTCAGGCATTCGCCCGGTGACGAGTCGGAGTCAGGCGAGGAGTCGGAAGAGGGAGCTTCCGGCGGTGATGTACAATCGGCTCACTGACGAGGAGAAGAGCCGGAACTCCAGAACGAAGGGAGCTTGCCCACGTGCCAGTAGCAGAGAATACGTATCAACGGTCAGACCTGAAGCCACAGGAAACGTTGCGGATCGCTCTTCCCGAGCCCAACCTTCGGCTCGAACAAGATGCCGAGTGGTGCCTTGTCGAAACGCCCGATGGTTGGCGGGAGATCCGGTTTCACGACTACGCCGCGCTCTATGAGAACCCCGGGCTGTACGAGAGGCTGTTCTACGACATCTTGAACTGTCAGTCGCCCTCGACCGTCCGGTCTCTCCTGGAGGAATATGCGCGCGAGGAAGACGTCTCGCCTTCGGACCTGCGGGTTCTCGACCTGGGTGCGGGGAATGGGATGGTCGGGGCGGAACTCGCCGATATGGGTGCGAAGACCATCGTCGGCGTCGATATCGTGGACGCCGCAAGAGCAGCTACGGAGCGAGATCGCCCCAGGATCTATGCTGATTACCTCGTCGCCGATATGACCGATCTGGGCGATGCAGAACGGCGCAGGCTGGAGGAGTACCGGTTCAATTGCCTGACTTGCGTCGCCGCGCTGGGTTTCGGAGATATTCCTCCTCTTGCGTTTGTCCAAGCTTATCGGCTCATCGAACCGGGCGGGCTGGTCGCCTTCAATATCAAACATACCTTCCTGGAAAGCAGAGACGGTTCCGGCTTTGCCCGGCTCATCCGCGCGATGGTCGAGGAGGACATTCTCGCCGTGTCCTGCAAGATGAGGTATCAGCATCGGCTGGCCACGAGCGGCGATCCTCTTGAATACGTCGCGGTCGTCGGAAGCAAAACGCGTGACGTACCCGACGGCTTGCCTGGATAGCAGACCCCCAGACGTCACGAGGCTGGCGTTCTCATGGACGACCCCGCAGAACGGATGACGCCGGAGCAGAGGGAATTCCTTGAGCAACGGCGACGTGAAGTAGCCCGGGAACTCGAGGAACTGCGCGCCGTCAGGTTCGGACCCCTGTATGACGATCCGCACGAGAGGTATCAGGATCTGCAGGATGAACTCAGCGAGATCGAACGCCAGCTAGGGGAAGGAAGAACCTGAATCATTGGCCGCGATCGGGGGCCACGCTCGTGAGCGCGCCGCGGCGGGGGCTGGCCCTTGACAAACGATGCGGCGTTGCCGCTTTGAAACGCGAGGCGATGGTCATTCGTCAAGGGCTGAAGACTGCGGCTCGTTGGGGGTGCGTGATGGCGTCCGGTCATCTGGTTCTCCTGCTACGCCCGCCGGGCGGTTGGAAGGGTGAAGGGCGTGGCTCGTGCGGCTCTTGTCCAAGCGTGGGGATTCACGTTCCGTAACGTTCTCTATCGCGTGCCGGCGCGGCAGCGGAACTCGGTTTCGTCGATGACTTGTACGCCTAGTTGGCGGGCCTTGTCGAGTTTCGATCCCGCCTCGGCGCCGGCGACGACGAAGTCGGTCTTCCTGGTGACCGAGCCGGCGGGTTTCCCGCCCAGGGAGGCGATCAGGTCCTGGATCTGTTTGCGGCTGTAGTGTTGGAGGGTGCCGGTGACGACGATGGTCTTGCCGGCGAAAGGCAGCGCACCGGGCGCCCGGGCTTTCTTCCTGGGTTGGATCATGTTGACGCCGACCGCGCGGAGCCCCTCGATCGTGCGGATGCCCTGTTTGCTGTGCAGGAAGCTGGACACGCTTTCGGCCAGTTCCGGGCCGATGCCTTCGATCTCCTGCAATTCTTCGGCGCCGGCGGCAACGAGGGCATCCGTTGATCCGAAGTGCTCGGCGAGCAGCATCGCGGTGTTGGTGCCGATGTGCGGGATGTTGAGGGCGGCCAACAGGCGGGCCAACGGATGGGACTTGCTGCCGGCGACGCTGGCAAGCAGGTTGTCGGCACTCTTGGCGCCCATTCGTTCCAGGGCGATCAGCTCGTCGCGCCGGTCATGAAGGCGGTAGAGGTCCGCGAATTCGCGGACCAGGCCGGTATCGACGAGTTGTTCGGCCAGGGCGATGCCGACGCCCTCGATGTCCATCTGATCTCGGCCGCAGAAGTAGCGGAGCCGCTCCTTGATCTGGGCGGGGCAGGCAGGGTTGACGCAGCGGAGGAATACGCCGCCCTCGTCGCGGACGGTTTCGCTGTTGCATTCGGGGCAGCGGGCGGGGGGCCTGATCGGTTTCGTGTCGCGGGGGCGGGCGTCGCGGTCCACTTCGACAACCTGGGGGATGATCTCACCGGCCTTTTCGACATAGACCATATCGCCGGTCCGCACGCCGAGCCGTTCGACCTGATCGAAGTTGTGCAGCGATGCGCTCTTGACGGTTGTGCCGGCGAGCTGGACCGGGGCGAGGTTTGCCACGGGTGTGATCGTGCCGAGCTTGCCGACCTGGAACCGCACCGAGAGCAGCCTGGTCCGGGCCCGCTCAGCGGCGAACTTGAACGCGATGCACCACCGGGGGGATCGGCTGGTGGCGCCTAGGGCGTCGCGCTGATCGAGGCGATCGACTTTCAGGACCAGGCCGTCGGTGGCGAAGTCGAGCTTCCGCCGCCGCGCGTCCCAGGCGTGGATGTGCTCGATGGCCTGGTCGATGTCGGTGATGCGTTTCATGTACGGGCTGATCGGGATGCCCCATTCCTTCATTCGCTGGGACAGTTCGTACTGCGTGGTGAACGTGAACGGTTCGAGCTGTCCGAAGCCGTGGGCGATGAAGGCCAGTCTGCGCCGGGCGACGATTCTGGGATCGAGCTGCTTGAGGGTTCCGGCGGTGGCGTTGCGGGGGTTGGCGAAGGTCGGCTCGCCGCGGGCCTCGCGCTGCTTGTTGAAGGCCTCGAAAGCCGAGATCGGCCAGTACACCTCGCCGCGGACCTCGAGCACGCGGGGGACGTTCGTTGCGTCGGGCAGGCGCAAGGGGATGGCCCGGATGGTGCGGGCGTTGTGCGTGATGTCGTCGCCGGTGGTGCCGTCGCCGCGGGTGGCGGCCAGCACGAGTTGGCCGCCTTCGTAGCGCAAGGAGATAGCCACCCCGTCGATCTTGGGGTCGATGACGTATTCGTAAGCTTCGCCGCCGAGGCCCCGGGCCACGCGGCCATCGAACTCGCGCAGCTCGCCTTCGTTGTAGGTGTTGTCCATCGAGAGCATGGGCACGGCATGCACGACCTGCTGGAAGCCCTCGATCGGCTGGCCGCTGACGCGCCGGGTGGGCGAGTCGGGCGTGATCAGATCGGGGAACTGCTCTTCGAGCTTCTTGAGCTGATCGAAGAGGCGGTCGTACTGGCGATCGGAGATCGTGGGGGCGGCCAGCACGTAGTACTTATAATCGTCCTGGCGGATCTCCTCGCGAAGTTCAACAACCTTCTTCTGGGCTTCACTCTTGGTCATGTTGGCGTAGGAACTGTTTGCCTTTCATGGCTCAGCAGTCGGATTGTCTGGGGGCCGGTATCAGGCAAATGAACTCGCAAGACTCATCCCCGGTGTTGCAGAACTGGTGCTTCTCGCCGCCGGGGACGAAGATGACGTCATTCTGCTTAAAGGGGCGGTCGCCTTCGGCGCCCTTGACGAGACCGGTGCCCTTGAGCACCAGGACCTCGTGCTCGTGTTCGTGTTCGTGGTGGGGCGTGCATCCGCCGGGCTCGACCTCGAAGTGGCGCATGTAGAAGTTGCTCGCACCATCGTCGGGTCCGATCAGCACCCGTATGTGGGCCCCCTTGGCGCCCTCGGTCACCACCGGTTCCTGCAAATGCGCTTTGATGGATTGTACTTTCATAATGCCACCTTCCAGCGTTGAGAGACACGCGCGCTCCCCTCCGGGTCGCGGCTAAACGTCAACGCGCTCTCCTTCGGGTCGCGGGTAAACGTCAACGCGCTCCCCTACGGGTCGCGGCTAAACGTACTCTGCCACTTCGCTCAGGGCTGCAACTGCACCTTGATCGACTCGGTGCCGTCGCGGACCATCTTGAATCCCTTCTCAAACTCGGCCAGCGGCAGCGTATGCGTCACAATCGGGGCCACGTCGATCAGGCTGCGATGAATGTAATCGATCGCGAGCGGGTAGCAATAGGGCCCCAGATGCGAGCCGTAGATGTCCAGCTCCTTGACATCGCCGATGAGCGTCCAATCGACCGTGACCGGCTCGCGATGGACGGAGAACTCGACGAAGCGTCCGAGCTTGCGGATCATGCGCAGGCCCTGGGGGACAGCTTCGACGAAGCCGGTCGCCTCGATGTAGACGTCGCAGCCGTAGCCTTCGGTCAGCTCCAGGACTTCACTGACGACGTCCTGTTTGTCGGGGTTCATGGTGAGGTCCGCGCCCATTTGCCGGGCGACCTCGAGCCGGTTGTCCCTCAGGTCCAGGGCGATGAGCCGAGATGGGCTGGTCAACCGGGCGGCGGCGACCATTCCCAGGCCGAGCGGACCACAACCGGCGACCACCACGGTGTCGCCGAACTCGATCCTGGCCCGCTGCACCGCGTGGATGCTGCAGGTGAGCGGCTCGATCATGGCGGCGCAGGTGGGGTCCATGTCCGCCGGCACCTTGTGCACGATCGCCCCGGCCGGGTACTTCATGTACGGTGCCATCCCGCCCGGGAGACACGATTTGAACCCGTAGACGTGATGCACCTGACACATCCAGTACTGGCCTCGGCGGCAGAACCGGCAGTCATGGCAGGGGACGATCTGCTCGCTGATGGCCAGGTCTCCGATCTCGAGGCCACGTTTCCGGCCCGCCCCCACGCCCAAGGCGACGACCCGGCCGATGGGCTCGTGCCCGGCGATGGCCGGCGGCTCGGCATAACCGGGGCGCGTCCCGTCACTCTCCCAGAACAGCGGCGCGCCGTCCCAGCACTTCACGTCGCCGGCACAGATGCCGATGGCCAGGACCTCGACGATGACTTCGTCCGGCCCCGCCGTCGGCACCGCCACCTCGTCGAGCCGATAGTCGTGGGGCCCATGGCATACCACGGCGGGCATCGTCTTGGGCAGCGTAATGGATTGCGTCATGACCACATCTCCAGATCAGGGCGCTTCCTGCCCGTCGAGGGTCGGGAGCGTCCTGCTGTCCTTGGAGGCGGCGGCCAACCCGAACTTGGTCATATCCCGGAGGCGGTACAGCGTTTCACCGGCCTGGGGAACGCACAGTATACCCTCGCCTTCGCGGCCAGCGTAATCCTCCGGGTTGACGCGATCGAGATTCATGTAGCCGAGATTGATCCGCCGGCATCGCTCCTCGGGGATGCGGGTGGCCAACACGACGTTGACGCGAGGGGATTCGACGCCATTTTCGTATTTCCCGACGCCCTTGACGTGCGTGCTATGTGCGAGCACGCCCCAGGGTAATTCCTTGTACTTGTCCCACTGCCTGACGAAGTAGTCGCGGACGTGATACCCGACCGCATCGAGCACCTTGCCGTGCGTGTAGGAGACCTCGTCGATGTGGGGGGCGTAGATGATGAGCGTACCGCCGTCGGCGACGACCGGCTCCAGCTTGTACATGCACTTTCCGGCGGTCCAGATGTCGTCATACATGCCCGGGCTGCAGGAGAGTACGGTGTCGTAAGGCTGGTCGCGGTAGACGATGTGGATCTGCTCGGACAGATCGGTGGCCGCCCTCCACGCCTGGCGCACCGGTCCGGCAAACACGCCCCGAACCACCTGGCCCTGTACGACATAGCCGATCAGGCTCCGCTCGATCGGCACCATCTCGGCGGCGGCTTCGATGGCGGCCCGCACCGGGGTGTCCCGCGTGCCGTTGATCACCGGGTTGGTCAGCAGCGCCCCCAGCCAGTGGGTGAAATTGATCATCTGGGGAGCGGCGATCCCCGGGAACAGGTACTTGTGTCCGCCGGAGAAGCCGACCAACTCGTGCGGGAAGACCGGGCCGCAGATGAGCAGATGGTCGTAGTCGAAGATCATCTTGTTGATCAGCACGGGCACCTCGATGCTGAGCAACCCACGGGAAAGCTCCTCGACCTGGGTCTTGGTGAGCGTACCGATCCGCTTCAGGGCCGGCGGCGAATCCCATTGGTGGTTGAACACGCCTACCGAGCCGTACCTTTCGCTCCGCTCGTCGGCGGTCATCTCCAACAGCTCGTTGATTCTCGCGGCCGGCATGGGCGGGTGCGTGCCGAGGGCGATCAGGAAGTCGAGCTTACTCGTCCGGGTCACCAGTGCGCCGCAGATCGCGCGGAAGAACGTGCCGGTCGGGCCGCTACGGGTGTGATCGGGGATGATCACCAGCACCCGCTTGCCGTCGAGCGCCGCGGCATGGCCAGCTCGCTGGACCAGCGAATGGATGCTCGCCCGGTTCAGCCGGGCCGTCTTCGAACCTTCGGATATCATCTTGAGCCTTGGATCGCTCCTCTGCACGCGGATGCTCGTGCGGCGCTTTCGCTCTATTGTAAGCCTGAAACGGAGCGGAACAAAACCGGACCGGGGACGACCCGGCTCGCCGGGTGCATGACACTTTGGGCGGCTTGTTGGAAGGCGCCGCCCCCAGGTGTTTC
>CAZOIA010000196.1:0-10241 GCA_964579675.1 uncultured Planctomycetales bacterium | reverse complement strand
AGAGAAGAGGAGGAATAGTTGTCGCTGAGGGGAACGGATAATTGTCGCTTGACAGACGGGCTACTGCCCGGAATGCGCCCATCCTATTCTTCAGGCAACCATACGACGTGGGGAACGGCATAGAAGGCCAGTCTTCGTGGTGATTGGCCTCTTGGCGGTTGTATTGTCCCTAATTGCGATATCGCCGCCAATTCGACGCCTCAACTGGTATCGGCTTAGGCCTACCGCATGGGTCGTTGACGACCTTCGTTCCACCGACTACTCGCTTGCTTACCAAGCGTGGCGGGAACTGCAACGACGGGAAGGGGCGCAGCGGTTATCTGATCGGTATAGGAGCGATATCATTCAGATATGCCTTGCCGAACAGAAGAAGGAAGAGCCGTGGCAAGCTCTCGTTGACTACCTTTGGGAGTGCTATTGTGACGACGAACTTTCCGAGGGGCAGAAAGACCAGTTCTTCTGGCAGATGAGCAGACGGGAGTTTCATTTTCGCCCCAGAGTCGTGCGCGGTGAAGGCATACCATACCAACTGATATTCTGCGGGCGAGCACCCATGACTCCGGGAGTTATCCGGTATAACATGCGAAGCTCACTTGCACTTGATGGGAAGCCATTTGGCAATCCGGACCGCAGTGCTGCCTGGGCCACAGGCTGGAACAAGGGGGTTGCGAGTCCGGGGAGCAGCGGCTTCGTCAACAGCGTTCTTCCCTACAATACACCTGGGATTCATTTAATCAGGATTAACATTCATCTCCTCACGTTTTATGCCCCTCCCGGCCACGAGACGGAACAACTCTGTCATGAACAGGATGTGGAGTTCGAGTATCAAGTCGAAGTTCTCGAGAATGAGACCCCCGATTACATCAGATTCATCAGCGATCCCACGCAGAAGGCTGACCTCCTGGCAAGCATTCGCCCCTATCTTGTGACTTACGAGCCTAATCGGCACCTTTGGCTAGCCGTTGAGTTTGAATTCGACAACGTGCCTGTCAACGTAGCCTTCGACGTCATTGCCCGGATCGGAGAGAAGGAGTTCGAGGTTGACGACTTCCATGCAAGGCAGGGGGAATCTGGTTCTCGGTTTACCAGGTATTGGGAGACCGTGGCCCCCGTGAGTGAAAGAAGGCATTTGCCTGAGGGTTACACTGGCCCGTCATTCGACGTATGTGATATCATCCTGCGCTCCAGCAAGCGGGCTGCCCGAGCTTCGGTGGACTTGTTCGAAATCTGGGACGGTGAGCTGATCTACCAGGATGTTCCCTTCAGGGGATATGGCAATTAGGTTGAGATGGGGTATCTGTGGATGGGCAGGAGCCGAAGCCGATACGACGGCGTTTGATCGGATCATCCTTGCGTTTGACTTGTGGGGAGCGATCGCCAATGAATAGCTCTGCTGACTTCTTTGCCTACCTGTTTCTCGCAGTAGGGGTCGTTTATCTGCTGATCCCAAGGGTAGTCCGAGCCATGACCTGGGGATGGCAAGAAACCATTGGATGGAAGCCAGTCAAAGACCATCCATTTCATTCTCTGTGGCTGTATCGTTTGGGAGGTGTCGTCGCTATTCTCGTCGGGGTGGCGATTCTCACCGGGCGATTTGATTCGGGGCAACGGGATCTGCCATTCGAGACGTTCAAGACGGAGCCGGTCGATCCAGATGAGTTCATGGAAAACCTGTTCAAGAACACCGAGTGGATCACCACCACCGGCCCAGCCAGTGCGCCCAGCACGTCCGAGACCCCGTAGCAGTCCTTCGGCAGGGCAATAACCTTGCCTGGCGCTATCAAGAATACCGATTGTCGTGTGAAACACCATGTAGGAGACTACCTGCGTTACCGCATCTTGCAGGGGAAAGAATGCGGTTTTTCGGGATGGGCCGCTGTTTCAAATCCAGCCGCTCCTGGCGGCCGGCGGAGCCCACGAGAGCGAGTGTCGGGGGTTTCTCCCGGGGCACTCGGCGAGCATACCTCCACTGGATAACCCTGAAACATTCGCGCGGGCCAGGTGACTACGCGGGTGTGGCCGGCAGGCGGCCACAATTGCGGGGGCTGAATGTAACCTCTTTCAGGAAGGAGTATTACGATGATTATCAAAGCCGTCAAGGTCGGGCTCATCGCCACGGTGGGCCTCGGGTTGGGGGCGGGACTGCTGTTCGGGACCGACGCGGGCAGTTACCTGTGGAGCTCGGCCAAGTCGGTCCGGACGGCGGTGAAGGACAAGGTGCCCATCGAGTTCGAGCTGAAGCGGGCCCAGGACATGCTCGAAGACATCATCCCCGAGATGCAGGCCAACATCCGGCTGATCGCGCAGGAGGAGGTCGAGATCGCCCGGCTGCGGGCGGACATCGACCGGGCCCAGGCATCTCTGGCCGACGAGCAGACCCGGATCGCCAAGCTGCGTGACGTGCTCAGGACGCAGCAGGTCAGCTACCGGCTGGGCGGGTTCGAGTACGACCGCGTGCAAGTCAAACAGGACTTGGCCCGGCGATTCGACCGGTTCAAGGAGGCCGAGGTGGTCCTGGCAGGCAAGCGTCGGCTCAGCGAGACCCGTGAGAAGTCGCTGCACGCGGCGATGCAGATGCTGGATCGGACCCGGGGCGAGAAAGTCCGGCTCGAAGATCAGATCGCAGCCCTGGCAAGTCAGCATCATCTGGTGAAGGCGGCATCGGCCGGCTCGCGGTTCCAGGTGGACAACAGCAAGCTGGCCAAGACCGAGAAACTGCTCCGCGAGATCAAGAACCGGCTCGATGTGGCCGAGCGGGTGCTGGCCCACGAGGCGCGGTTCGTTCAACCGATCGAGATCGACGTGATCAGCGAGGAGGATCTGCTGACGCAGGTGGACGAGCACTTCTCGCCGGCTGAGGGGCGGGCGGCCGCCGCAGGGGGCGGCCTGACGTTGAGCCGATCCGACGAGAACGAGTGGGTGGAGTGAGCGTTGCGAAGCCGCAAGCGGCCAGATGCGTGAGGCTGCGAGCGATGGGACGCGAGTTGCAAGCGGTCAAATGCGTGAACCCGCGAGCGACCGCCCCTGCGGACGATTCACTCGAACGACGAGTTCCGGCGGCGAGGCGGTATACTGGTACTCGAAACACCCTGGACGTGGGAGTCGCCCCGGTGCTGATGCTGCAAATCCGACAGGCTGAGACGGCCCTGAAGGACGGCCGGCTGGACGAAGCCTTCGAACTGGCCCGGGCGGAGAAGGTGCAGGCCCACCGCCGCGGGCAGAAGCTGATCGGGCGTCTGGTCCGGGCGCTGGCGGCCCGCGGCCGGGAACACCTGACCGCCGGGCGGCTGACGCAGGCCGCCGCCGACGTTGAGAAGACGACGAAGCTGGGCGGCAATCTGTCCGAAGCCGCGGCTCTACGGGCTGCCATCGCCGAGGCCATGCAGGCCCGGCAGCAGGCCGATCGCCGGCGGGCGGATGCGGTGGCGGCGGCGCGGGAGCATATCGAGAACGGCCGGCTGTCGGTGGGCCAGCGATTGCTGGCGGACATCGAAGACGACGATCGCCCGGGGGAGGCGTTGCAGGACGAAGCGGCGGCGCGACGGGCGGCAAGCGAGGCGGCCCTGGCCCGAGCCCGAACCGCCCTCGAACGCGACGACTGGGTCGGGGCGATCGACGCATTGCTGGAAGCGCGACAGGCTCACGCCTCCAACCAGCAGGTAGCGGAGTTGATGGCCCGGACGGTGGACCTCGGGGTGCAGCAGGCGGGTCTGGCGATCGACCAGGGGCGCCTGGATCTGGCCGGGTCCATGGTGCATCGGCTGGAGCCATTGGCGAGCCAGGCCGTGCAGGTGCAGGAGCTTGCCCGGCTTATCCGTGAATGTCGCCGGGCCGCCGGGTGCGTTGATCGCGGTCAACCGCGTCAGGCGGTGGAGATTCTCCGTCGTGTCAGTTCGGTTCGGCCCGGTGCGAGGTGGCTCAGTGAGGCTTGCGGGCATGCGGAGCAGGCGGCCCAGAGCCTGGAGCACTTGCGAAGCGGACCGCTGGGGCTGGTTTCAGGGGCCGGGATGCAACTTCCAGACGACGGAAGACCCGACGACGCGACGGTGCCGATCCCGCGCGTCAGCCCGGACCTCAAGTCCGGCGGGCACGCGGTCGGCGCGGCCATACCGAGGCGGTTCATGATCCACGTGGACGGGGTGGGCTCGTTCCTGGTCCTTCGCGATCGGCGGGTTACGATCGGTCCGGCCCGCTCATCGGGCCACGCGGACGTGGGTCTCTTGGCCGACTCGGGTCTGCCGCTGGCGACGATCGAGCGGATGGACGAGGACTACTTCCTGTCGTCCGAGGTGCCGGTTCGCGTCAACGATGCCCCGGTCACCCGCAAGCTGCTTTCGCGCGGTGATCGCATCGCTCTGGGCCCGCGGTGTCTAATGAAGTTCACGTTGCCGAACGCCGCCAGCACGTCGGCGGTGATCCACCTGTCGGGCACCCGGCTCCCGAGCGGGGACGCCCGGCGGGTGATCCTGATGGACCGGTCGATCATTCTGGGTCCCGGCAGCCTGGCCCATATCCGGGCCGAGAGGTTGTCCGAATCGGCGGTGCTGCACGTTCGCGACGGGCGGCTGTTTGTGCGAAGCAGGACGGAGGTCATGGTGAACGATCGGCCGATGGATCGCAACGCGGGCATCGCCCTCGGGGCGAACGTGCGGATCGGCCCGATTTCCTTCGCGGTCACGGCGTTGAATTCCGCATCGCGGCAATGAACATCGGACCAAGTTGAAGGGAACGCTCCACGATGGACGGATTCCAATACAAGTACGGCGATCGCCCGCTCGAAGGATACACCGCCCAGCGAGCGGTGGGACGCGGCGGGTTCGGGGAGGTCTATTACGCCCTGAGCGACAGCGGGCGCGAGGTCGCCCTCAAGGTCGTCCAGGGCTACGAGCAGATCGAACTGCGGGGCGTCAGCCAGTGCATGAACCTCAAGAGCCCGCATCTGGTGACCATCTTCGACGTGAAGCACAACGACCAGGGGACGCCGTTCGTGATCATGGAATACGTCGCCGGTGCGTCACTCCGCGACCTGCTCGATGAATCGCCCGGCGGACTAGGCCCACAGAAGGCCGCGTTCTTCCTGCGGGAGACCGCCAAGGGCCTCACGTTCCTGCACGATCGCGGCATCGTCCATCGCGACCTGAAACCGGGGAACATCTTCTACGAGGACGGCTACGTCAAGATCGGCGACTACGGTTTGAGCAAGGCCATGAGCGCCAGTCAGCACAGTGCCCAGACCATCACGGTGGGCACGGTGCACTACATGGCCCCGGAGATCGGCAAGGGCCGATACGACCGCAGCATCGACATCTACGCCCTGGGCGTCGTGCTGTACGAGATGCTCACCGGGCAGGTGCCGTTCTTCGGGGCCAGCCACGGCGAAATCCTGATGAAGCACCTGATGGCCGAGCCGGACCTGTCGGGAGTTGAAGAACCGTTCGCCACGGTGATCCGCAAGGCCATGGCCAAAGAGCCGGCCGATCGCTACCAGTCGGTGCAGGAGATGGTTGAGGCCGTCTTCGGGGCGGAGCACATTCAGCAAAGTGTCTCGCACTTCCGGCCTGAGAGCCTGTCCATGGTCGCCGAACGGGCGGCGAGGAAGGTGGCAGTAGGCGGCGCGGGCTCCTCCGGCCAGCGCGGCGCGAGGCTCGATGCGGGCCGCCCGCCCGGTCACGGCAGCAGCGACGTGTGGCAGGACGTGAACACTGCCCTGGACAGGGTCGGTGAGCGGCTGGGGGCGGTGGGTGAGCGGATGGCCCAGGCCGGCTCGCGTCTCGGGCGCCGGCTCGCGGGGCATACCGATGAACAACGAGCCGATCGGCACACCCCGCCGGCAGCTTTTCCCGCCGATGCGGTGGCTGACCCGCTGGACCGGCGGCAGCGCCGGCGCCTGTGGCTTCTCACCACGGCCGTCATGGCCATCGGAACCGGCGTGCTGAGCGCCGGCGGACGACGATCTGACCCCATGTTCAACGCCGTCTTCACCGCGGGAATGATATTCGGCGCTTCGGTGGGCATTGGCCGGATGCGGGACAAGCTCCTGGCCAGGCTTCAAACCGAGACCGGGCTGGTCCGCCATCTGGCATTTGGCGGCGCGGCCTGCGCGGGGGCCTTTCTGCTCGGCGGGCTTTTGCTGATGAATGCCTCGCACAACAGGCAGATCGTCGAGAGTTTCCTGCCCGTGCTCGGCGGCCTCTTCCTGATTGACTGGGTTGCCCGGGCGTCAGCCTCGCGGAGCGAACGGGTTTCGCTGGGACAGGCTTTCTCAGCGGGTCTGCTCGGCTTTGTCCTGACGATGATCTTCGACGGCAGCGCCATACTGGCCATCGGCATTCTGGCCGGCGTCTCGATGGCGGTGCAGGCGGGCAGTCCGTTCAGCCCGGGTGCGGCCAAGGTAAGTCGCCGCAGGAAGGACCACCGGCATCAGAGGTTTGGCCCGTCCGGCGCCGAGCAGAGACCGGCTGGGGGCCCTCTGCCTCCTCCGGCTTCACCACACCCACCAGGTCCACCGCCGCCTCCGGGGGCACCCCATATCATGACCCCAGGGCAACAGGTCGGCACCACCATCGCGCCCCCGCGCGTACCGCCCGGGCTGCGGTTGGTGAGCTTCCTTCTCTTCCTGGGCCTGTTGGGGCTCGGACTCGTGCTGTTGATCTGGGCCGGTTGGTCGAGACTGACTGATGACGAATTCGCCGCGGCCGTCGCCGGCGGGTGCGGGGCCTTGATGTTCTCACTGTTCTTCATGGTCAAGACGCTGCAGGCAACCTGCCGCAGCCTGTGGAGCGGCGTGATCAAGCCCCTGCTGATGGTCGGATGCCTGGTCACGAGCGTCACCGCAGCGATATTCCTGGGCAACGTGCGAATGAGCAGCGATGAGGAGTTGGTGACGGTCTTTCTCATCGTCTTTCCGAACGTTCTCTTCATCGTGATCGCATGCATTCCGAATCGTGCGATCCATGCCCTGTTGAGCGTGAAGCCGGCGGCGACGGAAGCGGGCTCGGACGACCGGCCCGTTCGACCATTCGGCGCGGTTGCGGAAATCCCCGGTCGCCCTCAGCAAGGTGATCCGCAAGCTCAGGGCCAAGCGGCTGCCCCCGAGACTTCAGGCGGCGAGCCGGCCGACGGCAGCGAGCCGGCCGGTCCCCCGGCCGGGCAACCTGCGACAACGCGCTCGGGCACCGGTCTGAAGCCCCGGCTTCCGCGAAACCTCACCGCTGTCCTGCTGGCCCTGGTGGCCGGGATACTGCTGCTGACCGGTTACGCGATTGGCCTGGCGGTGGCGGTCAACCTGCCCGGCATGATCGCGGCCGGCTTGCCTGACCCCGACCTGGCCGACGAACTCGGGCGTGACGTCTTCGGTTACGCCGGCTGGCCCGAGCTCCTCGAACGTATCGGCAAGCTCGTCTCGATCATCGTGATCGTGCTGGCGACCACGCTGCTGCTCATCGCCCGCAGGCACGCCGGAGCAGCCCATTCGGCCCGGGCGGTCCTCGGGGGCACGGGTTTGCTGCTGTCCCTGCGCGCGCTGAAGGACGCGCTCCATTTCGTCCGGTGGTCCGTGATCAGCGGCATGGTCAACAGCGATCAGGTAGGGCCGGCCATCGAAGCGTTCCTCGACGCCGTGGATGATCAGGCGGCGAGCATCGCCGGTGTCCTGCTGCTGGCGTCGATCCTCATGCTCGCCTGGCCGCCGCGGCGGGAGGGGCGAAACATGACACCTGAAGGTCGTGAAGGGGGTTAGACGATGGTAGGTATGCCCGGCTTCTTCGAGATAATCGCTCTGGCACTTCTCGTGCTCCTGGTCGTGGTCACAGTTCGGCTGGTCAAGTCGGGCCGCGCCTGGCCATGGGTGATCGGCGCCGTTGCCGCGGTCGCTTCCGTCGCCATCCTCGCCCTGGGGCTCTATACGGTCGGTATGCCCCAATCCAACACCGTCGTCCTGAAGTCGGTGCGCCACTATCCCGACGGCGCAGGATCGGCACGCTCGACCGCGGTGAGCCGCCGGGCATCTCCCGGCGTTGGGGAAGGGACCTGGCTGCCCAGCAGCGAGCACGAGTTCGAGGCGGACATCTATCCCTCCATGGAGTCGGCGGCGATCGCGCTGGCTGAACGCCTGGTGCCCTCGCTAGAGGACATCGTGCCTGGGGGGGTGCGATTTCCTCCCACCGATGTGGATGGCAACGTTCCTGACCACGTACTGGCAGCGGCGCACAGAGCGTTTCAGAACGCTGCCCGGGCGAGCGACCGGGGGCGGAACGCGAGCGCGCCCACGTTCCGGCATCCGGTCCGTCTGTCGATCAAGACCGTGGACGTCGGACATCTGGAAGCAACACTGGCCGGATCCGTCCGGAACGTCACGCGCCATGCCCGGTTCGTGGAGAAACCGTGGGTCGAAGACCTTGCCGCCTTCCGGACCGAGGCGGAGAATACCGGACGCTCGTTCCTGGTCGCCTGCTCCCCCGGATTGTGGGGCACTCGCCGCGAGGCCGAGGAGCAAGCCCTGCGGGCCGCGGCGGCCGGACTTCAACTCGACCTCGGACGGCGAATACAGCGCCACGCCCGCAGAATGCCCGATCCGAATTGGCTGCGAGGGGAGATAGAATCGGCGCTGCGCGGCGCATACTCGCTTGCCGACGGCCGCAACACCGTATCGCTGGTGGCAGATCAATTCACGCAACGATTTCACCGGCCCTACGGTGAGGTCTGGCGGGCGGCGGTTCTGATCGACAAGCCGCCGGAGGTGCTTGAGCCGCTGGCGGTCGATCTCGCCCATCGCCTGGCCACCCAGCAGAACGCCTGGGTTCGCACCACCCTGTCGATCGCCGGGCTGGTGATTCTGATTCTCGTGCTGTATCTATTGCTCAACGCGGCCACCAGGGGATACTACGTCTGGGGGCTTCGGGGCGCGGTGGTTGTGCTGGTCGTCGTCGGCGTACTGTTCGTACTCGCAGTCGTGGGATAGTCGAACTGACCGATCTCAACCCGGGCGTGTTTAGCATGGATAGCGGCTCGGAGCCGGGCGCTCCGTGAGCCCGGTGCGTTGCATTCCGTATTCCGAGCCGGGAAGCCCTATACACGCACTCAAGCCCACGGCTCGTTGAGGGTATGATCACGATCAATGAGCGAATTGACGCAGGCTGAGAAGTATCTGGTCGCCGAGATCCGGCAGGGCAGCGCTGAGGGATGGTCGCAGTTCGTGGACCGTTACCAGGGGCGGCTGGTGGCGTTCGCGCGAAGCAAGCTGCGCAACCCATCCGATGCCGAGGATCTGGTGCAGGAAACGTTCATGAGCTTCGTCAAGGCGCTCGGGTTCTTTCGCGAGCAGGCGAGCCTGGAAACCTATCTGTTCGCCATCCTCCGCCGGAAGATCATCAACTTCTGCCGCGGCAGAAGTATCACCATCTGTCTGCTTCAGGACGTGCTGCAGCCCACAGGCGCCGAGGCCGTGGGCGACGCGGCGGACCGGATCGTCGGCCCTGATCCGACAGCAAGCTGGTACGCCCGGCGCAACGAAGCGCGCGAGCTGCACCGCGACGCCCTGTCGGCGGCGCTGCGGGAGTTGATCGACGGCTTCAAGCAGTCGTTGAACTTCCGCGACCTAAAGATCGTCGAAATGCTGTTCTACTGCCGGCTGCGAAACAAAGACATCGCGCAAATCGCAGACGTGAAGGTCAACCATATAGCGGTCACCAAGCACCGGAGCCTCAGACGGATCCGCGAGCACATGGCCCGGAAGCTTCAGTGCGGGCAGGGCGGCACCGGAACGCCCGACGATTCCGTCCCCCCGCTCGACAACGCCGATGACATGCTCAGTGAGATCTGGCAGGAGCATCGTATCAGTTGCCTCAAGCGCAGCACGGTCGGGGCTTACCTGCTCGGAACGCTGGAGCCTGAGTGGCAGGATTACGTTGGGTTCCACCTTAATCGGCTCGGCTGCGAGTTTTGCCGGGCCAACCTTGAGGATCTTCAGCAGCAAACCCGCGACCAGGGGACGCGGAAACTCCACGACCGCATCCTGGAATCCACCGTGGGCTTCCTTTCCAGGCCGTAGCCCGGGTTATCGGGTTCTCACTTCGTCCAAGCTTTCCGTGGTTTGCGCGGTGAAATGCTGGGCGTTGCGGGGGGTTATCGGACGTGGGCCATCTCAATTGACATCCGACAATGGAAAGCATCGCTCGTAGCCGGAGCAGCCGCTTTCAACTGCCGATAACTCCGGCATGACGTCCATCCTGTCCCAACGGGAA
>CAZOIA010000195.1:0-10260 GCA_964579675.1 uncultured Planctomycetales bacterium | reverse complement strand
GCCGTCGCCCTGTTCCTGTCCTTCCCCTTGGCCCTGGCCGCGGCCATCGGCTGCCGTCGTCTGCTGCCCGCCCTCGCTCTGGCCCTCGCCTTGCCCTTCGCCCCGGCCGTCGCCCTGCTCCTGTCCTTCCCCTTGGCCCTGGCCGCGGCCATCGGTCGCTGTCGTCTGCTGGTCGCCCTCGCTTTGGCCCTCGCCTTGCCCTTCGCCCCGGCCCTCGCCTTGCTCTTCGCCCGGGCTATTACCTCGGTTCGCACCTGCGTCGGTACCACCGGGCTCGGGCAGATACTTGGCCAGCGTGCTCAGTTCCTTGGTGTGGGCTTGCGCGAAGTCTCCGAGCGCCCGCTGCTGGTCTTGCGTCTCGGACGCGTCGCTCGGTTGGGTCGCTGGCAAGGTATCTTGTCCGTCACCCGGCGGAGTATCTTCCCCGGCGACATCGTCTGTTGTCGGCTGCTGCTTGCCGGTATCCCCGTCGCTCGGCTCGGACGGTGGCTCAACCTCCCGGTCTTCATCTTCCTCCGCTCGCTCCGGGGGTCGTTCCGGCTCGCGGATCACGAGCCTACGTATCTCGCTTTCGCCCCGCTGGTATGCAGCTTGTCCGCGGAGATCCTCACGGTTGTCCCATGCCGACACCCACCATTCGATCACCTCACCTGCTCGGGCGTTCATCTGCGATAGGGCGATTCGCTGGTCGATTTCGCCGGCTGGTCGCTGTCCCTGAGACACCAGCGCCAGAGGGATGTCGGTGGCCGACCGCTCACCCGCACGCCGGTACGATAGTGCAGCTCCCGTCAGGCCGAAATCATCCTCCACCCGCGCCGCCAGAGAAAACACCTCCTCGGCCAGCATCTCCGCCTGCCGGCCGGGGCGATCGATCCTGATCGTTGGTGATCTGTCGGGCCGGGCGTGGATCGGATGCAGGATCGGCTCGCGGTTGGGCTCACCGTGGTCATCGCGGTACTCGATCCGATACACGTCATCCTTCACCACCGTCAGCGTCGCCGCCAGCTCCGTCGGCGCTTCGGGTGATGGGCCGGCCAGCACCCGCCGCTTCTCGGCCGGCGATTGGCCGGTGACCAGGATCGGGTCATGGATCGGCCCGCTCGCCGACGCGCGGATCGTCACCTTCGTGCCCACAATCGCGTCGATTTCGCCCCCCGGCTGCGTGGTCGGCGGCAGGCGCGTGTACGGCGGGTAGTCGTATCGCAGATCGATCGCGGTGATCTCCGGCACCGGACGAACCTGAAGATGCCGGATCTCAGACCTCGCATCGCCGGCAACCACCTGCCAGGCCATGGACCGCTGGACGTCCCGGGCCGCCTTGACCGCCTGCCAGACGCCCTCTGAAGCGTCGCCCGACGGCGGGTCCAGCTCCAGTTGCTGTCCCGCCACCCACGTTGCCCCGCCATCCAGACTGAACCGCACGAATGCCTCCGCCGGTCGCCTCCCGCCAATCCGGGCCTGGAAGCGCACGGGTTCACCGCAGAGCACCGATGCACGGTCGTCGGGTGAGAGTTCGCCGATCCGCGTACGGGTCGGGGCTCCGATACCAGACCCGAACGCCCGCATCAGGCTCGGCAGCACCGGCTTCGGCGAAACCGCCGCGTACATTCCGAACATCATCAGCGTAGCAGCAACGGCACAACCAGCCCATCGCAGTCTCCCCGTCGGAACGCTGGCGCGGACGTCCACCTGGGTGACCTCGCCCGCCGCTTGCCCTATCACCGCGGCCCGAACCGACCCGGGCAACTCCGCGTGTCTCGACAGTTGAAGTGCGTCAACGAGCGTGTTGCGGAACTCGCGGTGCCAACGCTCGATCATACGGGCCGCGTAGAGATCATTGATTCGTCGGGCCAGCGGCCGTGCCGCCGCTGCCGCCACCCAGGCCGCGCTGGCCAACAGATACAGCCGCGTCGCCGTCACCCGGGCCGTATCCGACATGCCGCCGGGCAGCCAGTGGTCCAGCACGACGAACAACAGCGCCGACAGGATTGTCCCTGCCAACCAGGCTCCACCCGCGGTCGCAGCCGTTACCAGCTTGAGCCGGCCCTTGGCCACGCGCAAACTCGCGTCGAGATATTCCTTCGCTTCACATTCGGGCATGATCGATCAATTCGTTGCTGCTTGCTATATCATTGTATCCGCGATCGCTGCCCGGTGCGCCCCCTTCTCATCTTTTCTCACCCTGGAGACCGTTTCAGTCCGCCCCGGCACCGGCGCCGGACCTCGTTTTCCTGACGAGTTCCTGGCTCGGCCGCTTGCGGCTTCGCAGAGTGAGCGTGCCGGCCTTCAATACGGCAACTGGAACACCGACTTCGACACCAGGGCGAATCCCAGGGCCAACATACTGATCAACCCCATCCCGCAACCGAAACCCGCCATGAGCACGGGTGCGTACTGCCGCCATTGCAGCCCGAAGCGCTTGTAGAAGAAGTACCGCCCCACCAGGGCGCCGGTGAAGTGCGGGATCACGAAGTGGGGAAGCATGCTGGCGCCGAGGCCGCGGATCAGCCCGTAAGCCAGCATGATCGGCAAACCCAGGTAAGCCATCAAGGAGTAAGAGGCCAGCGAGATGCCGGTACCCGCAGCCACGTAAACCGGGTCGAACGCCTGGGCAAACGTTCCCCCGCCCTCGGTGGTGGCGGAGTACATCAGGCAGAGGTTGAACGCCTGCAGCTCCCACATCTTCTCCGTGAACGGATAAACGGGGGAGGGGATCGGGGCCAGGCGCCAGATGAACTGGCTGAACAGCACCAGGGATATCAGCATGATGGGCAGGATCACCACCTCCGCCTTGAGCAGGCTGGTGATCTTCGTGCCCGTCAGCTCCACCTGGCGGAAGTACACCACGTTCGAGCTGTCCTGGCTCAGCGGAATCGGCGCGAACCAGATGTCGATATCCTTGTAACCGGAGAAGATGAACACCGCCTCGCGAATGAGCGGTATCTCCACGTGCTGACCGACCACGCCCTCCATCCGCGCGGAGACGTAGGTGATCACCGGGGTGTAAGCGAACCCGTAGCCGATCAGGATCCACAGGGGGAAGCGCGGCACAAGCCAGAAGTGGCACAGCGAGATGTAGGTCAGCGTCGACCCGAGCCAGATCGCCAGGGCGATCCACAGGCTGATGTCCCCGCGACCTGCCGGCGGATGGAACAGCCGGCGCCAATCAGGGCGCCCATCCCGATCATCGCCGGCCGACCGCGAGCGGCGCAACGTACTGAAAACGTGATAAAAGCCGATCAGCGCGATGGCAACCGTGATCCCGATGCCGAAGCTGAAGTAGAAGTCCACCGTGTTGGCGAACTGCGTGCCCACGGTATCGGAACCGGGGGACCAGGTCGCCAGGATGCCGGTACGGTGCAGGATCGGGTTGGCGATGACGGTCAATACCATGCCGATGAACTCCCCGCACATCGCCCAGAACGGCAGGACCATGCCCAGGATATAGTGGCCCAGATCGAGCGAGATCCCCAGCGGGACGGCGGGCAGGAACGATTCGGTCCTGGGCGTCAGGTCGGTCCAGGGGATGTCGATCGGCTGGATCGGTTCCAGGAGCAGCGCCCCACTGATGGTCGGTATCCCGACGTAAACGAACCCGAAACCCAACCCGATCACCGCCCCGATCGAGAACACCCGCCACCGCCAGGACTCGCGGCCCGAGGAGGTCTCCGCCAGGGCGACGACCCCCGCCGCTCCCACCGGGGCCATCGGGAAGCCTAGCCGTTCCACGTCAGACGTGATCCGGAACAGCACGTACCCCAGGCCAAACCGCTCGATCCGGGTGAATGCCTGCTGGAGCAGCACCAGCCCGATTGCCGGGGCCCAGCCCCAGTGAAAGAACGTCCGCTGCCTGAGCACCTCCTCGCCCGGGGCGAACCAGATCGGGAACTGGTGCGTCAGACCCTGGGCGGCGGCGGCATCGGACTGCACGAGGAACTGGTTCCACAATAGCCCCGTGTAGGGCACGGTGATCGCCGCCCCCGCCATATAGTACAGCACGAAGATCTCGGGGCTCTTCATCGTGGCAAACGCCCGCCGGGCCACCTCGATGAAGAGTATCACCGTCACCCATTGGGCCGCCGGACCGAGACCCGCACCGGCGATCAGCCCCATGTACATGCTGCCCGGCATCATCACCATCCCGATGAACAGGGCGGCGAAAACGCTCTTGAGATTGAAGCCGCTCTCCCACTTGTCGGGGGCGGTCATGATGCCGCGGAATTCAGCGAGTTCGCGATCTTCTCTCATGGGCAGGCTGAGAGTTTAGGGGCGACCCGATCTTGTGAAAAGCAAGCCACGAGCGCCCCGGGCCGGGGCTGAGGGGCGAGCGACGCCGACCGAGGGACCAGGGGCAACCTCAAGGACCGCGGCAATTCATTGCCGCAAGTACCCGAGCATGATGGCACCTGCTTTTCCTCCACGTCCCAATCGCTATGTGGTATGCCTTGCAGCGGCGCACGCGTTGCCTTGCCCGCCCGGCTCGCGGCGGATAGGCTGCCGGCGGGTTACCTGGCCGATACGCCAGGTTCGCGGCATGATCGGAGGCTAGACATGTTCTATGGGGACATCTACAGGTTACGGATCGGACTCATCGCGGCCGCGTTGACCATCGTCGGCTGCCAGGCGACGCCGGGCGGTCCGCCCGACCAGCAGCGGGTGACGGTCACGCAGACAACCACCACCCAGGAGGCCGCCAAGCCGACACCGAAACGCGACACTATTCCGCCGCGGCCCTACCCGCTTGACCATCGCGGCTTCTCGCCGGTTGACAAGGCCCTCGCCAAGGCGTTCGCCAAGGAGGAGATGGTGGCCGACGATGACGAGGGCTCGCTCAATCCCTACGTGCTCAAGGTCATCGAAGCCTACCCGCTCGACGGCTCCTATCCCTATCACTGTAGCTGGGACCCCAGGGAGTACGACATCTACAACGGTGTCACCCAGGACATGTGGTACAAGGGTTACGTCGTAGCCAAGGCCTACCCCGACGGGTCACGGTGCAGCTACTGCTGCGGGCTCACCTTCGAGATTTTCATCCGCGCCATGAAGCTGCGGAACGTCCAGAAGGGCCTCGATCCCGACGACTTCAATGGAATGACCTTCCACGACCTGTTCAACCTCCTGCAGCTCTGGTACATCGAGGGGAAAGGCGACAGCCCCCGGAAAGGGATCGTGGCCTACGGTCTGGGCCGGGCGATCACCGACTTCGAGGCAGCTCGCCCCGGCGATTTCTGCGACTACAGCACCGCGCCCCGCGGTGGCCACTCCGTGATCTTTATCGACTGGTTGCGCGACCAGGACGGCAAGATCACGGGGATCAAGTATTTCTCCTCCAACCTCTCCCGCACCAAAGGCGCTGGCTATGGCACCGCGAAGTTCGCCGAGGGCAACAATGGCCGAGGGGTCCTGCGGAAATGGACCCGGCTCGCTCGCGTGGGCAGGATCGAGGATTACAAGCCGTTCGACCGACTCGAGATTCCGCAGCGAAACGCCTACGCGCCGGTCCAACCCTGAGAAGTATCATTGATGCCTGGACTGTCGTGCCTGCGAAAAAGGTGCGGATCCCCCTCCTGTTTCCCGGTAGGCAGCCCATCGCTACAATGGCCATGGCCCTCAGCCGGGCGGGAATCGTGCGTTGGCCCGAAGAGCGGGAAGGTGAACATGGCCGGGCGAGCAGTGGCGATCATCCTGGGCAGCGACTCCGACTGGCCGGTCATGGAGGCCTGCCACGAGCAGCTCCGGTCTTTCGGGGTCGCCGTGGTGGTGGAGGTGATTTCTGCACACCGTTCGCCAGAGAAGCTGCGGGAATTCGTCGTTTCTGCGGAGGAGCGTGGCATCGGCGTGTTCATCGCGGGCGCGGGGATGGCGGCGGCCCTGCCGGGGGCGGTGGCGGCCCACACGACGCTTCCGGTGATCGGCGTCCCCTTGGATTCCGGGGGCCTGCAGGGCTTGGACAGTCTCCTGAGCATGGTCCAGATGCCGCCCGGCGTCCCGGTGGCGACGGTGGCGATCGGGCGGTCCGGGGCCAGAAACGCGGCCCTCCTGGCGGTGCAGATGCTGGCCCTGGCGGATCCCCGTCTCCGGGCGGAGCTGAAGAAATACAAAAGTATTCAGGCCGAAACGGTCGATAAGATGTCCCAAATCTTGCAGGAGCGGCTACGCGGTGGCTGAGCCCCGGCCTCCCAAGACGATTTGTTGGGAGGGCGGGCTCGACGGCTGCATCCAGATGGTCGATCAGACGCTCCTGCCCGGCGAATTCCGGGTGATTGCCTGCCGGGACGTGGAGACGCTCTGGGAGGCAATCCGGAGCCTTCGTGTCCGTGGGGCGCCCGCGATCGGCGTGGCTGCGGCTATGGGCACGATCCTCGCGGTACGAGAGGCCGCAACTCCGCAAGCGTTCTTTGAGAATCTGACCCGGGTATGCGACTACCTGGCAACCAGCCGGCCCACGGCTGCGAATCTGTTCTGGGCGTTGGATCGGATGCGTCGCCGGGCCGATGGTCTCCGCGGCCGGCCTTTGCGGGAGATGAAGGAGACCATGCTCGCCGAGGCCCAGGCGATCCGCCGGGAGGATGCCGCTATCTGCCGGGCCATCGGCGAGATGGGCCAGGGTCTGATTCCCGACGGCGGTACCGTTCTGACGCATTGCAACGCGGGCGGGTTGGCCGCCTCTGAGTACGGAACTGCTTTAGCTGTAATGTTTTGCGCTCATGAGCGGGGCCGGCGGTTTCGCGTATACGCCGGTGAGACCCGGCCGCTGTTGCAGGGCTCACGTCTGACGGCCTGGGAATTATCCCGGGCGGGTATTGACGTGACGGTGATCTGCGATAACATGGCCGGTCATGTAATGCGGGATCGGGGGGTGGATCTGGTGGTGACGGGTGCCGACCGTATCGCGGCCAACGGCGATACGGCGAACAAGATCGGCACCTATGGCCTGGCGGTGCTGGCCAAGGCCCACGATGTGCCGTTTTATGTGGCAGCGCCTCGGTCCACCTTTGATTTTTCCGTTCCGGACGGATCGGCGATACCGATCGAGATGCGTTCGGCGGAGGAAGTCCGCCGGGGCTTCGGTCGGCTGACTGCGCCGGAACACGTGCCGTGTTATTGTCCGGCGTTTGACGTCACCCCGGCCGAACTGATCCGGGGGATTGTTACGGAGAGGGGTGTGGTTGAGCCGGTGACCCGGGGCCGAATTCGGAAAATTTTTCCGATTCGGGCTTGCAACGTCGGCGAAATACGGTAATATCCCGCCCCGAGGACTGGCGGCGCGGCCAGTCCAGGAGTCATGGTGAGTGTCAGGCCGAGCGGGCCTGAGAAGCGGTGTCCGGATCGGCGCGGTCCGGCGAGCAATTTAACGAGAGTTCTTGGTGCGAGGTAACTAGCACGGCTACGTAGGCCGAGTGCTAATAGCGTCGCAGGCCTCCAGATGAGAGGCCAAATCGTTTCCTTCTTAAGGAGGCTCACGATGTCTAAGTGGAGCAAGCTCAAGGTCGCATTGCTGACGGCAATATCGACGCTGTCGGCATTGCTATTGGGCGGCTGTCTCGGCGGTGGAGAGGTGGTGGACCGTATCAGACAGTACGTGGATATTGGCAACCTTTTCGATTGAGGTGCCACGTCAGAGAGGAACGAGCTGTGGCTCGGCGGATGCCTCGGTTCGCCAGTCAGGAGTCCTGCTCGGGAGGCTGGGCTTGGAAAGCCTCGATTATGCAAGAGGCCAACAAGTGCTTCTAGGAGAATGAATAATGTCGAAGAAGACTTGGGTAAAGTGGGGCCTGTTGTTGGCAGGCTCGACAGTAGCAGCATTGCAGCTCGGTTCTTGCATTGCTGAATTCCTGTTGCAGTACGTTATCCTTCGGGCGGTTAACTAGGTTGTCAGAGTCGTGGTGGCCGGTCGTGACAAGTGCCGGTCGCCGTTCCGGGAGGCTGGCGACCCGCTCTGCCCCTCTGTTTTGCACAAGGGGGGGCGGCGGGAGCGACTAGTCACCCGAATTCAAGGAGGCTCGCAATGTCCAGACGTTTCAAGATGATGTCAACGTCTATCGCTGCTCTGTTAGTGGGCAGCCTGTTCAATGGTTGTGGTTTGTTGGGTGGCAATGCCCGGATCCTCATGGCCATCCTGAACGAGGAACTCTGGGGCTAAGGACACTGGTGCCGGATCAGGCACTCCCCTCGGGGGGCTACCGGGATCGTGGGTGTCTCTACGGTTGACCGGTGCCTCTGTTGAGAGCGGCTGATCGGGCGCAAATGCCCCGAGTCCCGGCCGGGTAGTGGATCGAGGGCACACGCTGAGTCCTTTGGTTTATGGAGGTCATGAAAATGACACGGATTTGGAAGATTATCGCCTTCGCGTTGTCGTCGGCGTACCTGCTGCAGTTGGGAACCTGTAACTTTAACCCGGGGCACGGGTTCAGCTTCATAACCAATATTCCCGGGGGTCAGACCCTTGCGCAGTGGCTTCAGACGCTGGGGCTGACGACATAAGTAGCGCCGTACGGCACGACTGAGTCAGCAAGTCGGCCAAGAACGTGAAGCGCCGCGCCGCGTGTTGTGTGGGGCGGCGCGGGCGACTGGGTTGTTCTCCTCCCTCGGCGCCACGTGGGGCGGCGTTTCACCCAGGGCGCATAGCTGAATCAAAGAGGGGCAGTCTCGGCAGTAGCCGGCACTGCCCCCTTTGCTGCGCGCGAGCGGCTGATCGTCTGATAAAACCCATCGCAGACTGCAACCAGCGGGCTTTTGACCGGCGATGGGCAGGGCTGGGGTGGTCAATGCCCCACTTGCCGGGGGTCAATACCTTCTCCAGGTGTCCTCCCGGGGCCGGGGTGAATCCGTCAAGTCTCCTCGGGGGCGACCAGCTCTGCGTAGGTCTCGCGGCGGCGGATGGTGCGGAACTTCGGGCCATTGACGAGGACCTCGGCGGCGTTGGGCCGGGAGTTGTAGTGGCTCGCCATGACGAACCCGTAGGCGCCGGCAGAGAAAACGGCCAGCAAGTCGCCCCGCCTGACCGGGGGCAGTTGCCGGTCCCTGCCCAGGAAATCGCCGGTCTCGCAGACTCCTCCGACCACGTCTACCTTCACCGTGCCCGGCAACCGCAGGTCTCGCCCGCGCTGGGGCGGGGTGAAGGCGCCCCCGGGGCCTACCGGCCAGATGAAGTGATACGCGTCATACAGGGCGGGCCGGATCAGATCGGTCATCGCCGCGTCCACGATCACAAACCGCTTCCCCCCGCCGTGCTTGATGTAGATGACTCGGGTCAACAGAATGCCGGCGTTGGCCGCGATCGACCGCCCGGGCTCGAGCACGAGTTGCAGGCCCCGGCCCCGGAGCAGGGGTATGATCTGTTCGGCATACGCCGACATCGACGGAGCTTCCTGGGCCTCGTAGTGGGCCCCGAATCCGCCCCCGATGTTGAGCGTGTCGATCGCGAAGCCGTCCTCGCGGAGCCCCTTGATCAGCCCCAGGGCCTTCTCGATGGCCTCGACGTAAGGCTCCACGGTGTTGACCGGCGAGCCGATGTGCAGGTGGAGGCCGCACAGCTTCACGTGTGGGTCCCGGCCAAATGTATCGAACACCCGCCGGGCCCGTTCGAGGTCAACCCCGAACTTCGTCTCCTTCTTGCCGGTCGTGGTGTGCCGGTGGGTCCTGGGATCGACATCCGGATTGACCCGAAGGGCTGCCTGGACCGTTTGCCTGCGCCCGCCGGCGATCTCGATGAGGTGCGCGAGTTCCGCCTCCGACTCGACGTTGAACCATCCGATCCCGGCGTCGATGGCTTCGTTGATCTCGTGGTCGGTCTTGCCGACGCCGGCGTAGACGATCCGGCTCGGGTCGGCACCGGCCTTCAAGGCCCGGTACAGCTCGCCGCCGCTGACCACGTCCATGCCGGCCCCCTGTTCAACCAGTAGCCGGATGATGTGGAGGTTCTGGCAGCTCTTGATGGAGTAACAGATGACCGGGTCCAGCTCGCTGAATGCGGTCGCGGTCTGCTGGTAATGGTGTTTCAGGGTGGCCGATGAGTATACGTACGTGGGCGTGCCGAGCGCGTCGGCGATCTCCCGTACGCGCACGTCTTCACAATACAGCTCCCCGTCGCGATAGGCGAAATAATCCATGATTCTCATCTCTGGCGGCAACCACGGGCCAAGACGTACGATTACACACGATCGCCGGGGGCGAATCAATCCGGGCGGGCGCGGCGGGTAGGTCGGGGTGCATGACACTTTGGGCGGCTTGTTGGAAGGCGCCGCCCCCAGGTGTTTC
>CAZOIA010000194.1:0-10406 GCA_964579675.1 uncultured Planctomycetales bacterium | reverse complement strand
CCCATCCTCACTTTCCGGCGAGGAGGTGGATCGGCTCGGGGCGCAGGTGACGGCCATCCTGGGGGGTGAGGTGGACGCCCTTGAGTCGCTCGATCAGGTCGAGCGGGAACGAGTGAGCGGGCCCGGCGCGGAAAGTGAGGATGGGGTTGCGACGTCTTGAGTTATGCTGGGTGCGGGTGTGCCGGTTGGCGGGTATGGCGCTGGTGGGCCTGGTTGGCTGCGGCCCGAAGCCGCACGTTGTCGAGCCCCCGAAAGATGATTTGCCAATGCACCTCGTGATCGCCCGCGTCAATGCCAACAACCGGATGATGGACTTCCTGCTGAGGGCGGGCGGAGTGTCGGCCACGGTAAAGTACGTTGACGAGGGCGGCCCGGCCTCGCTCGAGTTGAGCGGTATCCTTCTGTACCGGAAGCCTCGCGACCTGTATCTCGGACTGAAGCACACTCTGGACGTTACGCCGGTCATGGAGATCGGGTCGAACGACGAGCAGTTCTGGGTGTGGAAACGGCAGAAGGAGCGGCGTTACTGGTGGGGCGAACACGAGCGAATGGGTGACGTCGTCGAGGCCAGCATTCCGGTCCGGCCCGACCACCTGCTGGAGGTACTGGGGCTGGAGGATCTGCCCACGGAAACGACCGGGCCCGATGGACCTTTGTTCTGGATCGGGTCGAGCCGCTATGAGCTGATCTTCCTGGACCGCGACGACACCGGCCAATCCTACATCACCAGGACGATCGACATCGATCGCCGCGAGCCGTTCCTGGTGCGCTCGATTGTTCACTTCCGTCCGGACGGCCATCCGGTCATGTCCGCCAAGCTCTTCCGGTACGAGGTGATCCAGGGGAGCGAAGTCCTCGCCCCGCGGAAGATCGAGATAAAATGGCTGGAGCGCCAGAGCCAGGTGAAATTGGAATTCCTCACGATGAGGCGATTTGACAAGGGGGCGGCTGAGGCGTACTTCGTTTCTCCTCTACAGAGAGGGGAAAAGGACCTTGGCCTCAAGACCCGGGTCGATCAATCGCCACCGACCTCACTACCTGCCGCTGCCTTGCCGGCGACGCAGCCGGACGCTGTGATGGAACGATGAGATATTCGTGGACGTTGTCACGAGCGGGCGGGCGGGCGGCCCTGCTGGTTGCGTCGTTGTGCGTTGGGGCCAAGACGGGACCGGCACGGGCGGAAAACCCCCACCCCGCGTGCGAGCTTGCCGCGATCGGGAACGACGAAATACTGTGGCTCGTCGTCGGCACAAGCGACCCCAAGCAGCAGGAGGTTCTCCAGTGGTTCTACTATCTCGACGGGGTCTCGACCCGGGTCCAGCCGGCCTCGCGGATCGGGCCACAGGTCGGGCAGATCAAACGCGGGGCGCTGCTCGGCGAGGCCCTGCACGTCTTCTTCAGCAACGGGGCGCACTATCGCTACACCACCTTGGGAGCCCGGCGGGAAATCCGTTTGCCGGGGGCGGTCGTGCCCGAAGCGCTGGGCGGTGACTCGGCCAGCATGCCTCCTCGCCTGTGGGCGGCGGTGCGAGCGAGGACGGCCGATGCCGTGGAGGCCGATTGGCAAGAGACACTTCGTCGCCGAGCGCAAGATGGCGATGACGATCCGGAGGCCTTCCCCGGCGATCGCCCACCCGCCATCACCAGCCGCCCGGCGGCTCGGGTCGCCGGAACCTGTCACCTGGTGCAGTACGACGGTGCCGATTGGCAGCCGGGGTTTGCCGCCCCCGAGGGTTGCGGTTCTGGTGGGCGTTTGTGGCTGTGTGTGAGCGTGGGGCGGCAATACCTGCTGTGGCAGCACAACGTCGGCGATTCCGAGATTCAATACGCCTGGCATGAGCGCGGCCATTGGACCGTCGGGCCGCAGGTGACGCTGGCGCGGGCGCCTCGGGTCGGTTTCGCCGGTGTGGTGAACACCCAACTGGTTTTTGCGGCCCTGGTCAACGATCCCGGCGATCGGCACCGGCTGCAATGCGAGTCGTGGGTCTGGCTCCCGGGGACGGATGAAGCGGGGCCGGGCCGATGGGACCCTATGTCTCCGCCGACGGGTGAGCAGGGTGAGGACCTCTATCTGCCGGTCGGCTCGGCGGTAACGGCTTTCAGGGATCAGTTCGCCCTCCTGCGGACGGGGGAGGCACCCGAGGAAGTCGAGGTCGGTCTGTGGTCTACGAAGGGCGGGCCTCCGAACCAGCCGTTCGGCGAGATTCCTGCCCCACAGGTCGATCGCCGGTCGAAATCGCGTCGCCATCTGACTGATCTCATCGCAATGCTGGGCCTGGCGGCGGTGGTGCTGGTGGTGTTCTGGCGGCGCCAGGAGGGCATCGCCAACCCGGTGGCTCTTCCGGCGGGCCTGCCGGTGGCCGGGCTTGCCCGGCGGGCGGTGGCCGCGGTCGTAGATATCCTGCCGGCGGCGGCGCTGGTGACCTGGTTATGGTTCGATCCGATTACCCGTTTCAGCGAGGAGTGGTATGAGCTGTATGCGGCCCAGCGGAACTCGCAAGAGCAACTGGCGGCCCCCCTCGTTCCAAGCACCCTGTCGTGGGCCTGGGTCTGGTTCCGCTTGCTTTATGCCGCCTACTGCACCGTCTTCGAGTTGTCGTTGGCCGCGACCCCCGGCAAACGCCTGGTGGGTTGTACGGTCCTGTCCGAATCACTGGCCCGGCCCAGGGCAGCCCAGATCGCGATTCGGAACGTCACCCGGCTGCTGGAATTGGAATGGCGGTTGCTGATCTGGCCGTTCCTGCTGGTGGTCTTCCTGACCCGCAACCGGCAGCGTCTCGGCGACTTGCTGGCCCGGACGATCGTGGTCGAAGGGCGAGCGCCCCTGGGAGAAGAGGTGGAGGGCTCGGACGACATCGAAGGTGATTAGCCTTGGGATGCACTCTTATTCAAACTGGCCGGTTTCGACACGGTCAGAGCCGGCCTCTGTGAGGCCGGTGTTTCCTCGGACGGGGAAGCCTCGCGCCGCGAAGGCGCACCGGGCTCCCAGAGCCCGGCTCCGAGCCGTTCTCCACGCTAAACACGTACAAGTGCCGCGATCCTGGGCCGCGGGCCCGAGCCTCGTTCACGATTCATTGTCTCGCGTCAGAATCGCCCGTATTTCGCGAGCATCTCTTCCTGGTGCCGCACTCGCTGCTCCCGTTTCCGTTGGGACTGAGCGGCAAGGGTCCGCCAGATCGGCTTCCACTGTTCAGCCGGCCACCCGGGCCGGTCGAGATATCGCTTGAGGAACCGGACGCGGTCCGTCAACGTGACCCGGCGGCAATGGTCGAGACTGACGTTGAGTCTCGTGATCGCGCGCATCCGGGCCGGGCGGCCGGCCCGTCGCGATTGCCGGACCCCGTCCAGATCGACGAGGGTCGCGCGCGGCGGCTCGGGAGACTCCGGATCCCACTGCACGATGATGTTGGGGGCCTTCAGGTCTCGATGGACGAAGCCGCAGTCGTCCAGCCGCCGGAGGATGGATGCCAGCGATTCGATGATGCACGCTTTGAGCCATCGTTGGCGCTGGCCGGGCATCTCGCGCATCTGCACGGTCAACACCGTATCGAGGTCCCGTGCGTGCTCGACATACTCGGTGATGATGAGACTGTCGAGCAGGAATCTGAACCGGCGCCTTTCCAACACCGCCAGGGGCCGGGCGGTTGGGATCCACCGGTTCAATAAGGCATTGCCACGCTTCCAGGTCAGCATCGCACGCGAGGACCGGAAGGAGTTCTGGATCCGCCTCCAGAACCGGCCGGGGGTGCTCCGTTTGCACACCACCTCGAGCGGCCCGCCGGTTTCGAGAGCCAATCGGGCCCGGCAAATCATCGCCGTGGCCGAGTCCTTGATCACGTACCGCCGATCCGTCGCGTTGATCCTGTCCAGCGGCCGCCGGAGCCATTGCTTCCATTGGCCCGTGGTGAAGGTCATCTCGGATGCCCGCGAGCCGGGCACGCGGTGCTTGGAGGAGAGGAATACGTGGGCTCGCCAGCCGTGGCTGAGTTTCAGCTTCGCGAAGTACCGGCCGGTGCCCATGGCCCGGCGATCGCGCTTGGCGTACAGGGCCTCGGCGTGGCCGAGGGCGGCACGTCCGACCAGACGCAGGAGTTCGCGACGACCCACGCCCAGTCGGCGGGCGTGAGCACTGTCGGTAGCAACCGCGTCGCGCCAGTGAAGGTAGCGATGGAGGAACCGGACCCGGTCCGTCAGCAGGCCACGGACCCGGAACCATTGGTTGAACTGGGCCAGGTTTTGAGTGACCTCGCGATCGGTGACCGCCCGGCCGGTGCGAATGTTGTGAAGGTCGACGAACACCGCCCGGTACCCGCCCTCGGGACCCGGCTCGATGAGAACGTTGCCCGCGTGGAGATCGGAATGGCCCAAGCCATTCTGGTGGGCGTGGGCAATCAGCCTCGCCACGGCGTCGATGACCTGGTTCTTTATCCCTCGCGTCCGTGGTGAGGCGTTGTCGAGCTCGGACCAGAACTCGCTAAGCGGCCGGGCGTGCGGCAAGCCGGCAGTGACAAGGATGCTGTCGGGGTCTCGCCCGTTAATGGGCGCTTCGGCCGATGCCAGCGGTGACACCGTGTTGATTCCGTGCCCGGCCGCGTATTCCGCGGTCCGCCGCTCGCGGGCCGCATCTGTCCCGAGCAGCAGTCGCCGCCACCGTCCCCCCCGACGGGCGGGTCGGCAGATTTTGACGAACACCACCTGCGTACCGAACTGCACCCGCCAGATCTCCCGCCCCTCGTTGGCCTTGACCAGCGTGGCCCGCGGGTCGTCCCTCAAGGCAAGCCAGTCGGGGGAGTCGCCGGCATCGAAGAGATGCACCCAATCCGGGCGGATCCGCCATTTCCAGCATCCAATCGAGCGCACGAGCCAGGTGTGCTTTTCGTGGTTCACGGCGGCCTTGGGCTGACGGCACGCCGGCATGACTGGCCCGTCAGGCGAATCTGCTTGGCGTGTTGATCTCGCGTTGAGCAGTTCCATATCCAGGTATCGCTGCCTCCCTGGCGAGCCGGGACTTGAAGTGGCACGAAGCATCTTAGGGGCAGCCGGGGGCAGCCGCAAGTATGCGCCAGGGCCTCCGCCCCCCCGGCGCGGACGGGTCGTGGGGGCGCCGATACCTGCTCAACGCATACTCGGACGTGGCTTGTCCCCTACAGGGACGTCGGCGCGACTATGCGGATACCGTCCAGCAGGGCGACGTCCGCCAGCTTGTCGCGGGGGGCGACGCCGACGACGAGGTTCATGGATTTCGCCGTTGACTCGATGGTCAGGCCGGCTTGGCGGAGGGCCTTGAGCACCGCGTCGTCGATCTTCGAGGTGAGCACGGTTACTCGAATGCCGCCATCGGTGACGGTGACGCCCAGTTTGGCCGGCTCAGCCTCCTTGTCGCTGATCAACTGGTTGAGCCGCGGATCGAGCCGATGCCGGAGCCTGGCCTGGCGGATGTCCGCTTCGATCAGCTTCTTGGCCTGGTCGGCAAGCTCGGCAATTCGCCTGTCGCATTCTTTCGGATCGAGCGACTCGTCGGCGAGGATGTCGCGTATCTGCACGCCGATCTTGAACTCGCCGTCGAACTTGACCAGGGCGTCGGCGATCTTGCGGGCCTGGTCGATTTTGCCGTCGGCCACGAGCCTGGCGATGGCAAGTGCCGTCCGCTCCCGGAGGAAGGCTGTCCGCGGCCAGCCCAACCTTCTGTGGGCCTTCCCCGACCCTGCGCGCTGCTCGAACTGGCGGAGCAACCGTTCCCTTCCGTCGGCGTCGGCGGGTCGTGTCGCCGCCGCCGGGCTCCCATCGTGCGGGCCAAACCCCCACGCCGCGCTTGCGGCCCCATGGGGTAATGCCGCGGGCGCTGCCTCCGACTGAAACCAGGAGTAGGAGAAAGCGGCGGATCCCGGGTCGTAGGCATTCACGTTGACCCTGCCCGTTACCGCGAAGTCGCCGAGGTCAACATCACCGTCGCCCTCGAAATCACCGTTTGTGATGGCTTTGTAGCGGGCGTAACCGGCGCCCATGCCGACGACCCGACCGGCGCGGCCACCGCCGTAACCGCCATAGCTGTAGCCGCCACCCCCGTAGCCGCCACCGCCGTAACCGCCGCCCCCCATCCCCCCCATCATGCCGGTGCCCATGCCGCCGCCCATTCCGCCCATCCCGCCCCCGTAGCCGCTGCGGCGAGAGCGGTCATACCGATACCGGCTCTGCAACCCGGAATCGCCTGCCTGGGCCGTGATGCGGCCCCATTTGCTCGCGGACTCCCCCTTGGCCCGGGAGCGGGACTCCTCCAGAGTCTCCCGAGAAACGGCCGCCTCCGGTTTGATCTCGAGCGCCTGCGACTCCTCAGCCACAGGGCGACCTGCCACGTCGCCGCGGCCCCAGGTGGTCGTTTCCTTCGTTTCATCCGCATCGGGCCGTGCGAGGCCGGTCTGAGTCTTTACGGTCTCGACTTCCCTGGTCCCGGCCGCCAGTTCGGCGTACAGGGCGTCCGCGTCGTCGGAGGCGAAGAGCTCGGCTGCGTCGCTCACCTTGCCGAACACGCCCTCGTAGCTGACGCCTTCGGGCATCTCGATGGGCACCGCTACCAGCCGCGGCTCACCGCTGATCGTGACCCGGGCCTTCTCGACCGCCACGAAACTGGTGAACTGCGTCATAATGCTGAACCGCTCGCCGATCCGGATGATCTCCTGCTTCAACTCCTCCGAGAGCGTGCCCTGCTGGACCCCGGTCAGGTTCTGCTCCATCAACTCCCTGACCTGGGCCCGCGCCCACAGCGTGGCGATCGTGTCATGCTCGGGCTGGGACTCGGGTAATTCCAGTTCGAGCCTGCGCTCGTAGCGCCCGGAGCCGGTGTTGCCCCGGATCGTCAGCGTACCCTTGCCGGGGGTCGTATACTGCCCGTGCAGGATCAGCGGCTTGATGTCGAACAGGTCCGGGAGCTGCTTGGGGATCCGGTCGGTGACTTTCAGGTTCTTGCTGAATTCGAGTTCGATATCGGTCAGCACGGGGGTCTGGATGCGCCGGGCGAAGCGTTCGGCCTTTTCGTCGGCGTTGTCCTTGAGTAGAACGTACTCGACCTCGCCCCGGCCCGCCCGGGCCATGCCGTCCAGCAGGTAGCGGTTGACGCTGTTGCCGATGCCGAAGCTGAACACCCGGGTGGTGTGGGCGTTGCGCTTGATCGCGTCGATGATGGCCATGTCGTTGCCGACGTACCCGTCGGTCATGAAGCAGACGATGCGGACGGGACGGCCCGGCTCCTGACCAGCTGCCTCCCAGTGATCCAACTTGAACACGCGGCGGCCGTCTTCGGTTACCCACCGGCCGGTGATGATGGCCTCTTCCGCGTCCTGCGATGCGATGCCGGCGACGTCGCCAACGACCAGAATCCTGAGATCATCGGACAACTGGATGCCGAAGCAATTCAGGCAGCGCATTCGGAGGAGTCGGTCAAGGCTGAATCGGACCACCACTTCTCTGCCATCAGCCGGCAGGTTCGCCAGTTCGTCCGGCGTGAGCGGTTTGGGTTTGCCGCCCGGCTTCGTCTGCACCAGGGCGGCATCGATGGCCTTCATCATCTCGGTTCCGCCGCCGCCCTTTCGGCTGGCGAGGAATTGTTGAGCCTCTTTTCGATTGGCTTGGGTGAACGGCCGGGGCTTGCCCCACAGGATGCTCGTGTGGCCGGAGAAGGTGACCAGGTTGAACGTATCCTGCGGACGCAGCGCGTCGATGGCCTTGGCCATGACCTCCTTGGCCTTCTCGATCGGGAACCCGCTCATCGAGCCCGAGACGTCCAGCACGAAGACCAACTCGCGCGGGACGGCCTGAGCGTCTTCGACGCGCTCGGGCGGCTCAAGAATGAGCGTGAAGAAGTTGCCCATCTCGCCCGTGTGGGTGAAGGTGGCTTCCTCGATGGTGTCGGCGGTTTGCCGCCAGGTGAGCACGAAGTCGCGGTTGGGGATTTCCACCTCCTTCTTGAGGGCGACGGTCGCCTTTCGCGCCAGCCCGTCGTCGCGCTTTGCCTCGTCCACCCGCACGATCTCGTGGAGGGTGGATTTCAGATCGACGATCCCCGGTCCGCCGGTGTCGATCGTGACCTCAATGGAGATGTCGTGGCCGGCCCGCTTGCCGGGCTTGACCGGCTCGGGGGTGATCCGGCTCGCGTCGGGGACCTGGGTGGTATCGGGCGAGAAGCCGGTGCCCATGTCCTTGATGACGCTCGGGTCGGTGTGGAACCATCGGCCGTTCAGTTGCCCGGTGCCGTTGGTGTACAGTTCGCCGAATTCCTTGGAGCCGTTGCAGTAGGTGGCCTCGAACTTGTACCAGAGCAGGGGCACTCCGCCAGCCGGTGGGGAACCGGCCCGGGGACGGGCCGGCTCGCTGGAGTCGCCTGAACCATGCTGGGGACGGGCCGGCTCGCTGGAGTTGTCTGAACCGGCCCGGGGACGGGCCGGCTCGCTGGAGTCGCCGGGCTCGCCGGAACCCGCGGCGGGTACCTCCGTTTCCGTGCCGTCGGCCGGCTCAGCGGTGCTCTGCCACCACTTGGCGTCGGGTCGCGTTACCGGTACCGCGGCATGGATCAGTGCCTGGAGCTTGCCGGTCTGGAGCGTGCCGAGCTTGCCCACGTCGCCCTCCTCGCCGAGAGCCAGCTTGGCCGGACCAAGGAGGATGACACCGCGACGCCCGGTCAAGCCTGCCGGAACCTTGCCCGGGCCGGTCCGCTGCGAACCGGGAATGTATCGCGGGCCGACGACCATCGGGAAGTCAAAGCTGAACGTGCCGTCCTTGCTCTGGAGCAACTCGACGTAGCTGATCTCGATGTCGATCTCCGCGCCGGGCTCGATGTTCGCCACGGACTGGGTGAAGATGTTGGGCCGCTCCTGTTCCAGCAGGCTGGCCACGTAACCGCGTTTGCGGGCCGCTTCGTAGATCGCGCGGGCGATTGTTCGCTCGTGCACCTCACCCACCACGACGCGATCGCCGACGGTCATCATCATCCGGTCAACCGCAGCCCGGTGACTCATAGGGAAGGTGTAGACGGCCTCGATCTTGTCCGGGTAGGGGTTCTCGTACTTTTGGGTCAGGGTGACGCGCACAAAGCGGCCCGAGACCTCCGCGTCCACGTCGGTGTGCTTGAGCGGGCAGGGACCGATCACGTTGCCCTCGGCATCGAGGGCGTCGAGGCGGCCGCCTTCCGGGGCCATGATGATGTCGCTGGCGTAGGTCGGCTGGCTGGCGGAGGGCATCAGCAGGGGAATCAATGCCGCCAGCAGGATGAGGCACGCGGCGATGGGCGAGTAGCGGTTCACGATAATGCTCCTGATCATGTGCCGGCGGCGTGCTTTCGGGTTATCCCGAAAGGCGTCCCCAGCCGGCGGGGTCTTTCCCGCGGTCACGTCATCGGCTTCGACACCGTCGGGGTTGTGCGGTTCCGTCGCGTCAGGGTCCACCTGCCGGGCGAGCGCGAGCGTGAGCCTTTCGCGGCCGGCGGCGGCGCGGTCGGCGTTTTCCTGGTGCCAGGCCCGCAGCAGCGCGTCGAGTTCGTCGCGCGGGGGTGGGCCGGTGTCCTGCGAATCTCTCGGGATGTTGTCCTGATCGCTCATGTCGGTTGAGCCTCACGCATGGAAGTGGCGAGATGTTTCCGTGCCCGGGCCAGCAGCTTGTAGAACCCGCTGCGGGAGACCCCCAGCACGCTTGATGCAGCCTTCGGAGAATCGGAGTCCATGTAGTAGAGGTGAATGGCGAGACGTTCGTTGTCGGGCAGTATGTCCATGGCCGCGGTCAGGCGGTCCAGTTGCTCGGCCTGATCGACCGCCTGGGCGGGGGTGGCGACTTCAGGTGGGAGACGGGCGCAGTCCTCAGCCGCTTGGGCCTCATAGCGGTGCCGCCGCTGGCTCGACCTTTGCCGCTCGGAACAGACCCGGCGCGCGATGGCATACAGCCAGGATCGAAACCCCTCGGGCCGTTTGAGCTGATCCAGCCTCCGGTATGCTCGTAGAAACGTTTCCTGCATGGCGTCCTCGGCTTCGGCCAGGGTCGAGCGGCGTCGGCACAGCGACAGCACAACCCCCGCGTGCCGCTCGTAAAGCCGCGCGAAGGCTTCCCGATTTCCCGCCAAGGCGGCGGACAGGTCCCTGGCGTCATGGCTCATCTCATAGTCCTCATGGCCGGCCGGCCTGATGCGCCCCCGCTGATTCCGTAATCTTTGACTTTATCACGTGTGCAGCGGTTCCCATAATCGGGCAGAGAGCCGCCCGCTTATACCCCTCCGGAAGCGGCGGGTGGCGTGGGCCTGTGCAGGCGGGCTTCGGCGTGACCGCTCCGAAGCAGGGGATACAGGGTGAGGGGCGGGGAGGTGGGAATGTGAGAACGTGAGAACGTGGGAACGTGAGAACGTGGGAACGTGAGAACGTGGGAACGTG
>CAZOIA010000193.1:0-10423 GCA_964579675.1 uncultured Planctomycetales bacterium | reverse complement strand
ACGCTCGTGTTGCAGCGCGTGACCGTGGATCCGGGCGGCGGTTCGCAGTTGGTCAAGTTGCAGTCGATGAATGTTCGCGGCGCGCCGTCCCCGGGAAACAGTCGGACCCCTCGCTTCTTGCCGTCCTCGTCGATGGGGCTCGGCTGGCTGAAGTTGCAGCGACGGTACTCGCGGTCGAGTGCCGAAGGGCGCACCTGGCCTGAGAAGTTTCGGTTGGTCACCACGCCAGGTCCTCCTGGGCGACAAGTCCATGGGTCCGTTGAGACAGGATGAGCATGCGCCGCAGGAGCGGATCCCGCTGGAGCCAGCGACGTTGCTTGGCTGCGGGAAGAGATGCGAAGGTCGGCAGAGCATCTGACAGTCGCCCTGCGAGCTCATCAAGGAACGCTAATGCTCGCTGGTAATCCTGACTGCTCGTGCTGATCGTCAGTCGCATGAGAGTTTGCCCTTCCTCGGCGTCATCCTTCGCTTACTCCTCGCAATACACGGCCCAGCCGCCGCAGCGCCAGGCGGCACTGAGATGGATGGTCAACGGCTCGCCCGGCTCCGTTTGAAGCCAGGGCATGGACGGGTCTGCCGGCATCGGCAGGACGAAGCCACCCCGGTCGCCCACCGGAATCGGACCCGTCAATGCGGTTCCCGTATCCGCCGGGCCGGAGTAGAAGGTCACGTCCACCGCTTCCTCAGCCAGCAGACAGATCCCAAGCACACAGATCCGCTTGCCTGAAACGCCCGCTATGATCTCGTTGCCCTCGGCCGCGTCGCTGGCGGCATCAATAACCGCGCGTTTGACTTCGATGCCGCCGCCGGTGCGGACCAACAGTTCGCCGGTGGCTTCGTCGATCGCCACTGTCGCGGCCTGGATCCATCTGCGTTGAACAGCCATGTCTGCTCGCTTCGCTCGCTTTCAGGCTGTTAGACTGTTGGGCTGTTAGGCTGTTCGGAAAGACGAGCCCCGCCGCGCCCCAACAGTCGAATAGCCGAATCTCCCAACAGCCGAACAGTCGAACAGCCCAACAGCCTGACTTATCGCCACACGCGATAAGTCACGGTCAGCACGCTGGTGAACACCCGGTTCTGCTCCATGTGCTCGGCGGCGTAGATGGGAGTGTTCTCCGTTTTGACCCACATCGCCTCCGGCAGCCCTTCCAGCCGCTTGAACCGGAAGTGATCCGCGATCTGCTCCACCAGCGCCATCAGCGGGTCGAGCTCGGCCGAATCCCCGTTCTCGAACTTCTTCTGGATCGCGATGTCGATCCGGCAATCGTATTGACTTCGCCCCCGGCCGGCCGTTTCGATCGCCATACCCTGGGGCACCACCGTCACATGCAGTGTTCCCATCTCCGGCAGGTCGAACACCGGTCGATAGTGCCGCTCGGCAGTGAACTCCTGACCGAACGAGCCGGCGTTCAGGCTGGCCACCACGGCATCGGCGATGTCAGTGATGACGGCCACGTCACACTTCCTCCCGGGCGATGCACGGCCGCGAGATGATCTTGTCGTGCAGCGAGCGGTTCAGCTTCAGCAGGTCGCAGGTCGTGCTCGTCAACTGGCGGATCGCCTCCGTGTTGGCAGCGATGATCCGGTTGTTGGCCTCCAGGACGTCCAGCAGCTTGCGGATCAGCCAGATGACCACACCCAGCAGGACCACGGAGAAGCCCAGGAAGCCGTACTGCACCACGGGTTGGATCATCCAGTCTTCCATTTGTCGCTCGCTTCGCTCGCTCCAGGCTGTTGGGCTGTTCGGCTGTTAGACTGTTGGGAGTCTTGCCCGCCCACCCCAATAGCCGAACGGCCTAACAGTCGAACAGTCCGACTTGCTTCGTGTGGATCCGCAACGTCCGGCGGTAGGAATCCGAATATCGCCAGTCGGGCTCACTGCCACCCGGTCCCATGACCTCGTGAACGAACACCTTGCCGTCCTGCGTTTCTCTGATCCGGTCGCCGCGTTGCGGCAGCGTCGGTTCGCCGCCAAGCACGAGGTTGGCCGTCCGGATCAGATAGTCGCGCCGCACATGCCGGATCGTGGCCCCGTAACCCTCGTCGATCCGAAAGACCGTCTGGCCAACCGTGGCCGCTACCTCCACGGTCTCACCGTCGCGCTCGTAGATCACGGTGCGCGTCATGTGCTCGTGACGCTGGTCCTCCAGCCAAGCCGCGCCCTTCTCCAGCAGGTCCATTGGTAGTCCGTAGTCTGTAGTCTGGAGTCCGTAGCGAAGGATCCTGCAAGCACCTTCCGCCTTGTCCGGCTACAGACTCCGGACTCCGGACTACAGACTGTTCCTCACTGGCTCAGCCGCACGCGGACGGTCGCATCGGCGTCGGCCGCGGCCTTCACCGTCTTGCCGAGCTTCTTGTTCGCGCCCGATTCGTCGTCGGTCTTGGCGACCTGATCGGCCTCGTCCCAGTAGACTTCCGCCCCGGCGGCGATGGCCTCACCCACGCCCGTCGTCTTGGGCAAGTCAAACACGCCCGTCACCGCCAGCGCGCCGAGTGCGTTCGCCGCGATCGGGGTCTTCGCGACGCCGACCAGGTCACCCTGAACGACCACGTCGCCGGCCGCGACGTCGGCGCCCGGCGTGTAGTCGATCGAACTGCCATCGTGAACGAATGTCACCACTGCCATGATTCATTGCTCCTCAAGCCGTAAGCCTCATTACGCTTCGCCCTTCGCCTTCACGCCGCCCTTGGGCTCCTGCAGCGCGACCCCGAAATCGTGATAGCCGCGCATCTGCACGCCCAGCACGTTGAAGTCCGCCTCGGCGGTCTCGATCGTGGGCGACTCCTGGCCGTTCAGGAACGCGACCTCGATCACCGCCAGGTCGTTCGGATCGGCCAGCAGGTACCACGCCTTGGCCGACGAGCCCGTGTACTGAGTGTTCGCCAGGTACCGGCTCACCTCGGCCCGGAACTTGCCCGCATGCGGGTTGGCCACCGGATACTTTGTGCTGGCCGTCGTGTCGCGGATCTCCAGCGACTTGAACAGCATCGTCGCCATCGCACTGAGCGACGTGGGCACGAGCATGACCGCCGGCATGATGCCGATCGGCTTGCCGTCGGCGTCGGTCTGGTCCATGAACGTTTGCTCGGCCTTGCTCAAACCGTCGATGCTCAGGACGGTGTCGGCCCCTTCGAGGTAGTTGTTGTTGGCCGCCTTGAAGAAGTCGGCGTTGTTCAGGAGTGTGGTCCAGAATACGTCGTTGATCTTCAGGCCCGAGCCACGACCGAGCTTGCGGGGTACCGTCGTGATGGCGCCCAGGTCGTCGTTGATGATGTCCCGCCGGTCGATGGACAGCAGCAAGCCGTAGGTGTCGGCCTTGTTCGAGTAGCTCTCCTCGCCGAGCGTGCCGTGCTTCAACTCGCCGCCGGGGGCAACCTGCTCGTACTGATCCTTGCCGATCAGCCGATAGCTCGTGACCGTCTTGAAGTCGCTGACGTTGCGGATTGAAGTGATGTTCCGCCAGGTCCGCTCCACGCTGAAGAATCCCTCGAGCAGGAACTTGTTCGCCACGTTCGACAGGATCCCGCCGATATCGATCGTCGAGAACGCTGCCTGCAGGTTATGGCCAAAGGCGTAGCGCAGCACCGACCGGCTGTCGCGGAAGTTGCGGCCGGTGAACCCGTTGGCCCAGGCCGCCTCCAGCAGCAGCTCCTGCAGGCCGATCCCGCCCCGGAACCGCTTGCTGGCCGCCTCAAGCGTCTTCTCGTCGTGCAGCTCTTGCACATCCGCCAGGTTGGCCGTCAGCATGCACGCGGCCTCCAGGACCGCACCGTCCATCGCGTTGTCCACCACGTGCACGGCCGGCGCCTTGGGCCGCGAGGCGCGCAGCACTTCCAGTTCGGTCCGCGTGGCGTCCCAGCCTTCGGAGATCGCTCGGGCGGCGATCTCGCCGTGATCTTTACCGCAGACCTTCCGGATCGCGTTGATCCGCTCCTGCTCGGCCGCCGCCGCGGCGCGCATCTCGGCCGCGGGGTCCGCAGCCGCTTCGACCGACGACGCAGGCGCGCCAGCGTCCGTGCCGGCTACCGCCTGCGTTTCGGTCGTTTCTGCCTGCTTGTCGTGGTCGTTCTTCGCTACGTGCGTCTTGTCGCCATTCATCTCGTCCATACCTGTGTTCTCCTGTCCGGTCGCCGCTACACGGGCCGAGGTCTCCGTGTCGGCCCCGCTGTCGACGAAACTGATCTCCTTGAGGACGGCCTTGCGCACCACGTGCACCGGGCCTTCGAACGTTCGGCCGTTGACGTGAACCGATTGCCTGGGGGGCACGAACTCGCTCTCGACGACCGCCGCCCCGATACTCGCCTGCCAGGGGAAGCCGTTGGCGCCGGACCTCGCCACGTCGCGAGCCCAGGAGGTGTCCCGACTGATGAGCCCCTCGGCGATGAGCTTGCCGCCCTCGACGGCCACGCGTTGCGTGTGGCCGACGCCCTGGCGTCGTTCGTGCTCCAGGCGGATCGGCAGGTTCTGCGACGGGATCTCCAAACCCGCCAGGTCCACCACGACCGGGTGCGGAAAGCCCGCCAATTGCATCAGTCCGCCCGTGTAGGCGACCATGCGGAAACGTGGCAGGTCCTTCCCGTCACCCGCAGCCTCGACGGTCAGCGCGGCCTTCATCGTCACGAACCGGGGTTGGTTCTCGCTCGACATCCTCGTTGCTCCCTTCCATTGCCTTTCGCAGACGGCCCGTCGCTGGTCGGCGTCCGGGAACTCTCGGACCATCACCTCATCCGCCATGCAGCGGTGGACGAAGTCGCCGTGCGTCTCGTCCTGGCGTTGCTCAGGCAGCGGCACGATCCGCCTCGCTTTCCGCTTCGTCATCTTCTTCCGCATCGCCGATGGCCGGCCGTGCGTCGGACTCCGTCAGGCCAAGCTCGGCCATGAGCTGCTTCTCCTTGCTCCGCTGGCGCAGCTCGGTTTCCCAGTCCTTGCCCTGCCGGGCGTATTCCGTGGCGAGCGTGGTGGTGTGACTGGCCAGGCGGGTGGCCTGGGCGTTGGCTTCCTTGGCCGGATCGACGTGCTCGTGGCCGTCCCAGAACCACTGGTGCGGCGCGCCGGCCACATCGCCCACGCCGAAGACGCGGACGGCCTCGGCCAGCCAGGCGGCGAGGATGCGATCCAGCACGCGTGACTCCAGGTCGGCCTGCTCGACGGAGATGCTCTTGTAGTAGGTCTGGTGATCCAGTCGCCCGGAGGCGTAGTTGTAGTCGCTGGAATTGCAGGCCGCGATGTTGTACGGCATGTTCAGACAGCGGGCGATCTCGTTGAGGATCTCGTGCTTGAACATGTCGTAGGTCGTCGCGGGCTGCTCGGCCTTGACCTGCGAGGGCTCCCAGCCCTCCGGCGTGAAGACGGCCATGTTCGGGACAAACTCCATCTCCGTCATGGGTTCGACCTCGGCCGACTCGCCTCCCGCCGGCGTGTTGGTCTTCATCAGGACGGCAATGTTCGCCGCGCTCTCGGCCGCCGCGATGACCGCCAGCGTGTACCGCCGAAGCTGGGCGAACAGCGGCAGGGACGGCAGGATGTCCGGCAGGCCGCGGGACTGACCGGGCCGGTCGGCCCGGAACCAGTGGATCATGCTGGCCGCCGGGATGCGGTCGTACCGCGTGCCGGCCAACGCACCGCTGGAGCCGGGGTGCTCGGTCAACACGTGGTACTCGACGGGGTTGCCGAACTCATCGAAGACGATCCCGTCCACGTTCCTGACCCCGCCAGTTTGAATGGGCGAGAGGCCGGGCGTCGTCACCTGGTCGGCCTCGATCAGGCGGATGTCGAGCTTGACGGGATCCGCGAGCCGGGCGTTGTTGAACAGCAGCGCGAACGCCTCGCCATCCTGCGCCCGTGCCTGCCGCATCGTGCGGAGCTTACCGGGCAGGTCCACGGCCTTCGCCCAGGCGGCGAACTCGGTCTCGATGGCGCGGTTGGCCTCGTCGCTATCGCTAAGCATCTGGAGGCGTGGCCCGGTGCCGATCGTATCGTTTGCCAGCGTCAACACGATACCCCGGGCGTAGGCGTTGTTGGCCACCTCGTAGCGGGCGCGGTTGCGGAGGGTGCGGCGCACGTCCGGCGAGGCGGCGGCATCGGCCGAGAGATGGTCGGCGTTGGCCCAGTGCTTGCGGTTGTCCGGCGTGGTCCGGGCGGCATCGAACCGGCCGCGCACGAGCATGACCTGCCCAACGGCCTGCACCTTCTTCCGCTTTGTCCAGGGCCACAGTTTCATGTTCACGCAGTTCCCGGGGGCACGATTTTGGCGCGGGTGAACGCCTTGGCCGGGCCCTTCGCCGCGTCCTTGGACGCGAGGTACTTGTCCGCCGCGATCTGATCTTTCAGGTCGTGCTGATCGACGCTGCCCGAATCCCCGCTGGCCCGCTTCGGCCCTTCGGCGTTCTGCTTGATCGCGTCTTTCAGGTCTTCCGCCATCGCGTCACCTCTCCTTCACTACCTACCGCCGACCGGCCCGAGATGTCCGGCCGCGGGCTGACAACCGGCCGCGTGAGCCGTCTGCGAAGGATCGGTTTCCATATCTGGAAAGAACTTCACTCGTTCGGGCCGACGGCCCGCTCAGACGTGGTCATACGCTGGCCGCAGTTGCGGCATCGGCGGTAGCGGATGATCATCCGGTTGACCTTCCGCGTGTTGTCCACCACGAAGTGGCGGCAACCGCACTTGCGGCATTCCAGGCCGCGCGTGTCGCCGTCGGAGGGCCAGCTCTTTCGCTCTGTCACCGGCTCGGTCATGCATCCCTCCTTCGCAGGTCGTTCTGCGTGTAGCGCTTGCGGGGCTTGGCAGCCAGCGCTTCGCCGGGGGCCTTGACGCCGCACATCGATGCCGCTGCGGCGCAGCCGACCAGGCAGTCGAACCAGTGGTTGTCGGGGCGGGTCGGACGCGGCGACCATTCGTGCACGACCCGCCCCAGGGCGGTCGTCTCGACCCAGGTTTCCGAGTGGGCGACGTGCTCGGCGAACAGCTCGTGCTCGCGGCCGTCGTTGCCGAACAGCGAGATGCAGCCGCGGTCCCCGGGCGCCGTGAGCAAACCGGAATGCACGAAGGTCTTCCAGTAGTTCACGTCCACCAGCACGTGCGGGAACTCGCCGGTCCTGCGGACGTTGGGGATGTACCAGAAGTGGCCGTGCACTTCGCCGGGATGGCGCGTGTAGGTGGACAACGGCTTGCGGCTGGCGCGGATGCCCACACCCTTGGCCGGCATCATGGCCGTGCCGCCGACCTTGCGTTTCACGTCGGCGACGATGCCGGGTTTGTAGCCCATGTCCACCAGCAGGCGGTCGATCTTCATCAGGCCGTCGCCGCGCTTCCACTCGCGCGAGAGGTACGTCGAGATCAGCTTATCCATCCCGGCGTGGATCGCGCCGTCCACGCCCGCGCCCGGGAACGCCCGGCCAAGCGTGCGGGTCGCGCTGGCAAGCGTGAAGGTGTATCGCTTCTGCTGCGGGAACGTCCCATAGTCGATCACGTAGCCGGTGAAATCCTCCTGCCACGCGCAGACGCAGTAGAACAGGAGCCGGTCGTGCACGTCGATGAACATCGTCAGCTTCGTGCAGGCGGGGGGCACCGCGCCGCGCTGGTGGCCGTTGGTCTTATCGCAGACCTGTTCGACGGTGAGCACCTGATCGTTGATCTGCTCCAGGACCGGCTCGTTCTGATACTCGCTGGCGAAGGCCTCGGGACCGACCTTGAGCTTGAGGTTCATCGCGTGCTGGATGGCTGAGACCTCGGTCTTCGGGTCGTAGCGCGCCGGCCAGGCGACGACCGCGTCCGCGTCCATCGCCTCCCGGTGACGGCGGTAGAACTCGGTCGCCGCGGCACGGCCCCGCGACCGGCGCAGGTGTGAGTATTCGTCCCAGAGCTTCTCGTTCGTCGGAAAGGCGTAGACGAGCTTGGTGCATTCGCTGTCCCACTCGGGGTTCTTCTCGCGGTCGAGCACCTGATCGGCCAGGTCGCCGTCGTAAATCTTCGTGCAGGTCAGCACGGCCGCGATCTGTTCGCCCGGACCGGCCATGCCCAGGACGTCGCCGTTGAGCAGTTCCATGCGGCGCTTGGTCTGCGTCGGTGACGCCGCCGACTGGCGGGTCTGCGGGTCGTCCAGTAGGACCAGCGACGGGCGGATGACCGAGCCGTCCACGCGGCTGTGCTGCTGGCCGCGCATGTTCGCGTCGAGGCTGGTCGTCGTGATGATCGATCCGCAGGAGGGGCTGCCCTCGTAACCGTCATCGCGCAGCGCCCGGGGCAGGTGCTCGCGTTCGATAGTCGGGAAGACCAGTTTTTCCTGTCCCCAATGCACGTGCGTCAAGCGGCCCTGAATGTGCTGTTGAAGCTGCCGCTTCGAGCTGTTCTCGAGGCATCGGAGCGGGTGGACCGCTTCGGGAAAGTCGGCAAGGAGAAGCGGGTTCTCGACGATGTGCTTCTTGATCGGGATCAACAGCTCCTTGGCGCGGTCGTCGGCCGCGCCGATCAGGCACACGAACGGGCGGTAGCCGTAGAGGACCGCCCACAGGGCCGAGCAACGTGCCAACGTGGTCTTGCCGCTTCCTCTGGGCATGGCGAAGGCGAACAGGCCGCCCTCGCGCACGGCCTTCTCGATCCGTCCAATGACGCGCTGATGATCGTCGGACCACTCGCGATAGAACGCCCCCGGGAAGTACGTCTCGCAGAACAGCCGAAACGACTCACCGCACGCCTTCCGCCGCTCGCAGTCCTCGATCTCGGGGACGGGGTGGACGTCCTGGGACGCCTTGGTGGCCGCGCGGTTCCGCTCGGCCTGCTTGCGCCGCGCCTCGGCGTAGTCGGCCTTCGGCGGTCGGGGCTTGTCCAGCTCATCAGCCAGCCATCGTGCGTACCGAACCAGGTGGATGTGCGTGCCGTCGCCGAACTTGAGCGCCCCAGCGTCCATCTGCCGGCGCAGGCGCGAGCGGGTCAGCACCACGCCCAGCGGCGTGGCGTTGACCATCTGGAGCAGGTCGCTCTGCGTCAGCTTCGCCGGATCAATCGCCATCGCGCTGCCCCAGCCGCCGGTTCAGCCACGCCGTGTAGTGCACCAGGTTGATCATTCCGTCCGCGCTGACCGGCGCGCCGTCGGCGACGTGCTCGCGGACCTTCTGTTCAGCCAGGCCCAGCAGCCGGGCGAGCTGGGCGACGGTCAGCGCCGTCGGGCTCATCGCCGGGCTTGCCTGCACGCTAGGCGCATGTTCGGTCATCTATGCCGCCTCCCTCGCGCATGCCGTTCGGTGACACTGCATGCCGGTCGCGATGTGTGCGGTGTCGCCGAACATGCAAAAAAACCTCAGATTTCGGGCAGATTTCGCTTGATGCCGCGGCCAGATCGAGCCCTCATGGGGTTGCACGCCTGGCCTGCTTGCCCGCCGGCGGAGGCGGGCGCAGGCAAGGGCGTGCAGAAAGGAAAAACCATGAGCAAGAAAACGAAGAAGACGAAGCCCAAGACCGCCACGTCGGCCAAGGGCGGGAAAGGCAAAGCCAAAGGCGCCAAGGCGCCCAAGAAGGCCACACGGGCCAAACGTGGCGGCGAGGGCGGCAAGCGGACGAGCGCCCTGGAGGCGGCCGCGCAGGTTCTGAAGGCCGCGGGCAAGCCGATGACCTGCAAGGCCATGATCGCCGCGATGGCCGAGCAGGGCCTGTGGACCAGCCCAGGGGGCAAGACGCCGCACGCGACGTTGTACGCGGCAATCATCCGGCACATCGCCGACAAGGGCGAGGCGGCCCGGTTCCGCAAGGTCGAGCGGGGACTGTTCGCGTACAACGCGGAGGCCAAGTGATGAGCCAGCCACGACCTGAGGCTGATCGCACCGGTCTCGTCGGCAAGGGTGAATGGACGCACCTGGCCGTTCCGCCTGGCTGCGAATGCCCCGAATGCCATGAGTGGTGCCCGGACCTCCTGCCGTGGGTTGACGACGATCATGTCGAGTGCGAGACTTGTGGCACGAAGTACCAGCCCGCCACGGGCAAAGTCCCCGACGAAGGGCGGGGATGCCATGACCGAGTACCTCGCTCTGGCTGAGAACGCCTGACCCCATCACGTCCCCGCCCCCAACGCCTCGGCCTCGACCGGGGCGTTGCTCCGGTTTGAAATCAGCTTCGCCTCTCTTCGCGGCCCATCGCTTCTCATCGCATGTTCTCCTCGCGGGGTTTCATGGGTAGGGGCGACGTGCCCGTCCGCTCCAGAATCGCGGGTTTACCCGTGAAGCGCTGGAAGCGGTCACAGATCACATCGCAGTACGCCGGATCGATCTCCATCACGAACGCCCGCCGCCCCGTCTGCTCTGCCGCGATCAGCGTCGAGCCACTGCCGCCGAACAGGTCCAGCACGTTCTCACCGGCCCGGGACGAATACTGCATCGCCCGGACGGCGAGTTCTGCCGGTTTAGCCGTCAAATGTTCCATTTGCTGGGG
>CAZOIA010000192.1:0-10436 GCA_964579675.1 uncultured Planctomycetales bacterium | reverse complement strand
GATTCGCCAAATCCCGCCGGCCGGCGCCGCTTTCCCGGCGCGGGAATCGCCCCCGGGGCCGTCCTCGGTGGCTCGCGGAGGGGCAAGGGCTGGGCAGGAGAATGAGACCCAGGGGTCGTGAATCCTATTGCAGTTCCCGGTCGCTCACCGGTGTGGCAACGCCGCATTTCCGATGGTGTCCTTGGGCCCGGTGAATCCCGGGCCGCCCGCCGCAACGTATCCGTAGCTTGCCCCGGATCTGGCGGGGCTTACCCAGAACGCGTACAACCTCCCGCTCCTCAGGTGGAACCTCAACTTCACGGTCCTGCCGGAGACTTTCGAGAGGTCCTCCACGCCCTTCCAGGATACCGTCTGTAGCGTCCTGTCGGCACTCACCGAAGCGCAATTCTCCCGCGTGAATGGCTGAATCACTTGCCCTCTCTCGTCCAGAACCTCGGCCCTGAGTTCCCCCTGCGGGGCATCCACATTGACGAAGAGATACTTGCCTTTGAAGGAAATCGGCCTTGTGGTGAGACTCGCTTCCGACGCTCCCGCGTCCATCGAGGCGAAGCCGTCTCTCCGGAGCGTCGCAAGACCGGTGAAGCTGTCGTTTTTCCTCGCTCTGCCAGATGCATAGAAGTACAGCTTGTCGCCCACGATCAGACAGCAGCCCCCGACGGATGAGACATTGCCCCAGTTCCAGTCCTCGTCGTCCTCCGAGACGGTTATCAGCGGTTCCCGGTTCGTTCTGTCCCAGTGGAATCCGTCGCGGGAGAAGCCGGCTACGAGATCGTTGATCTTGGGGCGGCCCTCGTATTGGCCATGCCAGATGGTGAAGAGGCCCAGGATCAGGCTCTCGTAGGCCACGCAGTTGAGGCGGTAGAGCATGGTCGGAATGTTCAGATCGGGTCGCGGAGGGTCCAGCCTGTCGGCGCCGACCCAATAGGGAATCTCCTCGTTCGTCCACATGGAATGGCGGATCAGGTCGCGGGCCTCCCAGTACAGACGTCGCTTCACTCTCTGATCTTTACCCTTGAGAGCGCCAGTTTTTATGCGGATCGTGTCCTTCCGTCCCGGCATATGCGGATCCTTTGCGCTGTAGACCCAGACCTTGCGAAAGGGGTTCCAGAAGACGTTTGTCGTGTCTCCGCATCTTCCGCTCCTGGCGACGGATTCACCCCAGTGGATGCCGTCTGCGGAGAAGTGCACCGAGCAGTAGTTGTACTCGGCAGGCTTCTTGAGATAGACAAACATCTTGTAACGCCGGCTCGGGTCCTTCTCCTCGAGATCGAGCCATACCGTTGTCTCATCCCTTCGAATCTCCGGGAGAAAGACGATGTTGGTTCCGGAAACGACGTCAAGAGAGGGTTTCTCCCAGTGGATGCCGTCTCGGGAAGTGGCGTAGCGGACCACTCCGGAAGCGGCGTAGCGGCCTGAGTACCACATCTTGAAGAGATTGTCGCGCGGGTCATACCAGATGCCGTCGCTGTATGGGATGTCGTCGAAAACGGGATTGCCGGAGTAATACTCAGCGGAGTGAAAGCTTCGCTTCAGGGACGCCTCCTCGATAATGAAGTCATCCACAAAGAGCTGACGCCCCACGTCAATCGGGATCACTTCGGGCGGCGAGACGATGTATGGAGGCGAGCCGATGGGCTCCATGCTCCAAGTCCTGTTCCGCGGCGGCCACTCAGCCGGTAGTTCTATGCCGTTGTACAGCACTTCTGCTGGTCCGGCCCGCTCCCGCACTGCGGATGCTCGCGGTCGTCCCCTATCTGTTGCCTCCGCGGCTGCGCAAGCCGACGGACCATATGTAACCGCGAAGACCGCGGCTGTACCTAGACCGATCAATGGCGTTGTTTTTCCCAACATGTCACTCCTCCACCGGTACGGCGATTCCAAGTGTATCCGTCGGGCCTTCAAGCCCCGGATCGGCTGGCCCATCGTGTGCACCGGCCCCAAGACAAGCGAAGCGCCGATAACATTTTCGCCGGGCGGGTCGCTCAGGCAGTGAGCGCGACAACTTGCCCTCTCGGCCCGGTTTCGGGTCGCCGGCGCCTTCGCGCAGAGCCAGGAGGCGGCCGTCGTGGGTCCCCACCAAAACGGTTGCGGCCTCGCGGTGGTCGCCGGGCCGCAGGAACGCGGTGACCGCTGCACCGAATGAATGGCGTCCCCCGAGGGCTCCATGGCGATCGACGACGAAAACCTTGCCCGATTGGCAGATCGCGAGAATCGCGTCCTGGCCCATGGTGGCGAGGAAGTCGCTGGGTTCTCCGATGAAGCATACCCAGCGCCGGACACCGGAGGCGCCTTCGAAGGCGGACACGTACCCCGCGGCCGAAGCGCAATAGACGGTGGCGGCTCTGTTGCCGGCCTCGTCAGACGGGCGAACCGCAATGGCTTGCGCCGCTCCCGCCACGTCGGCGTCCCAGCGCACCTGGCCGTCGGGCTCGTACACCACGAGCTGACCGCAGTTGGTGTCCACCGCGTTGATCACTTCCGCCTCGCCGTCGCCGTCCACGTCGGCCAGGCGCATATCGCGGAACTGACAGGGAATGGACCATGACACCAGGTCGGGACGGGAATAGTGTCGGGCCACCTTGCCGTCCGCGCCGAAGACGATGCACCAGCCGTGCATCGAAGGCTGCGACGTCCCCCCGTACAAGCCAAAGCCGTCGCGGTGCCGCCCAACCGTCATGGCCGTGTACACGCCCCACTCGACCGAGGCTTTCCATCTCGGCTCACCCTGGCCGGTGAAAGCATAGACGCGCCGGTCGGAGTTGCTGATGAGGATTTCCTCCTCGCCGTCGCCGTCGATGTCCGCTGAGGTGATCTCGCGCACCCGGCTGCGGTACTCGCTCCAGTACGGCCACGCCATAGGCACGTAGGGGATCACCACGTGCCAGCGTTCGCTGCCGTCCGGCCCGAGGCGGGTCAAGGCGCCGCGCTCTTGGCCGACGAGCAGGTCGTCGCCCAAAAAGTGCAGGGCGAGCACCCGGCTCGGCAGTTGCACACGGGCCAACTCGGCTCCCGCCGGCGAGAAGAGCACCACCTGGCCGGCGGCGTCGCCGGCTGCCAGCCGGCCGTCCTGGCCGACGGCAACTGCCGTGACGCACTCCTTACCCACGGGGAAGGATTGCCAGCCGAGGGTAGCCGGTGGGGCTGTCGGGTGTAGCGCCAGTGTTTCACCGCCGGGGCCGGCCTCTGGTTGCAGCGCGTCGGCGAAAGCGGGCATGGAGGTGACGAACGCATGGCCAATCCTCGTACTGCCCTGTTGGGTCAGCACGGTCACCCCGTCCCGGCCCGGCGGGGCGACGATCACGACCTCGGTGTCGGCGCCCGAATCGACACGCCAGCCGAGCCCGGTCTTCATGAGCCGAAAGTCCGGCTTGTCGGCATGTTGATTGACGTGAAGCAGCGTACTCAGCTCAAACGGACGATCCGGGATCGCACGGAGGCGGACCGCCTCGGTGCGGTCGCTGGTGCCGGCCATGCCTTCAGTCGGCACGCCCGCGGTTTGAAGGTGCAGGCAGCGGGGTGCTTCTTGAAACGGTTGTTCACTCACCAGGCCGTCGGTTCGGGCCGTCACGGCTCCGCGGACGTACCAATGGCGCTCGGCCAGCATCTCGCCAGCCTGCCGGGCCACCACCCGGTCGATGACGAGCGTCCACCGGCCGCGCTTCCGGACAATGTGGCGCTGCCAGTCCACCTCGCCCACCCCTTCCAGCGCAGCGGCGACGGCGAGGTAGGAGCCGGCCCAGCCCGCGTAGAGCAGCCGCGCGTAACGGTGGAGCCGACCCGGGCCCGCGCCGTCAAGGGCTACGAACAGACCATTTTGCGATCGCACGGTGGCCGAGGTGTTATAACTCTCTCCCGTGCCGAGCCACGAAGGGCCGCCTTCGCACAAACGCACGATACAGTTGCCGTCCTGGAAGGAGTGATGGCCGCCCGAGATGCCGTCGAATAACAGGTAGAAGTCCCGCTCCGTCCACCCCTCGCGGATCGAAGCCTTGTCAAAGCACGCGTCACGCGGGGTGCCGGCTTGGAACAATCCGCCGGGGTTGAAGCCAGCCGCGTCTATGGTCTCGTACCAGAGTCGGTCCACGGGAGCAACCGCCACGCCGAGAAGATCATCTCGCTTTGTGATTGGCGCACCCGTGCAGAAACTGCGCAGGTGCTCGTCCCCTTGGCCGAGCATCTCGGCCCCGCGGCGCCCGATGTGGTCGGCGCTCTCCCACAGACTGAGATATCCCGTCTGGGCGGTGGCCACCGCGCAGGCCGACAGATAACCCAGGGGACCCTCGCCGTTGGGGTGAGCGATGAGGGCCCGCTCGGCCGCGAGTCTGAGCGGTTCGGAATCGAAGTACTCCTGCTTGCCGGAAGCCATCGCGTAGACCAGCGTGTTGTACAACGACGCCGCCCACTGATGCCCCCAGGAATCACAAACGGGCTTGGCCGACGTCATCTGCGGCGCGAAGTAGCGCTGCCCAACCTCGAGCCATTCCTGCGCTTCGGGCAGGGCGAAACGTCGCGCGAAGAAGCGTCCACCGAAAAACGCGTCCAGGCCGGCGCGGGTGCCGTGGTTGCCCCGAACGAGGGTTCGCCGGCTTTGAGACGCAATCCGCCCGGGGCCCTCGCCGGAGGAGAAGACGAAGAGGAAGTCCTCATCGAACTTGTGCCGGTCCTCGGCGCTGAACGACGGATGATCGCGGAGCAGATCCCAGACGAGGACGAGCGTGTACAGGCGGCCGTGGAGCATCTGCGGCGCATCGTCCTTGGGGTGGTACACGTCGTGGTCGAACCAGTAGCGCAGCTCCCGTTTGAAAACGGGCAAGTAGGCCTCGTTGCCCGTGCGGAGATAGCCGAGACCGGCCCGGGCGATCTCGATCATGTAGTTCCAGCTCCCAGACCCGCCGCTGCGGGACCAGATCCCGTCGTCGTTGCCCAGAAGGTCTTTCGTGTGGCTTTCGATGGGCTCGGCCCAGCGTCCCAGCCTGACTCGGTTCAGGTATCCCGTTGTCGGCCCATTCTGCTCAATGATCGAGATCAACTCGTTCGCCGCCGCCGCCACGCCGTCAACATCGCTGCCGCCGACCATGACCACGTGCGCCCCCGTCCCCAAGGGATCGCGGATGGTCCGCACGACGCGGCCGCCCGAGCTGGGCCAGGCGTGGTCGGTGAAGTCATACGCCTGAAGGTACAGCGACCGGGCCAGACGACCGTCCATCAGGTTTCCCAGAACGAGGATCGGGCCGGCACCCAGCTCGCCGGGCGAACCGGTGTCCGCCACGAGCCGCGGGCGTCGGGCCGTCAAGCGTTCCAGGCCGTCAGCGAGACGGCTTGCCACGGCCTCGTAGGTCTCCGTCGGCGGGCAGGCGATTACGGTGCCGGGCGCATCCAGGGTGACGCGCAACTCAGCCTGCGGGGGCAGAGCCCCCGGATCGGCGGCCCGCCCGGCGCTCGAGAGCCAGGCCACCACGACGACCCATGAGAAGAAAAACTGGTAAACGATGGTTGAACCTGGCATCGGGGCTCCCTGCCGTTTGCGGCGGATATCCAATCCCGGCGTCCTTCGAGGTCGGATCAGACCTGCTCCGGCACGATCCACCGCTCGCGTCCGACGCGCTTAGCCAGTCTGTTGGCCTCTGCGTCGTTGACGAAGGTCTCCGTCTTGCCGTCGAATTTCAGCTTCCGTCCGCCCAGCCGGTAGGAGATATTCCCCGTCTGACACAGAATCGTGGAGCGGTGGCCTTCCTCGATGTCGGCGTTCGGCCTGGCGCGCGATTCGACGCACTCGAAGAAGTTGTCGACGTGCACCTCGTAGGGACGGCGGCCCGGACCGGAGGCGATCTCCTTGTGGTCGGCATCAAAGACCTGCCATCCGTTACCCTGCCGGCCCATGAACATGATGCCCTTCGTACCGTACACCTCGACCTTCGTCGCGTTAAAACGCCAATCGGGCAGCGCGTCCGTGTTGCGAAAGCCGAAGTCCGTCTTCTTCATGTACGGCGTCCACAGCGTCAGCTCGAACACCAGCGTCATGTCGTCGTAATCCCAGGTGACAACCTGCGTATCGGGCGTTTCCTGATCGTCATCGAACGAGAGAATCCCGCCCGTCGCTGAGACCGCCTTGGGATAATCCTTCCCGATTAACCATCGGGCGACGTCGATCTGATGCACACCGTCGTTGATGATGTCGCCGCCGGAGTAGTCCCAGAACCAGTGCCACTTGTAGTGGAAGTGGTTGGGGTTGAAGGGGCGCAAGGGAGCGGGCCCCAGCCAGGCATCGTAATCGACGCCCGGGGGCACCGGCCCGTCGGGCTTTTTCCCGATGGTGGGTCGCGTCTTCATGTTCAGGACGCGGACCAGGTGGATGTCCCCGAGCTTGCCGGAGCGAAGGTACTCGACGGCGGCCCGGGCGTAGGGGGCGCTGCGGGTTTGGGAGCCGAGCTGGACGATGCGATCGTACTTCCGCGCCGCCTCCACCATCTTGCCCCCTTCCCAGATGTTGTGCGAGGCCGGCTTCTCCACGTAGACGTCCTTGCCCGCCTGGCAGGCCGAGATCGTCCCCAGGGCGTGCCAGTGATCCGGCGTCGTGTTGAACACGGCGTGGACGTCCTTGTCGTCGAGCATGCGCCGGAAGTCCTTTACCACCTTCGGCTTCGTACCCCGGCGTTCCTCAACCGTTCGGGCCACCTTGTTCATCCGGTTCTCGTCCACGTCGCAGACGTAGGCCACCTCCACGTCGGGGCGCTTGACCAGCCCGTCGGTGATGAACCATGCCCCGCGTTCGCCCGCACCCATGAGGCCGATGACGAACTTCCTGCTCCTGGCCGTCGGAGCCGCCCGGGTTCTGGACGGCGCGACCGTGGTTCCAATGGCCATGCCGACGGCTGCATGCGTGGCGTTCTTCAGGAACCGCCGACGATTCGTTCTTGGGATGCGCATTGCACGGGCTCCTTCTTGTGGAATGGGAACGCAAGGGGCACCTGATTACTTTCGCCCACGTCCCCACCGGGCCAAGGACCTTCCATAGTTAGCGTATAGCTTCTTTGGTTTCCTACTCCCTCGATGCACAACTTGTCGGACAGGGTTACCTTCGCGTAACTGCCGCCCCAGTGCACGGCGGACAGCGTGATATAGTTGACGCCGCCATGAACCGTCCATCGACTGCGATGCTTGTGGCCCGCAAAGCACGCGAGGACCCTGCCGTCCGTGCGGAGCATCTCCCTGATCTGCCATCCATTGTCGATGTAGGAGACTTCCTTGCCCACTCGCGGGAATGGTCGATCCCCGCCTTCGCGGGAGCCCTCCACCGGCGTGTGGTGCAGCTCCTCGTGGGAGAACACCAGCTTGAGCTTTCGCCGGTTGGCCGCCAAGTCACGAGCCAGCCATGCCTTCTGCGCGGCATCGATCCAATAAGTGCCCTCGACGCCGTCACGACCGGCCGGTGTGGATGAATCGTCTCTGCGATTGTTCCCGTCCAGAACGATGAAATGGTATCCCTTGACGTCAAAGGAATAGTACCGGCTGGGGGTCCCCGTCACGGCCAGGAACTCGTCCTTCGTAATGTCTTCACCTCGATGATCATGCTCGTAGAGGTCCCGGGGCGTGATGGTCTCTTCTCCGCCCATGATCCATCCGACGTCGTGATTGCCCAAGACGTGGTGGTAAGGGCCCGGCAGCGGGCCCCATAGGGCGAAATGGCGTTTCAGACCTTCGAGCTGGCAATCGTGCATTGCAGGCGTCGTCTTGCCCCCCGGGCATTGGCACGCGAAATCCCCGAGATCAATGACGAAATCCGGCTTCCATCCGACCATGGCATCGACGAACCGGCGAAAGAAAGCCTCGTGCTCAGGCGGCGCACTTTTCATCAAGTGAGCGTCGGCGCTGATGCCAAATCGCGTGGTTGCCGGAGCGGACGGAGCGGTTTGCGGCGGATCCTGCTCGGTGGTGGTGATCGCCTCCGGCTCGCTCCGGCCGGTCACCTTTCTCAGCAACGCATTGTCGGCCTCGTTCTCCAGGAGCTTGAGGGCGTCCTCGGCTGATACCATCGGGTCCTCGAACAGGCCCAGCCACGCCATGAACTCCAGGTTCCGCTTCACCGCTTCGTTCAGCCGCTCGGGCGTGATCTTGCCCTGCCTGGCAGCCTGCAAAAGGTGGGTGAAAACCGGCTGCACGTTCTCCGGTTCCACGATGCAGAGCGAATCGCAGCCGGCGATGACCGCGTCAACGGCGACCTGTTCGAGAGGTCCATTCTTGCGAAACCCGCGCATTTCGAGGGCATCGGCAATGGCGATTCCCCGGAATCCCATCTTTCCGCGGAGGAAATCGGTCAGAACCCGCCGGGAGGTGGTGGCTATCTGTGTGCGGTCCGGGTCCAGCGCCAGGCAGGCCAGATGCGCGGTGCACAGGGTCGTGCACCCGGCGTCAAAGCAGGCTTGATAGCAGGCAAGATGATCCCGCCAGAGTTCGTCGGCGGGCAGATCGACCACGGGGAAGGCGGTGTGGCTGTCGAGGGCGGCCGCCCCATGGGCGGGGAAATGCTGGGCCATGGTCCCGCAGCCGGCGGATAGGACGCCCCGGGTCAACGCGAGGCCATAACGCGAGACCACCTCGGGATCGGTGGAGATCGCCCAGTCGAGCATGATACCCGTGGGGTGCAGGGGTACGTTCAGGCAGGGTTGGGGTAGGTTGTGCAGCCCGACCGCCCGCCATCGGCGGCCGAAAACCGCCGCCGCTTGCCGCACCTCCTCGGGGCCGACCCTGCGCGCCGCCCTGCTGATCCAGTCGGGTTCCCAGCCCAGCCCCGGTGCCCACCCGTGCAGCCACACGGGCAGAGAACGGTGTTTCAGTGACAGCCCCTGGGCCTGGTTCGCCAGGGCGCAGAGTTCCGCTGCATCATGGATGGGATTGATGTTCCCCCAGACCAGCAGCGAGCCGCAGTGGAAATCTCTCAAGAACGGCTCCAGCGTGGCCTTGTCCAACTGGACCATGAGCAGCATGCCGACCTTCTCGTCGAGCGTCATCCGCGACAAGGCTTGATCGACGCGGGAGCCGGGGTGGTCCGTGCGTTCCCCATCATGAGTCGGCCCCTGGCAGCCGGCGACCGCGTTGTCTTTCACCACCGCCAGATCCACCGCGGGCATCTTCCACCGGACGACCTCGGTAACGGTTGTTTCCGGCGGTTGCTTCAGGTAAGCGGTAATCGCATAGGATGTGATCAGGCTGCCGTCCGCAAGCTGCAAAGTGACGGGCCAACCGTTGTAGTGGTCGGCAGAGAGGGCCAACTGAATCGGATGATCAAGGTCCCAGGATTTGCCTTCGTCCTTGCTGACAATCGCGTAGACGCCCCAGGGGAGATGGTAGTTGGAGTAGGTGGCCAGCACCCGGCCGTCCTTCAGCTCCGTCAGGTAAACGTGCACTTCAGCCGTGTTGACCATATCCCGGGGTTTGGACCAATGTTTCCCCTCATCCGAGGATTCCGTAAGCACGGTATCCTCAAATCCATGGCCGCGGGTCCCGGGAATCTGTCGGCGCAGGGCGGCCAGAAGGCGGCCGCTCTTGAAGCGAATCGCTGACACTTCTGCGAATTGCGAGTAGTCCCAATCGACGATCCCTTCGGAAAACTGCCACGTTTTCCCGCCATCCTTGGAGCGACAGAGTTGGAGGTTCGGGCTCCCCTTGCTCGTGATCCCGCCGGTTGCGAGCGCTCGAATCATCAACAAAGTCCCGTCCGGTTCTATGATCATGTTCCTGGGGTAATCACCACCGGGCAGGATTTGCGTGTCCCAGGTTCGGCCGCCGTCTGGGGAACGGGAGATGTAAATCTCATCCAGTTTGGCCCCCGGGCCGAAGTAGTCCTTCTGTGCGGACAGCACGAGCGAGCCGTCAGGCAAAGCGGTCAGACTGGGCTCTTTTCCGAGCAGGGGCGTTTTTCCGATATCCTGCCAGGTGAGTCCTTGATCAGCGGATTCGTACACGGATATGACGAATCGCCTTTTGGTGGGGTCCGGGTCATTATTGCTGCGGCAGGCAGCCAGCACCAGGCGGCCCTCGGGCAGTATAGTCAGACCGGCTTTGTAACTCCCACGAGGGCCGACGCGCGTTCTGACCGCGTGCTGCCAGCTCAAGAAAGCCACCCGCTGGCGGTCCTGACCGGTATAGCCGGTAAACGACATCGAGTATTTCGTGTAATCGTAATCACCGAGCAAAACGGCATTGCGCTGTTGGTCTTCCAGCGTTTTGCCCACCGGTCGGGTTTCCTGGGCGGGCACCGAGGGACAGGTCATTAGCAGAGCGCCCCCACCGACCAGCAGTGAGGTGAAGCACAAGATTCGGGCGGTTCCGGCGGATGGGGTTTGACTCATCATCATCTCCTTGGCTTCGCGCCTGTGGTTGAAGGGTTCCTCCACGGCAGGTACGGGCGGACAGAGCAAAGGCGGCATTGTGGGCTG